>NZ_CP084753.1:0-300000 GCF_020535545.1 Roseateles sp. XES5
ACCTCATCGGCGGAGAGACCCGAGCAGGCCTGATACCATTGCCGGTGACCGTCGATGAGGGAAACGAGGCCGATGTCGACGCCGAAGACCTGCTGTATCAACCGGACGATGCGATCGAAACCTTCGTCCCGCGGGCTGTTGAGAAGATCGAGGTTTTCAAGGGCGGCCAGCCGCTCCTTCTCACGCTGAACGGCCTCGACCGACGACTTGCCGAATGTCCTCGCAGTCACGCAATACTCCCCCTCAAGCTCCCGCCCGGCTTTGACGGCGAACGGAAACCTGGACAATTCAGGTCTATCTTTTTGAACATACCGACACCGGACAGGCAACCGCCGGAACGCGGGGAAAGGTGCATTTCCCCGGCAAATGCGGCTGCCCGGTGGTCTGCCGCGGTTCTGGGGCTGCGGATAGCCGCGACACAGAGGTGCTGCGAGCACCCTTTCTCAACCCAATAGGCAAAAACTGCTACTGCGCCTTTTAGGCGAGTTTTAACCATCTGCCTCCACTCTCACGGCCCGGGAGCGCATTCGCTTCGTCACCGCCATGACGGCACAATTTCCAAGACATTTTTGACCTGCCGGATCCGAGCCTTTCCAGGGCATGCGGTCGATGGTGGAATACGGGGGGAATTCCTTGAGCGCACGTCTCAACCTTATGACCAAGATACTCCTGGCGGCCTCGCTTGCCGTCGTGGCGGCCTTCTGCGGCTTTTCGGTCTATATCGACAGCCTGCAGCGCAATGCGACATCCAGCGGCGTCGCGTCGGAGATCCAGTCCTCCGGCGAACTGGCCGCCAATGGCATCGCCAACTGGCTGAATGCGCGCGTCATGCTGACGGAACTTGTCGGCGCCGGCGTGAGCCATACGCAGAGCGCCGACGAAATCCTCCGGGGCTTCAACAACCCGCTGCTCGCCAAGGAATTCGCCCTGGTCTATTTCGGCAGCGAGGAGGGCGTCATGACCCGCCTTCCGGACGCCAAGATGCCGGAGGGTTACGACCCGCGCAAACGCGGCTGGTACAAGGACACGGTCGCCCGCGGCGCACCGGTTCTGACGGACCCTTACGTGGATTCCGCCACGCAGAAGCTGGTGATCAGCGCCACCGCGCCCGTCATGCGTGACGGCAAGCTCATGGGCATCGCCGGCACCGACTTCCCGCTGCAGGGCCTGCTCGGCATGATCGGTGAGGTCGATCTCGGCGGCATGGGCTCCGCCTTCCTCGTCAACAAGTCCGGCACCGTGCTCGTCCACCCCAATGGCGATCTGGTGGCCAAGCCCCTGACGGACGTCTTCCCGCAGGAAACGCCCGCGATCGACGGCAAGGGCCTGATGGAAACCGAGCTTGGCGGCAAGCGCGTGCTCGTCAGCTTCGTGCCGGTGGCAGGTCTTCCGGTGCTCGATAGCTGGTATCTCTGCCTGATCGTGGACCGCGACATGGCCTATGCGGGCATTTCCGAATTCCGCGTCGCCGCCACCATCGGCACCGTCGTCGGGGTTCTCGCCATGATCGGCGTTCTCTCGCTGCTGCTTTCCAGCCTCGTCGTCAAGCCGGTGATGCGCATGACCGGCATGATGAGCAAGCTTGCCCGCGGCGATGTTTCGGAGGAAATCCCCGACCGCGACCGCAAGGACGAGATCGGCCAGATGGCCGCCGCCGTCGCCGTGTTCCGCGAGAACATCATCGAACGTGGCCGCCTTGCCCGCGAAGCGGAGGAAAACCAGGGCCTCACCGAACAGGAGCGCCAGCACCGCGAAGCGATCAAGGCCGAGGAAGCCCGCAACGTCAATTTCGCGGTCGGCTCCGTCGCCGATGCCCTCGGCCGCCTTGCCGAAGGCGACCTCGCATCGCGCATCGACACGCCCTTTGCCGGCGATCTCGATCGCCTGCGCAGCGACTTCAACCATTCCGTGACCAAGCTGCACAAGGCCCTGTCGACGGTCGGTGAAAAGGCGATGGCCATCGATGGCGGCGCCAGCGAAATCCGCGCCTCCGCCGACCAGCTTGCCCGCCGCACCGAACAGCAGGCCGCCTCGGTCGAGGAAACCGCCGCCGCGCTGGAAGAGATCACCACCACCGTCAAGGATTCGACCCGCCGCGCCGAGGAAGTCGGTTCGCTCGTCTCGCGCACCCGCACGGGGGCCGAAAAATCGGGCGAGGTGGTGCGCCGCGCCGTCTCGGCCATGCAGGGCATCAACGAGAGCTCGCGCAAGATCTCGGACATCATCGGCACCATCGACGGCATCGCCTTCCAGACCAATATCCTGGCGCTGAACGCCGCGGTGGAAGCGGCCCGCGCCGGTGAAGCCGGCAAGGGCTTTGCGGTCGTGGCGCAGGAAGTGCGCGAACTCGCCCAACGCTCGGCCAATGCGGCCAAGGAGATCAAGGCGCTCATCACGACGTCAAGCGATCAGGTCCGTTCCGGCGTGTCGCTGGTCGACGAGACGGGCGCCGCCCTCGAAGCCATCGTGCGCGAGGTGCAGGAGATCAACGGCCATGTGAACGCCATCGTGCTTGCCGCACGCGAGCAGTCGACGGGTCTCAACGAGATCAACACGGCCGTCAACACGATGGACCAGGGCACGCAGCAGAATGCCGCGCTGGCCGAGCAGTCGGCCGCCAGCCATGGCCTTGCCGTCGAGGCCGCGGAACTCAACGCGTTGCTGGCCCAGTTCAAGCTGGGCAATACCGGCGCCGCGCCGCAGTCCGGCCGCACTGGCATGGCCTACGCAGCCTAACCGGCGCTGCCGTCATCCAAAACCGCCGCCGCGAAACGCACCGTTTCGCGGCGGTCTTTTTTGCCGTTCGTCCCAGGCGGAAACCGGGTGCGCCGGAACAAAGACGACAGGCCGGGCATTGCCTCCGCTTTGGAACGGAGTGCTACGGTGGCGCCGAGAGCGAACTGGAAAGGTTTCCTGAAGGTGGGCGAACTGGTCTGTCCGGTCGCGCTCTACACGGCCGCCTCGACGAACGAGCGCATTTCCTTCCATATGCTCAACCGCCGCACCGGCCACCGGCTGCACCGCGAGTTCGTCGACAGCGAGACGGGCAAGGTGGTGGAGCGCGAGGACCAGGTGAAGGGCTATGAGGCGGGCGAGAACGATTATATCGCGCTCGACGCCGAAGAGGTCGCGGCGGCCGTGCCCGAAAGCGACAAGACCCTGGCGGTCGAGGCCTTCATCGCCTGCGGCGAGATCGACGATCTCTATTTCGACAAGCCCTACTATCTCGCTCCCTCCGACCGCCATGCCGAGGAGGCTTTCGCCCTGATCCTCGACGGCATGAAGGCGCAGAAGGTGGCGGCGCTGGCCGAGACCGTCCTCTTCCGCCGCGTGCGCACGCTCCTCATCCGCGCCGAGGCGGACGGTCTCGTCGCAACGACGCTGAACTACGACTACGAGGTGCGCTCGGCGGAGGACGCCTTTGCGGACATTCCAGACATCAAGCTCAAGGGCGAGATGCTGGAACTGGCCGAGCACATCATCCGCACGAAAAGCGGCCGTTTCGATCCGAAGACCTTCGATGACCGCTACGATGCCGCGTTGGCGGAGGTGGTGAAGGCGAAGATCGAAGGGCGAAAGATCAAGCCGGTCAAACCGAAGGCCGAAGGCAAGGTCATCGACCTCATGGAGGCCCTGCGCCAGAGCGCCGTCAAGCGCGGCACGAAGAAACCCGCCGCCACACACAAGCCGGCGGCGCGTCGCCGAAAGGCGGGGTGAGCATGGCGACCCTCGACGTCTACAGGCAGAAACGGGATTTCAAGGCCACGTCCGAACCCAAGGGGCGCAAGGGCCGGAAAGGCGGTCACAGCTTCGTCGTCCAGAAACACGATGCGACACGGCTCCACTATGATTTTCGTCTCGAAATGGACGGCGTGCTCAAGAGCTGGGCGGTGACGCGCGGTCCGAGCCTTGTCCCCAGCGAAAAGCGGCTCGCCGTGCATGTGGAGGACCACCCCCTCGCCTATGGCGATTTCGAGGGCACGATCCCCAAGGGCGAATATGGCGGCGGCACCGTCATCGTCTGGGACCGCGGCACCTGGGAGCCGATCGGCGACGCGCGGAAAGCCTATGCGAAAGGCCATCTCGAATTTTCGCTCGACGGCGAGAAACTGCGCGGCCGCTGGCATCTCGTGCGCATGCACGGCAAGCCGGGCGAAAAGCGGGAGAACTGGCTGTTGATCAAGGGCGACGACGAATTCGCCGTGGCCGAGGGCGACGATGACCTCCTTGAGGAGCAGCCCCGGTCGGTGAAGACGGGACGAGAGATCGCCGCGGTCGCCGGAGAAGAGCCGGGCTGGTCCTCCAGGACGGGTCGCATCCGCAAATCCTCCCGCAAGGCTGCCAAGGCCAAAGCGGAAACGCCTGAGGCAGAGGCGCCCGATCCGTCCGGGATCAAGGGTGCGCGCAAGGCAAAGCTGCCGGATTTCCTGCCACCGACCCTCGCTACCCTCGCCAGCACGCCGCCGCCCGGCGACCGCTGGCTACACGAGATCAAGTTCGACGGCTACCGGCTTCAGGCGCGCATCGAGGCGGGGCGGGTGAAGCTCTTTACCCGTAGCGGGCTCGACTGGACGAAGAAGTTCGGCAAGGGCGTCACCGCGGCACTTCAGGCGTTGCCGGTCGGCACGGCGCTCATCGACGGCGAGCTTGTGGTGGAAACCGGCGCCGGCGCCTCGGATTTCTCCGCCCTGCAGGCAGATCTCAGTGCAGGGCGCGACGACCGCTTCGTCTTCTACGCCTTCGATCTCCTCCATCTCGACGGTTACGACCTGACCCGCATGCCGCTGGAAGAGCGCAAGGCGCTGCTGGAAAAACTGGTTCCGGGAACCGCTGGCATCCTGCGCTACAGCGGCCATTTCGACGAGAATGGCGCGCTGGTGCTGCGCCATGCCTGCCGGCTCAGTCTCGAAGGCGTCGTCTCCAAGCTGCGCGACGCACCCTATCGCGAAGGACGCAGCAAAAGCTGGATCAAGTCGAAATGCTCGGCCCGGCAGGAATTCGTCATCGGCGGTTACGTGCCCTCCACCGTCTCACGCCAGGCCATCGGGTCGCTCGTGCTCGGCGTCTACAAGAGCGGCAAGCTGGAGCCGGTCGGCCGCGTCGGCACCGGCTTCAGCGCCCCCGTCGCCGCCGATCTCTTCAAGCGCCTCTCGCGCATGCGCACGGACGAAAGCCCCTTCGGCCGCAAGCTGACGGCGGAGGAGGCGCGGCAGGCGCGCTATGTCCGGCCGGAACTGGTGGCGGAGGTGGAATTTCGCGCCTGGACGGCCGACGGGCATCTGCGTCATGCTTCCTTCCGGGGCCTGAGGGAAGACAAGCCAGCCACGGAGGTCATCGCCGAAATGCCGAAGACGCGGACGAAAACCACAGCGACCGAGGCCGAAAGACCAACCCGCCGCACAGTGCGCCTTACCCATCCCGATCGCGTCTACTGGCCGGACGAGGGCGTCACCAAGGAAGGGCTTGCCGACTACTACACCGAGGTCTGGCGCTATATCGCTCCCCACATCGTCGGCCGCCCCCTCGCCCTGCTGCGCGCGCCAAGCGGCATAGACGGCCAGACCTTCTTCCAGAAACACGCCTGGAAGGGCATCAATGCCAACATCGTCGAGGTGCAGGACCCGGCGGAGAAGGATGACGAACCCTATGTCGCCATCGAGGACATCGACGGGCTTATGGGCCTCGTGCAGTCGGCGGTGCTGGAAATCCACCCCTGGGGCTCGACGCTCGCCGACTGGGAACGACCGGACCGCATCATCATGGACCTCGACCCCGGCGAGGGCGTCGCCTGGCAGGCGGTCATCGACGGAGCGGAGGAAACGCGACAGCGTCTCGAGGCGGCCGGGCTCAACGCTTTCGTCAAGACGTCCGGCGGCAAGGGCCTGCATGTCTGCGCGCCCCTGAAACCCTCGGCGCGCTGGCCCGCGGTCAAGGCGTTCTGCAAGGGCATCGCCGATGCCATGGCCAAGGACAGCCCCGACAAATACGTGTCCACCATCACCAAGTCGAAGCGGCGCGGCAAGATCCTCATCGACTATCTGCGCAACCAGCGCGGCATGACGGCGGTGGCGCCCTATTCCACGCGCGCCCGGCCCGGTGCGGCCGTTTCCATGCCGCTCGCCTGGGACGAGCTCAACGCCGATATCGGCCCGGCCTACTTCACCGTCGAGAATACGCCGACACGCCTGCATGCCCTCAAGGCCGATCCATGGGAAGACTTCACCAAGGCCGCAATGCCCCTGAAAGGCAAGGCCAGGGGGTGACCTATTTGCCCTTGCCTTCCGCCTTGATGCTCTTGCGCAGGGCATCCATGATATTGATGACATTGCCCGCCGACGGCGGCGGCGTCTTGGTCTTGGCGGGGCGCTTGCGGCCCTTCTTCTTCGCCGCGATGATATCGAGCAGCCGTTCCTGCACCGGATCGTCTGCCATCTTCGGATCCCAGTCCTTCGTGCGTTGCTTGATGAGCGTCTTGACCAGCGACAGGGCTTTCGATTCCGGTTTCACCTGCTTGAGCCCGGCAAAATAATGCTTCTCCTCGCGCACCTCGTCGCCGTAACGCAGCGTCCACAAGACGATGCCCTTGCCGCGCGGCTCCAGCATCACTGCCCGTTCGCGGCGATAGAGCACCAGCCGGGAAATGCCGACCGTTCCGGTCGAGGCCATGGCCTCGCGAATGACGGAAAACGCCTCCTCGCCGACCGCATCGTTCGGCACGAGATAATGCGGGGAATCGTACCAGATCCATGCGATGGATTCGCGCGGCACGAAAGTCTCGATGTCGATGGTGCGCGTGCTTTCCAGCGCCACCGCCTCGATCTCCTCGTCCTCCAGCATCACATAGTCATCCTCGCCGCGCGGATAGCCCTTCACCTCGTCGTCCTCGTTCACCGCCTTGCCGGTGACGGCATCGACATAGCGGCTGACCACCGGATTGCCGGTCTTGCCGTTGAGCGTGCGGAAGCGGACCTTGTCCTCCTGCGAGATGGCCGGAGACATGGCCACCGGGCAGGTGACCAGCGAGAGCTTCAGATAGCCCTTCCAGAACGAGCGCGGCGCCATCAACCCTTCCTCTCGATGGGCAGATGCTTCGACAGGGCGAAGCGTTCGGCAAACGCGATGTCTTCCTGCGTGACGATGGGAATGGGATCGGAAAGAATGGCGAGCAGCGCTTCGCGCGAAATGGAATCCTCCTCCAGAGCCTCCATCAGCGCACCGCGCGTTTCCCGCTCGGCGCGCAGCAGGGCGGCAAGCGCCAGGATCAGTCGGTCCTTGTTGTCCATGGGCTTCAACCTCCGGAAACGTGTCCAAATCTCTAATGCGGCATGCGGCCGGGAGTTCCCGGAACATTCGCGGGGCGGGGCGGTTCCTCATGCAACGCCGAGGAGAATGACCATGGCAAAGAAGAAATGGTCGCAGGACGTGACGGAAAACAGCGATGCGATGGACCTGAAGGACGGCGTCTTCAAGCAGCGCAGCGCCGTGACGATCGCCGCGTCCCTCAAGCAGTCGGCGGAGGCGAGCGACCGGCGCAAGTCGAGCCCCTTCCGCTCGGCCATGTCCATGCTGACCTTCTACATCAACCGCGCGGGTGACCAGCTTCCCGACAGTCGCCGCAAGACTCTGGAAAAGGCCAAGGACGCGTTACGCAAGGATTTCGGCAAAGTGCCGAAGGCGGACAAGTGAGGCTGCGATGAAACAACCCGAAACCCTCTTCTTCCCCGCCAGCGAATGGGTGCCCAACCACCCCTTCCTGCCCGTGCTGGTCTACCGGGACGTCCTGCCGCCGGCGCAGAAGGACCGCGCGGGCACCTTTGAACAGCTGTTCCGCGAGGCGGGATGGCAGGATATCTGGCGCAACGGCGTCTTTTCCTATCAGCACTACCATGTCGGCGCACATGAGGTGCTCGGCATTGCGGAGGGAACGGCGGAACTGCTGCTCGGCGGCCCCGATGGCAAAAGCGTTTCCGTACGCGCGGGCGACTGTCTGGTTCTGCCCGCCGGTACGGGGCACAAGCGGGAAAGCGCCAGCGGCGATCTCTTGGTCGTCGGCGCCTATCCGCCCGGTCAGCACGCGGATATCGAGACGGCCGCGGCAACGCCGGGCGAGCTTCAGATCATCGCGACCCTGCCAATCCCGGCCTCAGATCCGGTCTACGGCCGTGACGGGCCGCTTCGCACTCTCTGGTCGGACGGCGCGGACGGCTAGAGTTTGTCAGGGAAAAGTGGGAACCGGTTTTCCCGAAAAGACAAACGAAAACAAAAGAATTTAGAGCATGCCTGGTTCAATCTGAACCTGACAAACTCTAGGCGAGGTCGATCAGCGCGATACCGAGGTCGGCATTGTGTCGGCGCCGCAGGGCAGACGGCGTCTCGCGCAGCACCACTTCCAGTGTCGGGCGGACATAGCCCTCGAGGAAATGGCCGCCCTTCGTGCTCCCGTCGGCAAAGCCGAGCACCACATGCAAATGCAGGCTGGCCTTCCCCTTGTCGTCCACCGCCACGTCGCCCATCAGGCTGAGCACTTCCGACTGCACCTCGACCGGGATTTTTTCATAGCTCTTCGTCTCATAGGCGAAGAAGGCGATCATCGCGGCCCGGAAGGCGCCGATCGCCGTCAGCGAAGCGGCCGTGATGCCCTCGCGCTCGACGAAATCCGCAATGCATCGGAAAGCCTCGTCGCCCTCGTCGAGAACGAGAATGTAAGTGCGTTCGCCCGCATCGCTTGCCAGAAGTTTGTGCTTCATCATTGCCTCCATGGATACAGGAGAAAGGCGCAAGAGGCGTTTCGGTTCCAGGCTCACGAGGCGGAGGCGACCTTGCGCATGTCCGCCGCCGCGATGACAGAGAGCGCCGAGCGGAGCGCGGAGGGGGACGAGGACTTCGCCAGCGCCGCCGTGGCGGTGCTGAGGGAACCCACCCGGATCGACTGGCCGCCGCGCGCATTGGCAAGGGCGAACATGGTTTCGTCCGTCAGGTCGTCGCCGATGGCAATCGGCAGACGCCCCGCAAAGGGCATCTGCTCCAGATAGGCGGCCACCGCCTCGCCCTTGTCGGCGCGCGAGGGGCGGATTTCGAAAACCATCTTGCCCGGTTGCAGAACCCAGCCCGGCCCCGCCTCCGTCGCAAAATCGCGCATGATGCCCTCGAGCGCCGTGTCATAGGCGGGCGCCAGCCGGTAATGCGCGGCGACAGCCGCGCCCTTGTCCTCGATCAGCACGCCCTCCATCCACACCGTCTTCTCCACCAGTCGGCGCTTCAGCATGGCAAAGGCCGCCGTCTCGGCGACGGCGGACACCGCCCCGTCCGGCGCGCGAAACTCTGCGCCATGCAGCCCGGCAATGGGAAAGCGGTGCGGGGCGAAGAGCCCGTCCGCGTAGGAAAGGCTGCGTCCCGTCACCAGCGCCAGCGCGCCGCCGAGCCGTCCGGCAACCCCCGCCAGATCGCCCGGCAACGACAGCGGCACCTGGATTTCGTCTGGCGTGGCGGCAAGATCGAGCAGGGTGCCGTCGATGTCGAGAAAGAGCGCCCAGCGCTCCGGCGTGTCGACGAGACGGCGAATAAGGTGGCGGGCGGCGGCATCGGACGGCCACGATTTTTCCTGTTCGCTCATCGCTTTTCCTGTTCACTGCTGGAAGGGCAAGTAGATCGCGAATGCGCGTCGACAAGGGGCGAGGGAACAAGTCCATGTCCGGCGCATTGCCTCCCGCATCGCAGTTCGCAGGGAGACGTCCATGGCCAAGCAATCCGTCAGATCGACCGAGGAAAACGGTCCGCTCATCGCCCATGGAGCCGAGGACCTGCCCGCCGTGGCGGTGGCGAGCTACAGCCTGGAAATTCGCGATAAGGCGGGTTTCGTCGGCGACCGCGCCAACAAGGGCGCCTTCCGAAGGCTTCTCGACGACTGGCGCAAGCGGGCGCGCAAGGGCGGCGAGGATCCGCTGGGCGACACCGCGACCGACGACCTCTCCAAAAAGGAGATCGACGCGTTCCTGAAGGACGAGGAAACCACGGCGGCGGCGCTCGTGCGTGCCGCCGTCGACGACCTGGGCGAAGCGCTGGCCGAGACGCTCGCGCGCTATCTGCAGGAGGACGCCTGGAAGGGCGTGAAGACGATCGCGGTTGGTGGTGGCTTCCGGGACAGCAAGGCGGGCCTGATGGCGATTGCCCGCGCCCAACTGCTTCTGAGAGCCGAAGGGCTGAAGGTCACGCTCGCAGCGATCGCCAATCACCCCGACGAAGCCGGGCTTCTCGGCGCGGTGCATCTCGTGCCCGCCTGGATGCTGAAGGGGCATGACGCGATTCTCGCCGTCGATATCGGCGGCACCAACATCCGCGCCGGCGTCGTCAAGCTGGGGAACGAGCCGGATTTCTCCGAGGCGAAGGTCTGGAAGTCCGCGCTCTGGCGCCACGCCGACGACGAACCGCGGCGCACCGCCACCATCGACTATCTCGTGCAGCTCATCGAAGGCCTTATCGGCAAGGCGGAAAAGGCCGGTGTCGGCCTTGCCCCTGTCATCGGTGTCGGCTGCCCCGGCATCATCGCCGCGGACGGCTCGATTGCCCGCGGCGGGCAGAACCTGCCGGGCGGCAATTGGGAAAGCACGCACTTCAACCTGCCGGAGGCCCTGCGCAAGGCCATTCCGCGCATCGCCGACCAGCCGACCTTCATCATCATGCACAACGATGCCGTCGTGCAGGGCCTCTCCGAACTGCCGCGGATGAAGGACGCCAAAGCGTGGGCGGCGGTCACGATCGGCACCGGCCTCGGCAATGTCAGTTTCACCAACAAGGAGACCTAGAGCATGTCAGGTTCAGATTGAACCAGACATGCTCTAAATTCCTTTGTTTTCGTTTGTCTTTTCGGGAAAACCGGTTTCCACTTTCCCCTGACAAACTCTAGCCGGCGCTTTGGTCCATCTGCTTTTCCGGCGCGTCGTTTTCGTCCGGATTGGGATTGGGCTCTTCGTCCGGCAGGCGGTCGGGCTCCGGTTCCCTGATCGGTGGCGTCGGCCTGTCGATGGGTGGCAGGTCCGGCACGGGGCTCGGCCCCGGCCCCGGCCCTAGACCAAGATTGGGATTGGGATCGTTCGGAATGATGGCCATGAGCACCTCCTTCGAGGTCCCAATGGCCGCGCGCCGCAAAGGTTCCCGGCAATCGCACCCGCCAACGCGGCCGCGAAAACGACAAACGGCGTGTGGGCAGGAGAATTGCCCACACGCCGTCCCAGACACAAGGACGCCGGCGCTTGAAGCGCGGACCTCCGCCGACGTCCTTGCGCGGGAGGACCGTTATTCGCTCGAACCGGCCTTCGGCAGGTTGGCCCATTCGGCGAGGAAGGCGTCACGGTTCTTGGCGGCCTCTTCCTCGTCGATCTTGAAGACCTTGATCGAGGAGAGTTCCGGCAGCTTGACGTAGTCGGAAACCTTGATGTCGGTGCGGCTCGGGCGGCGGAAGGCGACCTTCAGCAGCTCGATCTGCGATTCCTTGGACAGCAGCGCGTCGATCGCCTTCTTGGCGTCCTCACCCGCCGGGCCGCCCTTCACGAGCGCGGAATATTCCGGCGTCGTGAACGTGCCGGAGGACGGATAGACGATGCTGATCTCCGTCTGGCCGCCGTCGACATAGCTGTAGCTGTTCGTCTCGAAGGTGATGCCGGCGGCATATTCGCCCATCGCGACGCCCTTCGGCACGGCCGAGGACGAGGAGGAAACGACGAGATTGGCGACGACCGCCTTGTAGGTCTCCGCGTCGAGCAGCTTGGAAAGACCCCAGACGATGGTGTAGCCGGTCGAGCTGTTCGACGGATCGGGAAGGATGATGCGGCCCTTCCAGGCCGGATCGGCGAGGTCCTTCCAGTCGGCGGGCGCGGCCGTGCCGTTGAGCTGGTCGGTGTTGACCATCAGCGTCACGACATGGACGTTGGCCGGCTGGAAATAATCGTCGGCGACGCGCAGGTCCGCCGGTACGGCGGCAAGTTCCGGCGAGGCATAGGGTTCGAGCACGTCCTTGAAGGCGCCCATCGTGTTGGCCGAAGACGACCAGAAGACGTCGCCCTGGGGCGCGGCCTTCTCCGCCTCGATACGGCGCAGCAGAACGCCGCTGCCGCCGGTGATGATGCCGGTGGTAAGCCCCGCCTTCTCCTTGATGACGGCCTGCACGGCTTCGACGGCCGGCACCGGATTGGTGGTGTAGATGACTGGATCGGCGGCATTGGCGCCGGCGGCAAGGCCGGTCAGCAGCAGCGTGGTTGCGGCAAGTTTCTTCATGGCAGTTCCTCCTTGGTGGTTGAGACGGCCGCGTCCCTCACGCGGCCGGTCGGGTCTTCATTTCGAGGCGAACAGGTCGACCTTGAAAACGGTGGTGGCGATGACGACGGGCACGAGGATCACGGCGACCAGCACCAGGCCATAGGCCGAGGCGTAGGCCATCAGGCCGGAATCGATGAGCCGGAAGATCTGGATCGGCAGGGTTTCCCGCCCGCCGGAATAGACGAGCAGCGAGGCCGAGAGTTCGGAAACCGTGGTCGTCCAGGTCAGGATCGCGGCGGAGGCGACGGCGGGCAGCATCATCGGCAGCACGACGCGCAGGAAGGTGCGCAGCGGCGGCGAGCCGAGGCTGATCGAGGCCTCCTCGATGGAGTTCGGGATGTTGTGCAGGATCGCCTGGCCGTTGCGCATGCCGAAGGGCATGCGACGGATGACATAGGCAAGCACGATGATCGTCGAGGTGCCCGTCAGCGCCAGGAAGCCGCCATTGAACGAGGCCAGCAGGCCGACGCCGAGCACCGTGCCGGACAGCGCCAGCGGAATGGCCGAGACATAGTCGATCAGCGGCGTGACGAGGTTCGGCTTCTTGACGACGAGGTAGCTGACCAGTGTGGAGAAGGCGACCGAGATGACGGTGGCGATACCGGCATAGACGATCGAGTTGACCAGCGGGCCGGGCGCGGTGATGAAGACGCGCGCCATGTTGTCGAGCGTCCATTCGCCCCAGCGCATGACCGGGCCGCGCGAGACCGTGAAGGCGCCGACCGCGATGGTGACGAGCGGCAGCAGCGAGACGGCGACGACGATGCCAGCCGCGCCGCTGACGAGCACGCCTTGCGTCCCCCTCAGCGGCTGCGGCTTGGCCCCCCTCCCCTGGACGATCTCGTAACGGCCCTTGGCGATGATGCGGCGATTGATGAAGAGCACGGCCATGACGATCAGCACCGAAGTGCTGGCAAGCGTGCTCTGCATGGTGAGGTTGGACGCGCCCTCCGCGACGGCCGCCTGGTAGATCGCCACCGACAGCAGCGGCACATTGTGGCCGAGGATGGTGGAGATGGCGAAGTTGCCGACGACCATGGTGAAGACGAGCAGCGCCGAGGCGAGGATCGCCGGGCGGATGACCGGCAGCATCACGTCGAAACGCGAACGAACGGGCGCCGTGCCGAGGCTCTGGGCGGCCTCTTCGAGCTGCGCGTCGAACTTGCCGATGGCCGCCACCGTGCCGATATAGACATAGGTGTAATAGATGAAGCTCATCGACGTGATGAGGCCGAACCAGCCGTAGAAGCTCGGCAGGAAGATGCCGTAGGCCTTCAGGAACCGGGTGACGACGCCGTTGTTGCCGAGGATCATCAGCCAGGTCTGGGCCGTCACCACTTCCGGGATGACGAGCGTGATGAGCGGCAGCAGCGTGATGAACATCTTGCCGCGGAAGCGGTAGCGCGCCGAGACATAGGCGAGCGGCACGCCGATCAGCGTGGAGAACAACGTGACGACGGTCGCGAGCAGCAGCGTGTTGCCGATGGCCGCAAGGCTGCGCCCATCCTCCATGAGCTGCAGCCAGCCCGAGCGGCCCTCCCCGACGAAGCTCGCCGTGAAGATGTAGAGCAGCGGATAGAGCACGAAGATGCCGAGAAGGCCCAGCGCAAGCGCCGAAAGCCACGGCCAGGGAGAGCGGAGATCGACGCGGGTCATGAGCGGATCACCCGGGCCGCTGCCGGCTCGAAACCGAGATGGACACTGGCGCCCGGCAGGAAGGCGTCGTGCCCCGCGCCGTGCATTTCGGCATTGAGGACGAGACCGCCCGCGCATTCGACGCTGTAGCTGGTGCGCGCGCCGAGATATTGCCGGCCGCGGATCGTCGCGGGCAGTGACTGCCGGCCATCGACGGGCGCGGCGGAAATCTTCAGGTCCTCGGGACGCAGCACGAGCAGGCCCCGCTCGGCCCGGCCTTCGAGCGCATCGGTCGCCACGAGGCGGCTGCCGGCGAACTCGACCTCGACGAGGCCGGCGGAAGCCGGGCGCACGGACACTTCGGAACGGTTGGCCGCGCCGACGAAATCGGCGACATAGCCGGTGCGCGGCGTCGCGTAGATCTGCTGCGGCGTACCGAGCTGCTCGACCTTGCCCTTGTTCATCACGCCGATGAGATCGGACATGGAGAGGGCTTCCTCCTGGTCGTGCGTCACGAAGACCGTCGTGATGTTCGCTTCGCGCTGCAGTTCGATGATCGTCTCGCGAATCTGCACGCGCAGCTTGGCGTCGAGGTTGGAAAGCGGTTCGTCCATCAAAAGCACGGCCGGCTTGATGACGAGGGCGCGGGCGAGCGCCACGCGCTGGCGCTGGCCGCCAGAAAGGGCGGCCGGGTGACGGCCCATGACATGGCCGAGGCCGACGCGCTCCAGCGCGACCTTCACCTTGTCGAGAACGCCGGGGCCTTTCTCGCCGCGGGCGCGAAGGCCATAGGCGACATTGTCGGCCACCGTCTTGTCGGGGAAAAGGGCGTAGTCCTGAAAGACCATGCCGATGGCGCGCTTGTGCGGTGGAAGCTCGGTGACGTCGCGGCCGCCGAAGCGGATGTGCCCGCCGCTCGCCGGGGCGAAGCCCGCGATGGTGCGCAAGAGCGTGGTCTTGCCGCAGCCGGACGGCCCCAGCAGCGTGAAGAAGCAGCCCTCGGGAATGTCGAGGGACAGACCGGAAATGACGGTCTCGGCCCCGTATTTCACCGAGAGATTGGAAATCGCTATGCCCATGGGTTCCCCCCTTTTTCGTCTTCGAGGCTACGCGCTGGCCTTGGCGGCCTTCAGGTCGGTAATCAGATCGAGCGCCTGGCGGTGCACGGCGGCGTCGCCCGCACCCAGGAGCTGGCCGGAGCTTTCCAGCGTCAGCGGCGCGCCGGCCCAGTCGGTGACGATGCCGCCCGCTCCTTCCACGATGGGCCGGAACGGCGCGAAATCGAAGACCTTCTGGCCGCCGTCGAGCGCCAGGTCGGTTCGCCCGTCGGAGAGCAGGCCGTAGTTGAGGCTCGCCCCGCCATAGGAGCGCGCGCCGGTAACGGCCCGCAGCCGGTCGAGCGCGGGACGCTCGGCGGGAGCGAAATAATCCTGGTTGCTGTTGGTCATGATCGCCTGCCCGATCGCGGGGCAGGCCCGCACGCGGATCGGCCGGCCGTTGCGCGTCGTCTGCCGGCCCTCGGCGCCGATCCAGCGGGAATCGATGGCGGGAATATCGATGATGCCGAGCCGCGGCACGCCGCCGACGGCAAGCGCGATCAGCGTGCCATAGTACGGCAGGCCGGCAATGAAGGCCGTCGTGCCGTCGATGGGATCGAGCACCCAGACATGATCGCTGCCGGGGCGCACCCAGTCGCGTTCCTCGCCGATGATGCCATGGGTCGGATAGCGCGCGGAAATCATCTCGCGCAACCTGTCCTCAATGAGGATGTCCATCGCGGTGACGAGGCTGCGGTCCGGTTTTACGGTGACGTCGACATGCGCCATGTCGTTTTCCCGCAGCACGGTGCGGGCGACATCCGCCAGTTCCACGGCAAAGGCCACATGCTGGTCATCGATAGGGGCGGCGCTGGTCATTCTCTCTTCGATGCTTTCCCGGTCTCAAGGCAGCCGCCATCGCGCCCGCACAGTCATGCGGGTTGGTGCGCCGGCGCTGTTTTCCGACTGATTGAAGGGTTTGACGGGGCCATTTTCGGCCTCTGCTTTCTTCGTACATGCAAATCGTCAATGTGGCAATATGTGTTTTAGTTGGCAAAGTGAGTTTTTATGCGGCGATAGATATGGCGCTTGTGGCAAAGCGAGGCGTCGCCTATCAATAAGAGCAGCAAAGGAGGCCGCGCGATGTGGCAAGAAGAGCGCCAGCAAAAGATCCGTTCGCTGCTTGCGGCCTATGGCCAGGTGTCGATCGACCGTATCGTCGAGGACTTCGGCGTCTCCCGCGAAACGATCCGCCGCGACCTCATGGAAATGGAGGTGGCCGGGGAGTTGCGCCGGGTGCGCGGCGGCGCCATTCCCATGGCCGCGCGCGAGGACACGACCTTCGGCGTGCGCATCACGCTCCGCCTTCAGGAAAAGCGCACGATCTGCGCCACCGCGCTCAGCTATCTGGAAAGCGGCCAGACGATCTTCATGGATGCCGGCTCGACCAGCTCGACCATGGCCGAGGCGCTGGCCGGCCCGACGGGTCTGACCAATCTCACCATCCTGACCAACTCCATCGACGTCGCGAGCCAGTTGACGGAACGGCCGGGCGAGCTTTCGCGCGGCACCCGCGTCATCCTGCTCGCCGGCAACGTCAAGCAGGACCCGATGGAAACTTACGGCGAGGCGACGATCAACGACATCCAGCGCTACCGCGCCGATGTCGCCTTGCTCGCCCCCTGGGGTGTCGACGCCACGATGGGTGCGATGAACTACTTCCTGCACGGCGCGGAGATCGCCCGCGCCATGGTGCGCAATTCCGGCCGCACGATCATCCTCGCCGATCATTCCAAGGTCGGCGTCGTCAGCCGCTCGGTCTTCTGCGAGACGGGTGAGATGGCCCATCTCATCACCGACGCCAAGGCGCGGCAGAAGCCCGGCTTCGAGGCGTTGGCCGCAACGGTGCCGGGGCTTGTCGTGGCGGGTGAATAGGACGGCTTTGCATAGGTTGGCTTGCCCGACGGACTACAGGAGAAGAAAGAAATGTAGCTTAATTACATTTCTTTTGACAAATGTAGATTTCTTCACTAAACAAGGCGCCACGCACGGTGAGAGAGACCTGGAAGCCTTGAAAAGGCCTTCACGGGAGGCCGTGACGTTCACCTGGAGGAAATCGATATGAAACGCCGTTTCGCGCTGGCTTCAGCGCTTGCAGTCCTGTGCTCGCATGTGTTCTCGGCCGGTGGCGCCGAGGCGGCCGGCATGACCGTCTATTGCCCGATGTCGGAAGACGATTGCGGCGCCGTCCTGAAGGCATTCAAGGACGATACCGGTATCGAGGCGCAGTTCGTGCGCATCGGCGCGGGTGAAATCCTCGCCCGTATCCGCGCCGAGAAGGCCAATCCGCAGGCCGGCCTGTGGCTCGCCGGCGCAGCCGACAACTTCATCCAGGCCGCTTCCGAAGGCCTGCTCGCCGCGCACAAGACGGCCGGCGTCGAGAAGGTCGATCCGCGCTACACCGACAAGGAAGGCCGCTGGACGCCGATCTCGCTGTCGCCCATCGTCTTCGCCTACAGCCAGCAGGTTCTCGACGAAATCGGCGCGAAGCCGCCGACGAGCTGGAAGTCCTTCGCCGATCCGGTCTTCAAGGACAGCATCGCGCTGGCCCATCCGGCATCCTCGGGCACGGCCTATGTCGCGCTCGCCTCCATCGTCCAGCTCGACGGCGAGGAACCCGCCTTCGCCCTGATGAAGGAGATCGACAAGAACGTGGTGCAGTACACCCGTTCGGGCGTCGCGCCCTCGCGCATGGTCGCCAACAACGAGATCGCGCTCGCGATGGCCTATACGCAGGACATCGAAGCCGCGCTCGCCCAGGGCTATCCGGTCGGCTATTCCTTCCCGGAAGAAGGCACCGGCTTTGAAGTGAACGCCGCCGCGGCCATCGCCAACGCGCCGGAAGAACAGGCCAAGGGCGCCGCCGCCTTCCTCGACTGGATCCTGACCGAAAAGGGCCAGGCCGCCATCGGCGCCACGTTCCGCGGCCCCATCGTGCCGGGCTACAAGAACCCCGAAGCCAAGATCGACCTCACCAATGTGAAGATGATCGACTACAACTTCACCTGGGCCGGCGAGAACCGCGCACGCCTGCTGGAGCGCTACGAAAACGACGTGCGCCACAAGGCTGACGCCAAGTAACAGCAGGCAGGCTTTCCCGCTTTTCTCCGAAGCGGGAAAGCCCCCTTTCTTTGACGACATGCGATTCCGAGCGGAAAGCCGCCCCTGGAATTGCCCAAGGAGCCTTTTCCATGACCCTCGTTTCGCAAGCGGCCCCGTCCGGCAGGACCGGGGCATCGCCAGCCTTCCTGCGCAAGATCGTCGTCGACCCCTGGCTGTTCGGCATCTTCGCCCTCGTCACGCTCTCGGTGCTCATCTTCGCCGCCCTGCCCATCTTCACCGTCATGAAGCAGGCCGTCGTCACCGACAAGGGTTTCGATCTCGGCGTTCTCGTCGACACGCTGTCCCAGTCCTTCGTCTGGACGTCGTTCGCCAACACGCTGCTGCTCGGCGCGACCTCCGCGGTGATCGCCACAGCCGCCGGCTTCCTGCTCGCCTTTTCCGCGACGCGCACCACCATGCCGGGGAAGACCTTCGTACATGGCGTGGCGCTGCTGCCGATCATCTCACCGCCCTTCGTCATGGCGCTGGCCGTGGTCATCCTCTTCGGCCGCTCGGGTCTCATCACCCGCGAACTGCTCGGCATCCGCAACGCCAATGTCTACGGCTTTCATAGCCTGGTGCTGATCCAGTCGCTGGCCTTCACGCCCATCGCCTATCTCAACATCCGCGGCATGCTGCAGTCGATCGACACCGCGCTGGAAGATGCCTCGGCCTCGCTGGGCGCCTCGCGCTGGACGACCTTCTCGCGGGTGACTTTGCCGCTGGTGACGCCGGCGATCCTCTCCTCGACGCTGCTCGTCTTCGTCAAATCGGTCGAGGATTTCGGCAACCCGATGCTGATCGGCGGTAATTACAACACGCTCGCCGTCGAAGCCTATTCGCAGATGGTCGGCTACTTCAACCTGCAGGCCGGCGCGCTGCTCGCAAGCCTCATGCTGGTGCCCTCGATGACGGCCTTCCTCGTCCACCGCTACTGGGTGAGCAAGCGCAGCTATGTGACCGTAACCGGCAAGCCATCCGCCCAGACGATCCGCATTTCCGGCTCCGTGGTCGTGCCGCTCACCATCGGCTGCTACGCCATCGCCTTCACGATCCTGCTTTTCTACCTGACGGTCGTCTACGTCTCCTTCACCAAGCTGCCCGGCGTCAACAACACGCTGACGCTCGACCACTACGCGACCGTCTTCACGGCCGGCTTCCACACGCTCAGCAATTCGCTGCTGCTGGCCAGCATCGCCACGCCGGTCACCGCCATTGCCGGCATGCTGATCGCCTATCTGCTGATCCGCAAGGCGTTTCCCGGCAGCTTCCTGCTGCGCTGGGGCACCCTGCTCTCCTTCGCGGCGCCCGGCACCATCCTCGGCATCGGCTATGTCAGCACCTTCAACGCACCGCCGCTGCTCCTGACCGGCACCGCCTTCATCGTCATCGCCGCCATGGTGGTGAAGAACCTGCAGGTCGGCATCGAGGCCGGTTCCAACCAGCTGCGCCAGATCGACAAGTCCATCGAGGAGGCGTCCACCATCCTCGGCGCCTCGAACACGCGCACCTTCTTCCAGGTCACGCTGCCGCTGCTGAAGCCTGCGCTGTTCACCTCGCTCTCCTACGCCTTCACGCGCTCCCTGACGACGCTGTCGGCGGTCATCTTCCTCGTCTCGGCCAACTGGACGCTCATCACCGTCACCATCCTCTCGCAGGTGGAAACGCTGAAGCTCGGCGTCGCGGCGGCCTATTGCAGCATCCTCGTCTTCGTCGTGCTCGCCATCCTGGCGGTCATGCAGCTCGTTCTCAATTCGACATCGAAGAGGTAAGCCCCATGTCGAAAGTCATCTTTTCCAATATCACCAAGCGCTTTCCGGGCGTGGCCGGCGCCACCGCCGTCGACAAGCTGAACCTCACCATCGAGGAAGGCACGCTCGTCACCCTGCTCGGCCCGTCCGGCTGCGGCAAGACGACGACGCTGCGCATGCTCGCCGGCTTCGAGACGCCCTCCGAGGGCACTATCACCATCGGCGGCCGCGACGTCACGAACGTACCCGTCAACGCGCGCAATGTCGGCATGGTGTTCCAGAGCTACGCCCTCTTCCCGCACATGACGGTGCGCGAGAATGTCGAATACGGCGTGCGCCTGCTTTCCCTGCCGAAGGCCGAGATGAAGGACCGCGTCGACAACATCCTCGAGACCATGGCGCTCGCCCAATATGCCGACCGCTCGCCCTCGCGCCTGTCGGGCGGCCAGCAGCAGCGCGTTGCGCTCGCCCGCGCCGTCGTCACGCAGCCGAAGGTGCTGCTGTTCGACGAACCGCTTTCCAACCTCGACGCCCAGCTTCGCGAGCGCATGCGCGACGAACTGCGCGCCATCCAGCTTCGCCTCGGCATCACCAGCCTCTACGTCACCCACGACCAGAGCGAGGCCATGGCGATCTCCGACCGCGTGGTCGTCATGCGCGGCGGCGTGATCGAGCAGGACGATAGCCCGCTCAACGTCTATTCCCGCCCCGGTACCGGCTTCGTCGCCGAATTCATGGGCAAGGCGAACATCCTCAACGGCAAGGTGGAAGCCGTGGACGACACGACGGTGCGCGTGCGCATCGCCTCGACGGTCGCCTTCACGCTGGCGCGCGGCGGCCGCGACTTCAAGACCGGCCAGGCCGTTCGCTGCGTGGTGCGGCCGGAGCATATCCGCGTCGACGCCGCCGGCGCGATGCAGGCAAAGGTGCGCCGGGTCGTCTTCCAGGGCGCCTATGTCGAATATCTCACGGATATCGAAGGCCAGGAATGTGTCTTCCTCGATACCGACTATTACAAGACCGGCGTTGCCGAAGTCGGCCAGGCGCTCGGTCTTTCCATCGATAGCCGGCCGGTCTGGATCCTGCCGGAACATGAAGCCACCATTCTCGGAAAAGCCGCATGACCCTCTCCAAGCCCATCACCAAAGACCTCTCCGAAACGATCGCAAGCGTGGCCTGCGAGGCTGCGCTCGCCGCCGGCATGGTGGCGCACCGGGGCTTCGTCAATGCCAGCCCCGAGAGCCTTGCAACCCAGCAGAAGGCCGGCTTCTTCGACATCGTGACGGCCTCCGACAAGGCGGCCGAGCGGGCCGCCTGCGACACGATCTGGTCGCGTATCCCCGCCTCCCGCATCCTCGGCGAGGAAGGCGGCTGGCAAGGCGAAGGCGACACGACCTGGATCATCGATCCGATCGACGGCACCAGCAACTTCGCCTCGGGCCTGCCCTTCTTCTGCGTCTCCATCGCCGCCTACCACAAGGGTGAGCCGGTGTGTGGCGTCGTCTACGATCCGGTCCGCGAGGAACTGTTCCTGGCGAACCAGGGGCGGTTGACGCTGAACGGCGAGGTGGTCAGGCATTTCCTGCGCGGCACCACCGACCGGGAGGTCGAGGTTTTGACCAATGCGCCCTATGAGGGCGAACGCCCCTCGCGCGCTGCGCAGGAGGCCCATGCGGACCTCGTCAACTCCTTCCGCGCCGTGCGCCGGCTGGGCTCCTGCGCCCTGCATCTGGCCTATGTCGCCGTCGGGCGCGTCGCCATCGCCTACGAATCGAAGTTCAGCGCCTGGGACATCGCCGCCGGCATCCAGCTCGTCCAGGCGGCGGGCGGGCAGGTTCATGCGCAGGACGCCGAGGGCCGCGCCGTCGAACCGCGCGAGGAGGCGCTCGCTTCGGTCAAAAGGCTCGTGGTGGCGCAGGCCGGTTTCGACTATCGGTCGTCCTGCCTCTCGAAGCAGATGGCCGACGGCGTGTTGTAGTCCTCACACCGGAACCCCGTCTGTGCCGCAAGTCCGCCGGCACAGACGCTTTCGCGGCCGCACATTCGCGCCGGCCAGACAGTATCCTACTTCACGATATCAGAGAGAACGCGCGCCGAAGCGCTGTAGCGCGCGTTGTAGCCTTTCAGAAGGGCGGCGCTCAGAACGGCTTCCTGCACATCCTCGATCTTGCGGGGCGACTGGATGTTGGGCGTGTTTTCATAGTCGAAGACGATCACGTCGAGATCCAGTGGATTTGCCAGACGCCGGCCGTGCAGGAAGGCGATGAGCCGGCTCGCAACAGCCGGGTATGGCGTATAATCCGCATTGGCGAGCCATTCCCGCACAACCGTCTCATCGACACTGTAGGTGATGTTCAGGGCGGCAAGACCGGCTATCATGGCGTCGACGCTGAGAGTGCCGCCCGCCGTATCGCTTGCGTTCGTGTTTGCTGCCGGCAGGGCCCCATCGGCGGGCGCCCCGCTCTCGGATAGTGGCTCCCTGTCGAGCGGCTCGTCCGGCGCAGCCGCCTGGGCCATTTCGAGCCTCGGTGCAGGATCTTGCGCCAGGCTTCCCGGCGGACCCAGCAGGATCGCGGCGACCGCCAGCCTCATTCCAAATTGCCAGCTCACCATCGCCGCCTCCGCACCAATCGATCACCAACCGTCAGCATCAGATAACACGGCGCACGGCGTTTCCGAACGGTTTCCTTGCCGCCTTCGGCAAGCGGCCTCTCGACGAGAGGCGCACGGTGGTCAACCGACGCGTTCCCTCAGGAAACCCGCCAGGATATTCGCCACGGGGACAGGCGCTTCCCAGTGCGGATTGTGACCGTGGCCCGCAAGCATCTCCATCGCGGCTTGCGGGAAAGCCCTTCTGAGGACGGCCCGGTGCGGCGTGTCGAACAAGGAGTCCTCGTCGCCTGAAAGCAGCAGGACCGGCATATCGATGCCGCCGGCTGCACGGCGTAAATCGGTGGCAACGAGCATGGCGAAGAGCGCTTGCCAGACGATGGCGGGCATCGCTGCCGCCTCTTCGGCAATCCAGCGGATAAATGCGGCATTCACCGGACGCGCACAATGATGCCACTCCCGCAGGAACCGGCTCTCCGGATCGATCGGATCGACAAGCGCGCGAATGTCCGCGCCGAGCGTGGTGCGTGCCAGAAGCCCCGGCTGCAAGCTGCCGCAGATGCTGGCGACTGCGGTGACACGCCTTCCGTAGCGCGCGGCGAGCGCGAAAGCCGTGATCGCGCCCATCGAATGGCCTGCAACGGCGAACTGCGCAATGCCAAGGGCATCCGCCAGCCGCACGATTTCGTCGGCAAAGGCCTCCACGGACGGCCGGGTCATGGCCGTCGAAAGACCATGTCCCGGCAGATCCGGCATCACCAGCCGGAAGCCGGCAAGATGCGGCTCGATCAGCGACCAGCTGCGGCTGCTGTCGGTATAGCCGTGCAGCAGGAACAGCGGCGGGCCCTCGCCGCTCTCGATATAGGCAAGGCGGCGACCGTCTTCCGTCGTGAAGACGCGTTTGCGGCCGTTCCAGCCGGACTGATCGGCCCCGTGCATCAAAGGCCGAGCGCCTTGCGGACGGCCGCAAGACCCGGCTCGCCATCCACCGTCGTGACCCCCGTCAGCCAGGCGTCGAGCCGCTTCGGGTCCTCGCCGATCGCCTTGCGGCCGGCGTCCTCCGGCGAAAGACCGTCATTCATCAGGTAGCCCATGCCGCGGTTCTCGAAGTCGATGTCGAAGGTGAGGTTCTTCAGGAGCTGACCGACATTCGGGCATTCCGCGGCATAGCCCTTGCGAACCTGCGTGGAGACCGTGGCAGCGCCGAAATCCGGGCCGTAGAACTTGTCGCCGCCCGTCAGGTAACGGATATCGAAGGCGGTGTTCATGGGATGCGGCGCCCAACCCTGGAAGACGAAGTAGGCCTTCATGTCGATATGGCGCGCGAGTTCCGCCAGCATGCCTTGCTCGCTGGATTCGACGACCTCCCAGCCATCGAGCCCGAGCGCCGGATCGGCGATGGCATCCAGCATGAGCTGGTTCGAGCCGGGCTCGATCCCGTACATCTTCTTCTCGAATTTGTCGGCATGGGTCTTGAGGTCGACAAAGTCCTTGACGCCCGCCTCCCAGACATAGGCGGGAACCGCGAAGGTGTATTTCGCACCGGTGAGGTTCTGCTTCACCGTCTCGACGGAACCGTCTTTCTCATAGGGCGCGAAATAGGTCTTCATCGCCGGATCCCAGTAACCGAGGAAGACGTCGAGATCCTTGTTCTTGAGGCTGAGATAGATGACGTCGATGCCAAGCAGATCGCTCTGCGTCTCGTAGCCGAGCCCATGCAGCAGCGCCTGGGCGACGCCCGTCGTGAAGGCAAGGTCGTTCCATCCGGGCTCGGCGAGACGCACCTTGCGGCAGCTCTCCTGTTCCGCCGCCTCGGCGGCTCCGATCGTCAGCAGGCATGCGGCGGCGCAGGCGACGGCGCGTTTCATGGCATTCCCCTTTTTGAACTTTGTCCATTCAGTCTGCAAATTGACCAATGGGACAATTCTTGAACTTGACGGGAAAAATGTCAATCTCCCCGCGACGGAAAGCGGGAATCACATGGCGGGAAAGCTCACGAAACTGGTCGACATCAGGCGCAAGGAGTTGCGGCAGGCGGCCTTCGAGGTCCTGCAACGCGAGGGCATGGCGGGCGCGACGCTGGAAAAGGTCGCCGCCCATGCCGGAGCCTCCAAAGGCATCGTGCTGCATTACTTCCGCAACAAGCAGGAGCTTTTCGAGCAGGCGATGCGCGAGGCGAACGCCAATCTGCGCGATGCCGTCGCCGAACGCCTCCGGCAGGCGAAGTCGCCGCGCGAGCGGCTGGCCGCCATCGTCGAAGGGAATTTCGACGACCGCTTCTACCAGCCATCGATTGCCCACGCCTGGCTCTCGCTGTGCGGAGAGGTTCCGCGCGAGCCGCAGCTTGCCCGTATCCAGGCGGTGATCCATGCCCGCATGCACTCCAACCTGTTGTCCGCGCTGAAGCCGCTCCTGCCCGAAAACGAGGCGCGCGACATGGCCCATCTCATCAGTGCGCTCATCGACGGGCTCTGGTTGCGCCTCGGCCTGCATTCGGGCGGCATCCTGCGCGACGAGGCCCTCGCCCTGATGCGCGACTTCATCGATCGACGGTTGCCGGACGAAACGAAGCAAAGCCAGCGATAACCGCATCGCGTTCCCTGGACACATCGCGCACCAGAGGAATTGCCGCAACACCGATCCTGTGCGACGATAGACATGGGAGGATGACTGGATGGTGTCGACGCTGTCGCACATACGGGAGATCGAGCGTGTCGGCATGGGCGCCGTCAGCCCACGGGACGCGCCCGTCGTTCAGTCCTGGCTGCGCTGCCTCAACGACTACAAGCTCGACCCGACCGTCGCGCAGGAAGCCTATATCGTTCCCGAACTGAAACTGCGCGAACACCGCGAACAGGCCGAAGAGTTGATCCGCATCGGCCGGTCCGGCCTGGAGGCGCTGTTCAACCAGATCGCGGAACAGAATTACGTGCTGCTGCTCTCGGATGCGCGGGGCGTCACCGTCGACTTCATGGGCGATCCGACCTTCGACAACCAGCTGCGACGGGCGGGACTCTATCTCGGTTCGGAATGGTCGGAGAACCGGGCCGGGACCTGTGCGGTCGGCGCCTGCCTCGTTTCCGGGGAACCGGTCATCATCCATCAGGATGATCACTTCGATACCAGCCATATCGGCCTGACCTGCACCGCTGCACCGGTCTTCGACACGTTGGGCGACCTGACGGCCGTCCTCGACATATCCCAGCTCCGTTCGCCGACGGCCAAGGCGAGCCAGCAACTGGCGCTGCATCTCGTCGCCTCCACCGCGCGGCGCATCGAGCTTGCCAATCTGATGAGCCGCACCCGCAATGACTGGGTGCTGAGGCTCGCCCGTTCCCCGGAATTCCTGGACGTCGATCCGGATGCGGCGGTTGCGCTCGACGGCAGCGGTCGCATCACTGGCATGACCCATGGCGGGTTCGGCGCGCTCGCACGCTCCATGAACATGCGCGGCCTGTCCACGCGGGATTTCCTCGGCCAGCCGATCTCGCAGGTTTTCGATATCGATGTCGACGACCTGCCCCGCTTCATGCGCGGGCGTCCCAATGGCGAGCGGCTGATCCAGGCGCGCAATGGGCTCGTCCTCTTTGCCAGCGCCATTGCGCCTGCCGTCAATCTGTGCACGCCCGCCGCACCCGAACTGCGCCTGCCGCGGGCGCTGCGCGATCTTAGCGGCGGAGATGCCGCGATGGAGCGCGTCCAGGCGCGTGCGGCGAAACTGTCCGCCCGCGATATCCCGATCCTCATCCAGGGCGAGACCGGAAGCGGCAAGGAGTATCTGGCACGCGCGATCCACGACAGCCGCCAAAATCCCGGCACGTTCGTCGCGGTGAACTGTTCGGCGATCCCCGAGCATCTCATCGAATCCGAACTCTTCGGCTATGCCCCCGGCGCCTTTACCGGGGCCAATCCGAAGGGCAAGCGCGGGCTGATCGAGCAGGCCGATGGCGGCACGCTCTTCCTCGATGAAATCGGCGACATGCCGCTGGACCTGCAAAGCCGGCTCCTGCGGGTCCTTTCGGAAAACGAGATCCAGCCGGTCGGGGCGCTGAAGACGCGGCCGGTGCATCTGCGGGTGCTTTCCGCCTCCCACCGCGACCTCGCGGACCTCGTCAGGGAAGGCCGCTTCCGCCAGGACCTCTACTATCGCCTCGCCGCCGCAACGCTCAGCCTGCCGCCGTTGCGTGATCGCGCCGATCTCGACTGGCTGATCGGCCAGCTTCTCGGACGCATCGAGAAGGAAAACGGCGAAACCTATCGCCTCGGCAAGGAGACGCGGGCCCTGCTCCTGGCCCATGCCTGGCCCGGCAATCTGCGGGAGCTGTCCAACGCGTTGCGCGTTGCGGCCGCCCTTGCAGAGGATGGGCTGATCACGCCGGACTGCCTGCCCGATCACCTTTTTGCCGAACAGGGCTCCCCCTCTCCGGACGATGACGGAGCCCTGCGTCGTGCGCTGAGCGAATGCGGCGACAACGTTTCCGCGCTTGCCCGCAAGCTCGGCGTCAACCGCTCCACCATCCACCGTCGCCTGAAGCGCCTCAACTGACGCAACACATGCAACACCTGTTGCAGGTTTCCTGTTGCACTCGCGGGACGCACCTGGGGGAAACACCATTAAGCCTTTGATTTAAGGACAATAATTCAAACGTCAGAAATCTGGCACGGCGCTTGCTGCCTCCTGTGCAACAACAACAGGAGGAAATGCAAATGAAAGCTCTGCGCTTTCACGCAGCGAAAGATTTGCGGATCGAGACGATCGACGCGCCGCCGTCGCCCGGGCCGGGCGAGGTGCTGGTCGAAAACCGCTTCTGCGGCATCTGCGGCACCGATCTGCATGAATATGCCTATGGCCCGATCTTCGTCCCAAAAGAACCGCATCCTTTCACCGGTGCTCACGGCCCGCAGATCCTCGGCCATGAATTCGGCGGCGTCGTCAAGGCCGTCGGCGAAGGCGTCAGCCATGTGAAGCCAGGTGACCGGGTGTCGATCCAGCCGCTCATCATGCCGCGCCATGGCGACTACTACGCCGATCGCGGTCTGTTCCATCTCAGCGGCAATCTCGCGCTCGCCGGCCTTTCCTGGCATTCGGGCGGCATGGCGGAGGCAGCCCTTCTCAACGACTACAATGTCCAGCCTATTCCCGATGCATTGAGCGACCAAGAGGCGGCCCTCATCGAGCCGACGGCGGTCGCCGTCTATGCCTGCGATCGCGGCGGGGTGACGGCCGGCAACAGCGTGCTCGTCACGGGCGCCGGGCCGATCGGCATCCTCGTCGCCATGGCGGCGCGCGCGGCCGGCGCCACGCAGATATTCCTCTCCGATCTCAACGACACAAGGCTGGCGCTCGCACGCGAAGCGCTGGGGGATGTCCGAACGATCAATCCGAAGACGGAAAAGGTGGGCGACGCCATCCGCGCCGAGACGGAAGGCGGCGTTGGTTGCGACGTCGCCATAGAATGCGTCGGCAACGAGCATGCGCTGAAGAACTGCGCCGATGCGGTCCGCAAGCAGGGTGTCGTTGTGCAGACCGGCCTTCATCCCGGCGAGAACCCGCTGAACTGGTTCGACGTCACCTTCAAGGACATCGATATCCGCGGCTCCTGGGCCTACCCCACCCACTACTGGCCGCGCGTCGCCCGGCTGATCGCGAGCGGCCAGATCCCGGCGAGCCGCATCGTCACGAAATATGTCTCGCTCGGCGAGGCCGTCACCGAAGGGTTCGATCAGCTGCTCGACCCTGCCGGCAAGCACCTGAAAATCCTGATCGACCTGTCCCGATAGGCCGATCCGTTCTGCGGGGCGGTTGAGGAGCCGTCCCGTTTTCCCACTGAGCAGGAGGAGAAACTATGCTCGAGAAAACCCCCACCGCCCGCATCCAGACACTTCTCGATACGTTCGGCGCGGCCCTTGCGGCCGGCCGGATCGAAGACGCCGTCGGTCTTTTCGCCCAGGAATGCTACTGGCGCGATCTGGTCGCCTTCACCTGGAACATCAAGACGGTTGAAGGGCGTGACCAGGTGCGCGACATGCTGCAATCGCAGCTTTCGACGGCCAAGCCCTTGAACTGGCGCGTCGCCGCCGGAGAGGAGGCGACGGAAACGGATGGCGTGCTGGAAAGCTGGATCACCTTCGAGACGGCGACCGGGCGTGGTTACGGCCTCGTGCGCTTCAAGAACGGCCTTATCTGGACGTTGCTGACCGCCCTTTCCGAACTGAAGGGCCATGAGGAGAAATCCGGCTTCACCCGCCCGCTCGGCGCCAAACATGGCCAGGATCTCGGCGCGAAGACCTGGAAAGAGGAGCGCGAGGAAGAGGAGCGCACGCTCGGCTATGAAAAGCAGCCCTATGTCGTGATCATCGGCGGCGGGCAAGGCGGGATCGCGATGGGCGCTCGGCTACGCCAGCTCGGCGTGCCCACGATCATTCTCGAAAAGAACGACCGGCCGGGCGATAGCTGGCGCAAGCGCTACAAATCGCTCTGCCTGCACGACCCCGTCTGGTACGACCATCTGCCCTATATCGACTTTCCGAAGAACTGGCCGGTTTTCGCGCCGAAGGACAAGATCGGCGACTGGCTGGAATTCTACACCCGGGTGATGGAACTCAATTACTGGACGCGCTCCACCGCCAGATCGGCGCGGTGGGACGAGGCGGCGAAGGAATGGACCATCGTCGTCGATCGCGACGGCGAGAAAGTGGTGCTGAAACCCAAGCAGCTCGTCTTCGCAACCGGCATGTCCGGCAAGGCCAACATTCCCGATTTCAAGGGCCGCGAGCGCTTCAAGGGTGAGCAGCACCATTCCTCGCAGCATCCAGGACCGGATGGCTACAAGGGCAAGAAGGTGGTCGTCATCGGCTCGAACAATTCGGCCCACGATATCTGCGCCGCCCTCTACGAAGCCGGCGTCGATGTCACGATGATCCAGCGTTCGACGACCCACATCGTCAAGTCCGACACGCTGATGGATATCGGCCTCGGCTCGCTTTACTCCGAGCAGGCGCTGGCGAACGGCGTGACGACGGGCAAGGCCGATCTTATCTTCGCCTCGCTGCCCTACCGGATCATGCACGAGTTCCAGATCCCGCTCTATGACAAGATGCGCGAGCGTGACGCCGACTTCTATGCCGCGCTGGAAAAGGCCGGCTTCCAGCTCGACTGGGGCGCCGACGGCTCGGGTCTCTTCATGAAGTATCTGCGCCGCGGCTCAGGCTACTACATCGATATCGGCGCCTCGCAACTTATCATCGACGGCAAGGTCAAGCTTGCGGCAGGGCAGGTCGAGGAGATCACGGAGACGTCGATCAGGCTTGCCGATGGCAAGGAAATCCCCGCCGACGTGATCGTCTATGCGACGGGTTACGGCTCGATGAACGGCTGGGTCGCCGATCTCATCGACCAGGAGACGGCCGACCGGGTCGGCAAGGTCTGGGGTCTCGGCTCCGACACGCCGAAGGATCCCGGCCCCTGGGAAGGCGAACAGCGCAACATGTGGAAACCGACGCAGCAGGAAGCGCTGTGGTTCCATGGCGGCAACCTGCACCAGTCGCGCCACTATTCGCAGTATCTGTCCCTGCAATTGAAGGCACGGCTCGAAGGAATCCCCACGCCGGTCTACGGTCTCCAGGCGGTTCACCACCGAAAGTAAAAGCCCCAAGCGGAGCGGCGTCCTCCATCGATGGGAGGACGCCGCGTTTTCCCGTTGAGAATGAGACGCCGTCGACGCTGGCCGGTGCCGTGCCTGCCCCGTCGGAAATGAAGCTCGCGTCAGGTTCGCGTCATGCCAGGCCGGCAAGCTTTTCCAGGTCGGCGCGAGCACCGGGTCCGGCCGCCACGACCGGTGCGCCCTTCGTCAATCCCTCACCCCGCGTCGGGAAGGGATGATACCACCCGCCGGCCTCCGAGATGAGGCAGTAGCCCGCAAGGCAGTCCCAGGCATGCATGTAGGGCTCATAGTAGCCGACCAGCCGTCCCGACGCGACATAGGCCAGCATCAGCGCTCCCGATCCATTGCGCACGAAGTTGCCCCCTGCATGCAGCAACTGGCTGATGATATCCCCCACCCTTTCCGGCGTGACATAGCTGTTGGCGCCGATACCGGTCATGGAATTCTGGATGGTGCGGGACGGATCGAGGGTCAGGGTGTTGCCGTTGAGCTTTGCCCCTCTGCCTCTGGCGGCGGCATAGAGTTCGTTGTGGCACGGCGCGCCGATCACGCCGATCACGGGTTGATTGTCGTGCAAGACGGCGATCGAGACGCACCAGTTCGGCATACCGTTGACAAAGGGAGCGGTTCCATCGATCGGATCGACGACCCAGGTATAGCCGGACGTACCCTGCGTGTGGCCGAACTCCTCTCCCAGGAAACCGTCGTCGGGAAACATGGTCTCGACGCGCTGGCGGATCAGCGTCTCGACGTTGCGGTCGGCTATGGAGACGACATCCTGCAAGTCACGCTTCGTCTCGATCACGAGGGAATCGCGTTGATTGAAATAATGAAATGCCATGGCTCCCGCCTCCTGCGCGAGCGCCTTGGCGAGAACGAAACGGCTGTCCAGTCCGGAGTCTTGGGTGGTCATCGGTAATCCTTACGATTTCAGGCGTTGATGAGAGCGATGCCGCGATTTTTGAGGTGGATCGAGATATCCGAGGCGGCAAGCAGGATACGGTCGACGGTATGGTCGATGACGAAGAGCGTGCCGACCTCGGTCTCGACCTCGTATTCGACGTGATCGCCGAGATAGGCCGAGTGCAGGACACGACCGGAAAGCCCCTGCCCGCGCCCTTCGGAAAGCGTTACGGAGCCCGGCCGGATCGCAAGGCTCGCTGCGCCGGGCGTGGCCCTTCCCGCCGGCACCCGATGCTCGAACCCGCCGATGCGGATCTGCGCTTCGCCGCCCTCGACACCGACCACCTCGCAGGCGATGACATTCGCCTCGCCCATGAAGTCGGCGATGAAGGCGGAGGCCGGGGCCTCGTAGAGCTCGCGCGGGGCGCCGGACTGGGCGATCTCACCCTCCTTCATGACGATGATGCGGTCGGAAACGGCGAGCGCCTCGTCCTGGTCGTGCGTGACATAGACGGCGGTAAAGCCGAGACGCTGCTGCAACTCGCGGATATCCGTGCGCACCTTGCGGCGCAGGCGCGCATCGAGGTTCGACAGCGGCTCGTCGAGCAACAGCACCTGCGGCTCCAGCACCAGCGCACGGGCGACGGCGACGCGCTGCTGCTGGCCGCCTGACAACTCGGCCGGCAGGCGGTGCCCCATGCCGGAAAGGCCGACCAGCGCCAGCCCCTCGTCCGCCTTCTCGCGCGCCTCCTTGCGGGAGAGCCCGGAGGATTCGAGGCCGTAGGCGACGTTGTCGCGGGAATTCATATGCGGGAACAGCGCATAGGACTGGAAGACCATCGAGACGTCGCGCTCGTTGGCCGGCAGCATGGTGACGTCCTTGCCGCCGATGAGGATTTTTCCCGCGCTCGGATGTTCGAGCCCGGCAAGCATGCGCAAGGTCGTCGTCTTGCCGCATCCCGAGGGGCCGAGCAGGGTCACGAGCGTACCGGGTTCGATGGTGAGCGAGAGATCGGGGATGGCGGTAAAGGCGCCGAAGCTCTTGCGCACGTTCTGGAAGACGACGGAACCGGCTTTCTGGTTGATCATGCGATTGTCTCCTGACGAGAGGAAGCAGCGGGAGCGGTGACGCCGGCGACGCGGTTCTCGCGCCGCAGCCGCCGCTCGCCGACGAGGCGTTGGAAGATGCCGATAACGGTGATCATCACGACGATCAGCATGGAGGAATAGGCGATCGCCACACCGTATTCGCCGTTCTCGACGAGGCCGACGATATAGGCGGTGGCCATGTTGTATTCCGCGCTGACGAGGAAGATGACGGCACTGATCGAGGTGATGGCGCGCACGAAGGAGTAGACGAGCGCGGCGGTGATGGCGGGGCGCAGCAGCGGCAGGATGACCTTGCGGATCGTGCGGAAGCTGCCCGCCCGCAGCGTCAGCGAAGCCTCATCCAGGCTCTTGTCGAGCTGGCTCATCGCGGCAATGCCGCCGCGCACGCCGACCGGCATGTTGCGGAAGACGAAGCAGGCGATGAGGATCAGCGCCGAACCTGTCATTTCCAGCGGCGGCAGGTTGAAGGCCATGATGTAGCTGACGCCGATGACCGTGCCGGGAATGGCGAAGCTCATCATCAACGCGAATTCGAAGGCGTTTCGTCCGGCGAACTTCTGGCGCACGATGATATAGGCGGTGAGCAGGCCGACGGCGGCCGTCAGCGGCGCGGCGATCAGAGAAATCTCCATCGTCGTCCAGAACGAGTTCCAGGCGACGCCCGTCCAGACGATCCCGTTGTCGAAGCCGATCGAGAAGGCTTTGGCGTAGTGATCGAGGGTCAGCGAATTGTCGAGGCCCCAGGTCTTCACGAAGCCGCCGATCAGGATCATGCCGTAGATGACCAGCGTGAAGAGGATCCACGGGACGACGACGGCATGCACGCCGATCGAGAGGCCGCGCGGCAAGGCGATATGCGAACCGCTATCCCCCTTGCCGGTGACGGTGGCGAAGTTCTTGCCCGAGAGCCAGACCCGCTGGGCAAGGAACGCGGAGAGCGTGAAGACGAGCAGCACCATGGCGAGCACGGCGGCGCGGGACGGATCGTTCTGCGAGCCGACGACGGCGAAGAAGATTTCCGTCGAAAGAACGCCATGGCTGCCGCCGAGCACCAGCGGATTGCCGAAGTCGGCCATGCTCTCGATGAAGCCGATGAGGAAGGCATTGGCAAGGCCGGGCGCCATCAATGGGAGCGAGACACGGCGGAAGGTGCGCCAGCGGTCGGCCCGCAGCGTCGTGGACGCCTCCTCCATCGACGGGCTGACGCCCTCGACGACGCCGATCAGCACGAGGAAGGAGATCGGCGTGAAGGACAGGACCTGCGCGATCCAGATGCCGGTGAGGCCGTAGAGCCAGCGCCCGGGCTCGATACCGAACAGGTCCGACAGCCCCTGCGTCACGACGCCGGCGCGGCCGAAGAGCAACGTCAGCGCAAGGCCGATGACGAAGGGCGGCGTGATGATCGGCAGGATGGTGAGCAGGCGCAGGCCCTTCTTGAAGGGGAAGCGCGTGCGGGTGGCGACGAGCGCGAAGGCAAGGCCGAGCAGGGTCGAACCGAGGCCGGTCATGATGGCGAGCCACAGCGTGCGCCAGGCCACCCCGCAGCGCCCGGCGCCGATGACGCAATTGAGGCTCCAGATGCTGGGATCCTGCAGGTTGCGGATGAAATTGTCGGGATTGAACGAGCCGTCGAAATCCTGCACCGCACTGACGAACATGCTGCCGATGGGGTAGAAGACGAAGACCGTGACGAGGAAGACGAGCAGCGAGATCGAGCTGACGACGAAGGCATCTCCCTTCATCACCCCGCGCTCGGCAAGGCCAAAGGCGAATATCAGCACGAAGACCAGGGAGGCGAGCACGGCCCCCGCCCCCATCGACGGCTGACCGTCGGAAAGCGCGCCGAACAGGCTCTCGCTGATCGTCCATGTCCAGCCGGTAAAGCCGATGGCGAGGCCCTGCAGGGCAAGGAACGCGACACCGGTCGCCCCCGCCCAGGCCAGCACGGCGCCGCGGCGCATCGGGTCCGCCATGCCGCGCGCCGCGCCGGCCAGGAAAAGGATGAGAACGACGGCGCCGAGCCACCAGCGACCGTAAAACGCCGTCTGCACGAGGCCGGGCGCCGCCTCCGCGGAAAAGGGAAAATCAGCCAGCCAACCTAGCCCGAAGAAGCCGCCCTCGATCCGATACCAGGGCACAAGGGTCAAAGCGACCGCGCCCAGGATCAGGACCGCGTCCAGCCTGCGATTGCCATTCGTCATGGCCGACCTCGCTGTCATTGAGTTTGGGGAGCGGCGCCCGGGGGAGACGGGCGCCGCCGGTCAGGACATCAATTGGCGGCTGCGCCGACTTCGCGGTCCCAGCGCTCCAGCAGCTCCTTGCGCTTTGCCGGGTCGCCATAGGTCTTGAAGTCGTAGTCGATCAACTTGATGTCCTCGAAGCGCGGCGCCTCCTTCGGGATTTCGGCGCTCTTGTTGGACGGCAGCTGGAAGGACTTGGCGTCCTTCATGCGCGACTGGACTTCCGGGGTCAGCGCCCAGTCGTACCAGATCTTCGCATTGTCGAGGTTGCGCGCGCCCTTGATGATCGACATGGAGCCGATCTCGTAGCCGGTGCCCTCGCAGGGCGTGACCGACTGCACGGGGAAGCCTTCCGCCGTCTGCGCCACCGCATCGTGCACGAAGACGATGCCGAGCGCCGTCTCGCCGCGCGCGGCGGCCTTGACGGGCGCCGAGCCGGACTTGGTGTATTGTGAAATATTGCCGTTGAGCTTCTTCAGGTAGTCGAAGGCCTGATCCTCACCCATGATCTGCACGAGCGAGGCAAGCGCCGTATAGGCGGTGCCCGAGGAGTTCGGGTTGGCGATCTGGATTTCGCCCTTCAATTCCGGCGCCAGCAGGTCCGCCCAGCACTTCGGTTCCTTGAAGCCCTTGGACTTGAAGATGTCCGTGTTGTAGCCCCAGCCGAGCGCGCCGGCATAGACGCCGACGGTCTTGTAACCCGAGCTTTCCGCCTGTTTCCTGGCCCAGTCATTGAGCTCGTCGAGCTTCGGCGACTTGTATTCCAGCGTCAGGTTTTCCGAAGCCGCCTGCAGGTGCGGGTCGCCTGTGCCGGCCCACCAGACGTCGGTCTTCGGGTTGCGGGCTTCGGCGCGGACCTTGGCATAGGTCTCGCCCGAGGAGAGGCGAACCATGTTCACCTTGATGTCGCTATGCGCCTTTTCGAAATCGCCCTTCATCTGCTCGCAGATGACGACGTCCGCCGAGCAGATGAGGTTGAGCTCACCGGCCGCCTGCACCGGCATCGCGCCGAGCGCCGTGCCGGCGAAGAGCATGAGGGCAAGGGTCTTCATTTTCATTGGGGCATCCTCCTGTTGCCTGGTCATGAAATTTTGCACGCGCGAGACCATCGGCCTGCCCATGGGGCGGCGCACTCGTGATGCTCGTTTGCCTGAAAAGTCCGGTCAGTTCGTCGCGGTGATTTCCGCGTCGAACCGTCCGAGCAGCCGACTTCGTTCCTCGGGCGAACCGAAGGTCGCGAAATCGTAGTCCACCATCTTGATCAACGAGATATCGGGCGCGGCCAGCGGCAGCGTCGATTTCGCATTGGATGGAACCTGGTTCTGGCCGGACGCCGCTCCGGTGCCCTGCCCTTCCGGACTGAGCGCGAAGTCAACGAACCGCTTCGCCTCGTCCAGATGCCGCGCGCCCTTGACGATGCTGACGGCGCCGATCTCGTAGCCCGTGCCCTCGCAGGGCGCGACGATGACGAGCGGATAGCCCGCCTGCTTCTGGGTCACGGCATCGTGCATGAAGGAGATGCCGATGAGCGTCTCACCCCGCGCCGCCGCCTTGACGGGCGCGGAGCCGGCGGTCGTGTATTCGGCGATGTTGCGATTGAGCGCCGCCAGGAACCGGAAAGCCTCGTCCTCGCCGAACAGCTGCACCAGCGTCGCGAGCGTGGTGAAGGCCGTGCCCGACGAGTTCGGGTTGCCGCTCTGGATGCGGCCGCGATAGGCGATGTCGGCAAGATCCTTCCAGCAGCTCGGGGCCGGCAGCTTCAACTGGCGAAGCAGGTCGGCATTGTAGGCGAAGCCGAGCGCCCCGGCATAGATGCCCGCCGAGCGGCCGCCCGACATGGCGAAGAAATTCTGCGCCCAGGGCAGCATGTCGCGCTCCAGCGTCGGCTGATAGGGCTCCAGCAGATTTTCCGACCCCGCCTGCAGATGCGTGTCACCCGTGCCACCCCACCAGACGTCGACGCTGGGCGCGGCCTTCCCGGCGCGGATGAGGTTCAGGATATCGCCGGTGCTCTTACGCGTCATCGCGATTTCGATGCCGGCCTTGGCCTCGTAGGCCTTCTTCATCGCCGCGCACCACGCCTCGTCCACACCGCACAGAACGGTGAGCGACGGGGCAGCAATGCCGGCCGTGGCGCTCGCAAGCCACAGGGCTGCGACCGCGCCGAAAGCGGTGATGCCTCTCACGATTTCCTCCCATTTGGAACGGCGGGCGTCCCAATCTCCGCAGTCAGGATGTCACATTCGTCGCTTGTCGCAATCGAAGAATGGTTACCGTTCTTACAGCACCGGGCATCGCAAACCCCTCAAAAATGACAAAGGTTACAAATGTGACAAATCCGCATAACACGAGCGTCTTTGAAGATCGAAGCAGCCCCGCCTATGATGCCGGCGGGAGGAAGAGCATGTGTTGAACGAGCGGATTCGGATTCTGATCGTCGAGGACGACCCTGATATGGCGGAGCTCGTTTCCGACCTCGTGGAGGCGGAGGGCTGGATGCCGCTCACCGCGGCGTCGGCGGAGGATGCCGCGCTCGTGCTGGCGCGCGAGACGGTGCATCTCGTGCTCGTCGACCATAACCTGCCCGGCGCTTCCGGCCGCACCTTCGCCCAGCGCCTGCGCGCCCAGACCAATATCGGCATCGTCATGGTGACGGCCGCCGGCAGCGCGGCCGACCGCGTGCTCGGCCTCGAGACGGCGGCGGACGACTATGTGGTCAAGCCCTTCGAGCCGATCGAGCTTACCGCCCGCATCAAGGCGGTGCTGCGCCGGACCATTCCCTCGCTGAAGCCCGAGCGGGAAGTCGAGCGCGAGCACGAACCCGCCGCCCTGAAGCTCGGCGACTGGTCGGTGGACCTGCGCAGCCGGCGCGCCATATGCCATGCCGATCCGGCGCGCTCGCTCACCAGCGCGGAATTCGCCCTGCTCGAAATCCTCGCGGAGACACCGAACACGCCGGTGAGCCGCGCGCAGATCCTCGACCGGCTCGGTGCGGAAAGCGACCGCTACATCGATCGCAACGTCGACGTGCTGGTGCTGCGCCTGCGGCGCAAGATCGAGCAGAACCCGGACCTGCCGCGCCACATCAAGACGCGCCGCGGCAAGGGCTATGTGCTCGACACAGACGACGAGCCCGCGCCGTGATCAACCGCCCTTTCCTTTCCTCCATCGCCTTCCGCCTGCCCTTTGCCATCCTCTTCATCTGCGTGCTGGTCTTCAGCCTGGCCACCGTCGCCGTCTATGGCCTGCAGCGGGCGCGCGAGGAAATGGCGGCTTATGGCCTCCAGGCTTTTTCCAGCCTCGCCAAGGCGTCGCTCGTCTCGCGGCAGGTCTCCGATCTCGTTTCCAGCGCCCCCTTCCTGATGAACGCGACCTCGCCCTACCGCGTCTCCAGCGAAAGCCGGTCGGTGGTCGCGCAGGTCGACGCGCTGCTGCGCGCCATGCAACCGGATGCCGGCGAGACCGCCGTGAAGGGCTTTACCAGTGCCCGCATCGTCGACCTGCTGGAGACGATCCGCAACCAGACGATGGTGCTGGCAGCCGACGCGGACTCGGCCCAGCAGCAGAAGGCCGAAGCGGCAGCGGCGCTCGGCGAGATCGCCACCGGCAGCGGCATCGCGGATGCCGATTTCCGCCGCCGGCTGAACGCGATCGTGCAATCCGCCTCCAATTCCGACAGCCTCTTCCAGCTCGGCGAATTGCGCCGGCGCTACGTCGCCGAAACCACACCGCGTCTCGAGCGCGCCTCGCCGGATGTCCGTATCTCCGCCGTCGAGCTTGCCCCTTACGAGAAGGTCTTCGAGGCGCAGACCCGCTATCTCCTGGAGATGTTTTCCATCCGCGCCGCCGTCTCGCGGCTGCATGTCGTCTCGCGCGATCTCTCGCACGCCACGGAAACGCAAAGCGAAGCCGTCGCCCATGGCCTCAACGAAGACCTGCTGTCGGCGTCGGACACGCTGAGCCGTCTCCTCGTCATCGTCGCCGTCGCCTCGCTGCTGGTTCTCGCCATGGCGATCCTCTCCATCCGCTCGGTCATGCGCGTTTCACGCGGCATCGTTTCACTTTCGACGGGCATGAACGCGCTGGCCGAGGGACGTAAGGACGTCGATGCGCCGCATTACGACGGCACGGAGACGGAACTGGTGCGCCTGCTCGAAGCCTTCCGCGCCTTCCGCGACAGCGTCGAGCGCGTCTCGCGGCTGCGGCGCACGGCCGAGGCGGCCGCGCGCACCATCCGCTCCACCTTCCGCAACATGAACGAGGGCATCGCTCTCTTCGACCCCTCCGGCAAGCCGATCACCATGAACCGGCGCGTCATCGAGCTCGTCGGCTGGTCCGGCTCGGCGCGCAAGCTGCCCGCACGCCGGTTCGTCGCCCCCATCCCCGAGATTTCCCCGCTCCTGCTGCCCAGCCAAACGGAAGCCGGCGCACTGGAAGACCGTTCGGTCCTGCGCCACCGCTCCGAGGCGGGCCGGGTGACCGAAATCTCGCTGTCGCGCCAGCCGGATGGCGGCGTGGTGCTTCTGGCACGCGACGTCACCGACATGGACCGGCAGGAGGCCGAGGCGGTCAAGGCCCAACGCCTCGACGGCATCATGCGCATGACACATCAGGTCAGCCACGAGGTCGGCAACATGATCGGCATCATCACCGGCAGTCTTGGCCTTCTGGAGCGCGAGACGGGCTTCAACGACCGGCAGAAACGTCACCTCGCCCGCATCCGCAAGGCAGCCGATCGTGGCCGGTCGCTCGCCGGCAGCATGCTTTCCATCGGCAGCCAGCAGCCGATCCATCCGGGCTGCGTCGAGATCGGCGCATTGTTGCGCAGCATGGCGGATGTGCTGGAGATCGCTATCGGCGAAACGTGTCACCTCGCCTTCGACATCGCCGACGGCCTGCCGACCGTGCTGCTCGATGCCGCGCTTTTCGAGCAATCCGTCCTCAATCTCTGCCTCAATGCCGCTGCCGCGATGCCCGCCGGGGGCATGATCCTCATCCGCTGCATGCGCAGCGAAACCGGTGTGGCGGTATCCGTCAGCGATGAAGGCGTCGGCATGTCGCCGGAGGCTGTCGACAAGGCCTTCGAGCCCTATTTCACCACCCGTAACGACGTGGGCGGCGCAGGCCTTGGCCTCGCGGTCGTCTACGGTTTCGTTCGTCAGAGCGGCGGCGAGGCGCAGATCCACTCGAGACTGGACCACGGAACGACTGTCGAAATGGTGTTTCCTGTTTCTCCCTAGAGTTTGTCCGGGAAAAGTGGGAACCGGTTTCCCCGAAAAGACAAACGAAAACAAAAGAATTTAGAGCAGATCTCCGATCCAGTCCTCATGGCCGTGGCGGATGCGGATTACGAAAATGCTGCCATCGTCGATAATCCGGTAGACCACCAGGTGGGCCTTGAAGGGATGGATCCTGACAGGGGGAGAAATCTCGTCGCGCTCTCGCGCCATCAGAGGATTGGCGGCTATGAGCTCGAGCATGACAAAAAGCTCATCATGATAGCGCCGGGCGACCAGGGATCCGAAGGTGCGGACACCGTGTTCGGCGATCGAAACGATATCCTCTTCCGCTTCGACAGAGAGGTGGAACTGCATCAGTCGCGCCCGCGGGGACTCTCGACTCGTGCAACGGCTGCGGCGAACAACGCGTCCTTCGAACGGTTTCCAACGCCACTTGCGATCCCGTCATCGACGAACCGTTGCATCTCGGCAATCTTGTCGGTGCGAGCCTGGTCTCTGCGGATGAGGTCCCGAACGTAGTCACTCACGTTCGAATATCGACCGCTCCTGGCTTGGGCTTCGACCCAGTCCTTCATCGGGTCGGGCAGGGACACATTCATCGTCGCCATGCGAGTCTCCTTCTAGGTTCAGAGTACCCGGCGATGGCAAAGTTTGTCAAACACGGGAACGCCGGCGCGCGGTTGCGCCAAAACCAAAAGGGCCTGCCCTCCGGCAAGCCCCCTTGTCATCACATGTTCGGATAGACCGGCCCTTCGCCACGCTCTTTCTTTGCGGGGGTCCGTGCGGTCCAGCCTCTCCCAACATCACATATTGGGATAGACCGGCCCTTCGCCCCCTTGGGGCGGCACCCAGACGATGTTCTGCGTGGGGTCCTTGATGTCGCAGGTCTTGCAGTGCACGCAGTTCTGGGCATTGATCACGAAGACGTCCTTGCCGTCCTTCTCCACCCATTCGTAGACGCCAGCCGGACAGTAACGCGTCGACGGACCGGCATAGACGTCGAGTTCCGACGTCTTCTGCAGTTCCGGGTTCTTCACCTGAAGATGGATCGGCTGGTTTTCCTCGTGGTTGGTGTTGGAGATGAACACCGAGGAGAGTCGGTCGAAGGTCAGCTTGCCATCGGGCTTGGGATAGTCGATGGGCTGGCACTCGGCAGCCGGCTTGAGGCTCTGCGCATCCGTCTTGCCATGCTTCAGCGTGCCGAAGAAGGAGAAGCCGAACAGCGTGTTCGTCCACATGTCGAGACCGCCGAGCGCCACGCCGATAGCCGTGCCGAACTTCGACCACAGCGGCTTGACGTTGCGCACCTTCTTCAGGTCCGAACCGATGGCGCTGTCGCGCCAGCCCTGTTCGATCTCGATCGGCTCGTCATTGGCGCGGCCGTTGGCAATGGCGTCCGCCAGCTTTTCCGCGGCGAGCATGCCCGACAGCACCGCATTGTGGCTGCCCTTGATGCGGGGAACGTTGACGAAGCCGGCCGAGCAGCCGATCAGCGCACCACCCGGGAAGGACAGCTTCGGCACCGACTGGTAGCCGCCCTCGGTGATGGCGCGTGCGCCGTAGGACAGGCGCTTGCCGCCCTCGAAGGTGCCCCTGATGGCAGGGTGCGTCTTGAAGCGCTGGAACTCCTCGAAGGGGAAGAGATAGGGGTTCTTGTAGTTGAGATGCACCACGAAGCCGACGGCGACGAGGTTGTCTTCCAGGTGATAAAGGAACGAACCGCCGCCGGTCTTCATGCCGAGCGGCCAGCCGAAGGAGTGCTGCACGAGGCCGGGCTTGTGGTGTTCCGGCTTGACCTGCCAGAGTTCCTTGAGGCCGATGCCGAATTTCTGGGGCTCGCGGTCCTTCTGGAGATCGAATTTCTGGATGAGCTGCTTGGCGAGTGAGCCGCGCACGCCCTCGGAGATCAGCGTGTATTTGCCGAGCAGCGCCATGCCGCGCGTATAGTTCGGGCCGGGTTCGCCATTGCGCTCGATGCCCATGTCGCCGGTCGCAACACCGATGACGGCGCCTTCGTCGTTATAGAGCACTTCGGAGGCGGCAAAGCCGGGATAGATCTCGACGCCGAGCTCTTCCGCCTTGGTGGCGAGCCAGCGACAGACATTGCCGAGCGAGACGATGTAGTTGCCGTGGTTGTTCATCAGCGGCGGCATGAAGGCGTTGGGCAGGCGGATGGAGCCGGCCGGGCCGAGGAACAGGAAGTGGTCGTCCTTGACCTCGGTCTTGAAGGGATGGCTGTCGTCCTCGCGCCAGTCGGGCAGGAGGCGGTCGATGCCGATGGGATCGACGACGGCGCCGGAGAGGATATGCGCGCCGACTTCCGAGCCCTTTTCCAGGACGACGACCGTCAGGTCAGGATTGACCTGCTTCAGCCGGATCGCCGCCGAAAGGCCGGCCGGCCCCGCACCGACGATCACAACGTCGAATTCCATGCTCTCGCGTTCGGGGAGTTCCGCCATGTCGCTCAGAGCGCCTTCTGCAAATCCGGCAGGATCTCGAAGAGATCGCCGACGAGGCCGTAGTCGGCGACCTGGAAGATCGGCGCTTCCTCGTCCTTGTTGATGGCGACGATGACCTTGCTGTCCTTCATGCCGGCAAGATGCTGGATCGCACCCGAGATGCCGCAGGCGATGTAGAGCTGCGGTGCGACCACCTTGCCCGTCTGACCGACCTGCCAGTCGTTCGGCGCATAACCCGCATCGACGGCAGCACGGGACGCGCCGACGGCAGCACCCAGCTTGTCGGCGACCGGAAGGATCACTTCCTGGAACTTCTCCGACGAGCCGAGCGCACGCCCGCCCGAGATGATGATCTTCGCCGACGTCAGTTCCGGGCGATCGGACGAGGAGAGTGCGTCCTTGACGTGGGTCGAGAGGCCCGGGTCCGCTGCAGCCGGGATGGTCTCGACCGCGGCGCTGCCGCCCTCGCCTGCTGCGGCGAAGGACGCCGTGCGAACCGTGATCACCTTCTTCGCGTCGGTGGACTGAACCGTCTGGATGGCATTGCCCGCATAGATCGGACGCTTGAACGTGTCGGCCGACACGACCTCGATGATCTCCGAGACCTGCGCGACGTCGAGCAGCGCAGCAACGCGCGGCAGAACGTTCTTGCCGACCGAGGTCGCAGCCGAGACGATAGCGTCATAGGAACCGGCGAGCGACACGATGAGCGCTGCCAGCGGTTCGGCCAGGTTGTTGCCGAGGCTTGCATCGTCGGCGAGCAGGACCTTGGAGACACCCGAGAGCTTGGCGGCGGCATCGGCCGCAGCCTTGGCGCCCGAACCGGCAACGAGCACATGCACGTCGGAGCCGATCTTGGAGGCTGCCGTCAGCGCCTTGGCGGTCTGGTCGGAAAGGTGTGCGTTGTCGTGATCTGCCAGAAGAAGAATGGCCATGTTCGTAATCTCCTCAAATCTTCCGGATCAAAGCACGCCGGCTTCGGTCTTGAGCTTTTCGACCAGCTCGGCGACCGTCTTGACCTTGACGCCGGCCTTGCGGCCCGACGGCTCCTCGGTCTTCAGCACCTTCAGGCGCGCGGCGGTATCGACGCCGAAATCGGCCGGCACCTTCTTGTCGAGCGGCTTCTTCTTCGCCTTCATGATGTTCGGCAGCGACGCATAGCGCGGCTCGTTGAGGCGAAGGTCCGTCGTCACGACCGCCGGAAGCTTCACCGCGATGGTCTGCAGACCGCCGTCGACTTCGCGCGTCACCTCGGCCGAACCGGAACCGATCTCGACCTTCGAGGCGAACGTCGCCTGCGGCCAGCCGAGCAGGGCCGACAGCATCTGGCCGGTCTGGTTCGAATCGTCGTCGATCGCCTGCTTGCCGACGATGACGAGGCCCGGCTGTTCGGCTTCCGCCACACCCTTGAGGATCTTGGCGACGGCGAGCGGCTCGACGGCATCGTCCGTCTCGACCAGAACGGCGCGGTCGGCGCCCATGGCGAGCGCCGTGCGCAGCGTCTCTTCGGCCTTCGCAGGACCGATCGACACCACGACCACTTCCTCCGCCTTGCCCGCTTCCTTCAGACGCAGCGCCTCTTCCACGGAGATTTCGTCGAACGGGTTCATCGACATCTTCACGTTCGCAAGCTCGACACCCGAGCCATCCGCCTTCACACGGATCTTCACGTTGTAGTCGACGACACGCTTGACTGGGACCAAGATCTTCATCGGGAAACTCCAGAATACGTCAGCAAAGAGTCCGGAAACGCTCGACCATGACATCGAGCACGTCGCCGGGATCACGCTTCCACCAATTGTTCGCGGAAAAGATCTCGACCTCGCAGGGACCGGCATAACCCGCGCCTTCCACGCTCGCGCGGATCGCCTTGAGATCGGCAACCCCGTCGCCCATCATGCCGCGATCCAGCAGGACGTCCTGCGTGTCGGCAAGCCAATCGCAGAGGTGATAGCCGAAAATCCGGTCCTTGCCGGCACGCTGCAATTGAGCGTCCAAACCGCTGTCCCACCAGACATGATAGACATCGACAGCAAGGCCGAGGTTCGGCATGTCGACCATTTCGCAGATATCGACGGCATCCCGCACCGTGGTGAGACAGGAGCGATTGCCGGCATAGACGGGATTGAGGGGCTCGAGCGCCAGCTTGACACAGCGCTCGGCCGCATAGGGTACAAGGTCGGCGACGCGGTCGGCCAGGATCCCAAGGCTCTCGACCGTCCCCCTGGTGCCGGGATGCACGCCGCCCACGACGATCGTCAGAACGGCGGCGCCAAGACCCGCCGCCATGTCGATGGAGGCCTTCGCCTCATCGAGAACCGCAGCCCGATCGAGTGCATCCGCGCCAACGAGAAACGGCGTCCGGCAAAGCCCGGCGACGGCAAGGCCGGCCGCGCGGGCACGGTCGCCAATCTCCACCGCCCGAAGGCCGATCTCCCGGCGCCAGAAGACGATCGAGCCGAAGCCGCGTGCCGCGCAGGCATCGATGACACGCTCCGGCTCCCAACCAGCACCACGGCCCTCGAGATTATGGCCGAGGCTGGCGGTGTTGAGCGCCAGCGCCGAATGGTCCCTGGAAAAATCGCGCATCGTCATGCGCCATGGACGGCGAGCAGCGTCTTCATGCGCGTGACGGCAAGTTCGGGGTCGCGCAACAGCCCGCATTGATCGGCAAGGCGGAAGACCTCGACGAAGTAGGGCAGCGGCCGCATGGCCTGCGCGCCGTTCAGCATGACGAAATGATCCTGGAAGCCATTCAGCCAGGCAAGGAAGACGACGCCTGTCTTGTAATACTGCGTGGGCGCGCGGAAGATCAGGCGGGCAAGCGGCACGGTTGGATCGAGCGCTGCGCGGAAGGCTGCTTTATCGCCGTCCCCCAGCCGCCCGACCGCATAGGCCGCGGCAGGGGCGAGCGGATCGAAGATACCGAGCAGAGCATGCGAAAATCCCGCATCGTCGCCTTCGATGAGTTCGGGATAGTTGAAATCGTCGCCGGTATACATTTTCACGCCGGCCGGAAGCCGGCGGCGCATGACGACCTCCTTCTCCTTGTCGAGCAGGGAAATCTTGATGCCATCGACCTTGGCCGCGTTCGCGTCGATGACCGCGAGCGCCGTCTGCATCGCGGGCTCAAAAGCCGTATCGCCCCAGTAATTGGCGAGCTGCGGGTCGAACATGTCGCCAAGCCAGTGCAGGATCACCGGTTCGTCACAGGCGGCAAGCACATCGGAATAGACCTTGAGATAGTCTTCCGGCCCCTTTGCAACGCGCACCAGCGCGCGCGAGGCCATGAGGATCAGGCGGCCACCGAGCTTCTGGATGGCCTCGGCCTGTTCCAGATAGGCGCGGCGCACATCATCGAGGCTTTTCACCGCCGTGGGGTCGAGATGATCCGTGCCGCAGCCATTGGCGACGAGGGCATCCGGAAGCTCCTCGCGCGTGCGGCGGATCAACTCCAGCGCACCGGGCCAGTCGAGCCCCATGCCGCGCTGGGCGGTATCCATCGCCTCGGCAATGCCGAGGCCAAGACCGGCGAGGTAGCGACGAAACTCCATCGTCTTCGCCCAGTCCACCGTCGCCCGGCCCGATGGGTCGTTTGCGGTGAAGGGATCGGCGACGACATGGGCGGCGGAGTAGACGACACGCGCCGGGTCTTTGCCGAGCGTCGCGGCCGCGATCGGCGTTCCGGTCAGGACATAGTCGGTGCGGCGGCCGGTGGTATCGGGAAGAGCGATTTTCATGGTGAAGGACCTCAGAAGCGCGGAACGAGCATGCCGGCATCGGCCGGGATCGACAGGCCGGTCGTGTAGGGAAGCCGCCCGGTCGCAAGCGATGCGATCAGCGTGCCGACTTCGGCGGGCTCCCCGACGCGCGGGAAGAGCGTGAGCCCTTGGGCGGCCCGCTCGCGGTAGGCCTCGATGACGGGAGCCGTCATTTCGGTGGCGATCAGGCCGGGCTGGACATCATAAACGGCGATGTTTTCCCGCCCGAGCCGAACCGCAAGCGTCTTTGACACCATCGAGGCGGCAGCCTTCGAGGCGCAATATTCCGAGCGCTGTTCTGCCACCGCAACGGCGTTCGATGAGGTGACATTGACGATCGAATGGAAGTGGGAGGAGCGAGGGCGCGCAAGCGCGCGACGCGCGAAGGCCTGGCTCAGGAAGAACAGGGCTTTCGTGTTGACGGAAAAGCAGCGGTCCCAACTCGCCTCCGAGACCTCCAGCATGTCACCACGGCTGAGCACGCCGACGCCGGCATTGTTGACCAGCGTGGTGAGCGGTCCGAGTTCCCGCTCGACGGCATCGAGCGCCGCATCATGGCCGCCGATCGCGGCAACGTCGAATGCGGCAGCGGCGACCGGAACGCCATGGGCAGCGATGCGCGCGACGGCGGCGGCAAGCTCGGCGTCTTCGGCCGGTCCGTTGACGGCAATCGCAAAACCCTCGCGCGCCAGGGCTTCGGCAACGGCAAGACCGATGCCACGGGAAGAGCCGGTGACAAGCGCGACCGGCCGAGCAACCGCCGCACTCATGCCCTTGCTCCCTTCTTCAGGAGTTCGCGCGCAATGATCATGCGCTGGATCTGGTTCGTGCCTTCATAGATCTGCGTGATCTTCGCATCGCGGTAGAGGCGCTCCACCTCGAAACCGCGGATATATCCCGAGCCGCCGAAGACCTGCACGGCATCGGCGGTGCGCTGCACGGCCATGTCGCCGGCAAAACATTTTGCGATGGAGCAGGCTTTCGTTGCATCCGCGCCGGTGTCGATCTTCGACGCAGCGGAATGGACGAGCAGGCGCGCGGCCTCGATATCCTTCGCCATGTCGGCGAGCAGCCACTGCACACCCTGGAAATCGGAAATCGCCTTGCCGAATTGCTTGCGCGTCCCGGCATAGTCGAGCGCGGCCTCCAGGCCGGCCTGTGCGATGCCGACGGCGAGCGAGGCGATACCGACGCGCCCCTTGTCGAGCACGGACATCATCATGTGGAAGCCGCGGCCTTCCGTGCCGAGCAGGGCGTCGACCGGCAGGCGCACGTCGGAGAAATTCAGCGCACCGACCTGGCTGGCGCGCTGTCCCATCTTGTGTTCCTTCGGCCCTCTTTCGACACCGTCGGCATGCAGGTCGACGATGAAGATCGACATGCCGCGGTTGCCGGCCTCCTTGTCCGTACGGGCAAGGACGAAACCGTAGTCGGCCACCGGAGCATTGTGGATCCAGATCTTGCCGCCGTTCAGCCGCCAGCCGTTCCCGTCCCGCTCCGCCGTGGTGCGAATGCCGGAAACATCGGTGCCCGCTTCCGGCTCGGTAATGCAATAGGCGACCTTGGCCCGCATGCCGAGAATTTCCGGCAGCAGCGCCTGCTGGCTTTCCGTGCCGTGGCGCACCAGCAGCGTCGAGATGAGTTCGACGAGACCGCACTGGTCGGCGACCGATGCATAGCCGCGGCTCAGCTCTTCCATGACGAGTGCATAGGTGAGCGTATCGAAGCCCGGGCCGCCGAGAGCTTCCGGCACGCCGATACCGAAAAGCCCAAGCTTGGCCATCTCTTCGTAGAGGTCCGCGGGGAAGCGCTCCTCCCGGTCGAGCTCCTCGGCCAGGGGGCGGATCGTTTCGTCTGCAAAGGCGCGCGTCATCTCGCGCACCTGCTCCTGCGTTTCGGTGAGATACATCTGCCTCGTCTCGCAACTAGTAACTATCTGGTTACATACATTCGCCTGCCGGTGAACGTCAAGACGGAAAAATGCACAAGGCCCGAATGTAGCTGCTTGCACAGCCGCTTGGCCGCGTGCATATTATTCACTATTCAGTTACTTGAGGAGGAAAACATGCACCCGGGAGAAAAGCGAAAATTTGGCCGAACGGACCTCGAAGTCACCGCCTTCGGCTTCGGCACCGCGCCGCTCGGCAACATTTTCCGCGAGATCGACGAGGAGACGTCTCAGGAAATGTTCGTGCGCGCCTGGGAAGCCGGCGTGCGCTTCTTCGACACCGCCCCGATGTATGGTCATGGCCTTGCCGAACTGCGGACGGGGCACGCGCTGCGCTGGAAGAACCGGGACGATTTCGTGCTCGCCTCAAAGGTCGGACGTCTTCTTCGCCCGGCCCGGCGCGACACGATCAACTTCGCGCCCTGGACGAATGCCGCGCCCTTCACCATGCATTTCGACTATAGCTACGACGGCACCATGCGCGCCTTCGAGGACAGCCTGCAACGGCTGGGACTGGAACGGATGGACATGTGCTTCATCCACGATATCGACGTCTTCACGCGCGGGAGCGAGCAGCCGGAGGTCTTCGAGCAGGCGATGGACGGCGCCTGGCGGGCGCTGGAACGGCTGCGCTCGGAAAAGGTCGTGAAAGCGATCGGTGTCGGCGTCAACGAATGGCAGGTCTGCCACGAAGCGCTTGTGCGCCACGATTTCGACTGCTTCCTGCTGGCCGGCCGCTATACCCTGCTCGAACAGGACGCGCTGGATGCCTTCCTGCCCCTGTGCGAAGCGCGCGGTGCGGCGGTCGTCGTCGGCGGTGGCTTCAATTCGGGGATCCTGGCCACCGGCGCGAAGGACGGCGCGAAATACAATTATGCGCCCGCGCCGCGCGAGATCATGGAGAAGGTCGCGAAGATCGAGGCCGTGTGCGCGGAACATGGCGTGCCGCTGGCCGCCGCCGCCCTCCAATTCGTCGTCGCCCATCCCGCCGTCCCGTCCTTCATGGCGGGCACGCGCACGATCGAACAGCTGGAGCAGAATCTGGCCTGGTTCTCCCATGCGATCCCGGCCGATTTCTGGGCGGACCTGAAGAAGAAGGGGCTCTTGCGCGAGGATGCGCCCGTTCCGGCGTGAACGTGCGCCAGCCCGCGTTGCGATGGCAGCGCGGGCTTCTAGAGTTTGTCGGGGAAAAGTGGGAACCGGTTTTCCCGAAAAGACAAACGAAAACAAAAGAACTTAGAGCATGCCTGGTTCAATCTGAACCTGACATGCCCTAGCGGATGAGGATTGCCCTGAAGTCGTTGACATTGGTGCCCGTGGGCCCGGGTACGAACAGATCATCCAGACGATGGAACGCCGTCCAGGCGTCGTTGCCGGCAAGCAGCGCGGCGGGATCCGCGCCCGATGCGCGCAGACGTTTCATGCTGGCACCGTCGGCAAAGGCGCCGGCATTGTCCTGCGAACCGTCGACACCATCCGTATCGGCAGCGAGCGCCGCGAAGGAAACACCCTCGCCCGCCAGCGCCAGAGACAGCAGAAATTCCGTATTGCGCCCGCCCTTGCCGCGCCCCTTGATCGTCACCGTCGTTTCGCCACCCGAGAGGATGACGACCGGGCGCGGAAACGGGCGGCCGCGGCTGGCGACTTCACGGGTAATGGCTGCGTGGACGCGCGCGACATCGCGCGCCTCGCCCTCGATGCTGTCCGACAGGATAACGGCAGGCACGCCGAGGGTTTCCGCACGTTGCGCCGCCATCTCCAAGGAGAGACGGGCCGAAGCGATGACATGGACTTCATGATCGGCGAAGACGGGATCGTCCGGCGACGGCGGCTCTCCCTCACGCCCGGCGAGCCAGGCCTCAATCCGCTGCGGCAGCTTGATGCCCCAGGTCTTGACCAGCGCACGCGCCTCATCACGATCGCTCGCATCCGGCACCGTCGGCCCGCTGGCAACCTGTGCCGGGTCGTCGCCCGGCACATCGGAGACAACCAGCGTTACGACCTTGGCGGGATGGCAGGCGGCGGCAAGCCGGCCGCCCTTGATGGCGGAAACCTGTTTGCGAATGGCATTCATGACGGAAATCGGCGCCCCGCTTGCAAGGAGCGCGCCGTTCAACGCGGCCTCATCCTCCAGCGTCAGATCGCCTGGCGGGGCCGGCAGCAGCGCGGAACCGCCACCACATATCAGCGCGACGACGAGATCGTCCTTCCCAAGCCCCTCGACCGCGTCAAACAGCGCTCGCGAGGCCGCAATCCCCGCAGCGTCGGGCACCGGATGTGCCGCCTCGAGCACACGGATATGTCGACAGGGTGTGGCGTAGCCGTAGCGTGTCACGACAACGCCTTCGAGCGGGCCATCCCACAGGCGTTCGAACGCCGCGGCAAGCTGCGCGGCACCTTTGCCGGCGCCGATCACGACCGTCCGGCCCTTGGGTCGGGCCGGCAGATGGGCGCGCACGGCTTTTTCCGGATCCGCCGCCTCGACCGCGGCGCGAAAGAGCTCGGCGAGAAAGTCTTTGTCTTCGGGCTTCATTGGGACTGCCATGATTTCGGGTGTCGGATCGCCGGGCGCTACCTGTCGAAACGGGGCGTCCGCTTCTGGCGGTAGGCGGCAAGTCCTTCCGCCAGATCACCGGATGCCGCCGCCACAGCACCGGCAAGAGCCTCCACGACGCGTTCGCTTTCCTCGCCTTCGGCAGCGTTGATCAGCATCTTCGTCAACTCAGTCGCCCGCGGAGAACGCTTCAGCACGCGCGCCGCGGCCATTTCGGCCGCCGCGCTCCCCTCGCCGGTCGCCACGACCTGATCGACAAGACCGGCCGCGAGCGCTTCCTGCGCCGCATAGACCTCACCGAAAAGCGCCATGCGGCGAACGAGCCCTGCCCCGAAGCGGCGCGCGGCACGCTGCGTGCCGGACCAGCCGGGAATGATGCCGAGGCCCGGCTCCGGCTGGCCGATCTTCACATGCGCTTCCGCGATGCGCAGGTCCGCACAGGCGGCAAGCTCCAGCCCACCGCCGAGCGCGTGACCGTTCAGCACCGCGATCAGGGGAACCGCCAGGCGCGCCATTGCGTCGAATGCGTCATGTCCATCGCGCAGCCAGCGGCGCGAGAACGTGTCCGCATCGAGACTGCTCCAGGCGTCGATATCGCCGCCCGCACAGAAGGACTTTCCACCCTCTCCCGTGAGGATGGCGACCCGGGCATCCGAGCGTTCGATGGTCCGGCATGCCTTTCGCAACGCGTCGATCATATCCTCATCGATCGCGTTCAGCTTTTCCGGACGACGCAGGGTGATCCGCGCGACATGGTTTTCGATGGAAAGGCCAATGCGCGGATCGCTCACAGCGCCAGCCCCATGCTTCCCGCGCGAAACAGCGCATCATCCATCACCTTGAGTGTCTTTGAGACCCGCAGCGGTGTTGCGGCCTGATCGAGAACATCGCGCTGGAGATCAAGGCCGGGGGCGATTTCGGTAACGACAAGCCCGTCTGCATCGAGCGCGATCACGCAACGCTCGGTCACATAGGTGACCTCCTGCCCCTGCGCCCGCGCGCGCTTGCCGGAGAAGCTGACCTGATCGACCTTTTGCACGAACTTGGCGATGCGGCCTTCCTTGTCGATCACCAGCCGGCCATCCTCCACATGCATCTTCGCGCCGGCGTTGAAATTGCCCGAGAAGACGATCTTTTTCGCACGGGAGGTAATATCGACGAAGCCGCCAGCGCCCGCCGTGCGGTGCGGCGTTGCCGCGAGGCGGCTGACATTGACCGAGCCTTCGGCGTCGATCTCCAGGAAGGACAGGAGCGAGCAGTCGAAGCCACCCGCCTGGAAATAGCAGAACTGGTGCGGCGAGGCGACGAAGGCTTCGGCGTTGGACGCGCAGCCGAACTTGAAATCGAGCAGCGGCACACCACCCACGGCCCCCTGCTCGATCACCCAGGTGACCTTGCCGTGCAGGCCCTCCTCGATGAGGATGCGCGGGACATTGGCGGAAATGCCGAAGCCGATATTGACGGCCCAGCCATCCTTCAGCTCCTGCGCCACCCGGCGCGCGATGACCTTGCCGACATCGAGTTCGGGCAGGCGGAAGGTTTCGAGCGGGCGGAAAAGCTCGCCCGAGATCGCCGGGTCGTAGGGTGTCGCCGTCGTCTGCAACTGATCGGGCGCCTCGACGATCACATCGACGAGAATGCCGGGCACGCGCACGTCGTGCGGCCGCAGCGTTCCGCTCGCTGCCACACGCCTGACCTGCGCGATCACGATGCCGCCCGAATTGCGCGCCGCGAGCGCCATTTCCATCGCGCCGAGGGTCGCCCCCTCCTGTTCGAAGGTGAGGTTGCCCTTTTCGTCCGCGGTCGTTGCGCGGATGATCGCGACATCGGGGCGGATCGCCGGGAAATGCAGCCAGTCCTCGCCTTCGAAGGCAACGCGCTTGACGAGCGGCGCCGCCCGCGCGCTGGCATTCATCGCGCAGCCGTCCTGATCGGGGTCCACGAAGGTTTCCATGCCGACCTTCGTCAGCACGCCGGGGCGCTTGGCAGCGCCCTCGCGCAGCATGTCGAAGACGATGCCGGACGGTACGTTCCAGGCGGCCAGTTCCTCCTTGAGGATCATCTGCCAGATGAGCGGCGGCTCGGCATTGCTCGGGCCGGAGGGATAGGAGCCGCCGATGATCTTCACCAGCATGCCGGGCTTGGCGATGTGATCGACACCCCGCGTGCCGAAAAAGTCGCCGGCGGCAATCGGATGGATGGACGTGAGGCCGCGCGGATGGCCCTCGCTGTCAAAACGTTCGCCCAATGCCTTCAGCACGGCATCGGGGCAGCAAAGGCCGGAAGAAGAGTTCACGGCAACGACCGCCCCATCCCTGACGAGCCGGACGGCTTCCTGCGCAGTCTTCACCTTCTTCATCGCCGAAACCTCCGTTCCCGATTGCATTAAGTAACTAACTAGTTATAGATTAATCACGGCCAAGGCAATCCGGCAAGCGAGATTTTCATGCCGGGCGACAATCGCGATGGGGCCATATCGCCCCGCAAAGGAGGAGGCATGAACATCTATTTCCAGAAAGGTTTCCAGCGAGGCTTCGGCACGTATCCGCTGAAGGGGGCCGACCTGCGGAGCGCCGTCGACGCCGCCATCGACGCCGGATATCGGGCATTCGACACGGCACAGATGTATGGCAACGAGGCCGACACCGGCGCGGCTCTTGCCGCCTGCGGCGTGGCGCGGCAAGAGCTCTGCATCACGACGAAGGTGCACCCGGACAACTATTCGGAAGAGAAATTCCTGCCGTCGGTCGAAGCCAGCCTGAAGGCGCTGCAGATCGACCGTGTCGACGCGCTTTTGCTGCATTGGCCGCCCGTCGGAGGCGACGTGACGCCATCCCTGCGCCTGCTGCAGTCTGCAAGGGATCGTGACCTTGCGGACACCATAGGCGTCTCGAACTATACGGCGCGCATGATGCATGTGGCACGCAGTGTGGTCGATGCGCCGCTCGTCACCAACCAGGTCGAGTTCCACCCCCTGGTCGACCAGCGCAAACTCCTCGCCGCCGCGTCGGAGACGGGCATTCCGCTCTCGTCCTATGCGTCGATTGCCCGTGGCGAAGTCTTCAAGCACGGCCTTTTCGCCGAAATCGGCAAAACCTACGGCAAGTCGGCCGCGCAGATCGTGCTGCGCTGGATCCTGCAGAAGGGCGTGCCGCTGAACACGATGTCGACGAAACCGGAAAACATCAGGGCGAACTTCGACATCATGGATTTCACGCTGTCGTCTATCGACATGGACAGGATCGACGCTCTCAACACCACCGGCTACCGCATCATCAAGCGAGGGCAACTGCCCTGGGTTCCTGAATGGGACTGACGCGAAAGGGCGGCCGCAAGGCCGCCCTTTTCACTTGCAGGCTACCGAACGATCAGGCGTTGCCGCGGATCATGTCCGATGCCTTTTCCCCGATCATGATCGTCGCCGCATTGGTGTTGGAACCGACAAGGCTCGGCATGGTGGAGCTGTCGCAAATGCGGATGCCATCGAGGCCGTGCACGCGCAGTTGCGGATCGACCACCGACATCTCGTCGCGGCCCATCTTGCAGGTGCAGGTCGGGTGGTAGGAGGTGCGGCCGTACTGGCGCGCATAGGCCACGTAATCCGCCTCCGTTCGTACATTGCGGTCGGGGAAATGCAGCGTCTTGATATATTTTTGCAGCGACCGCTGCGCAAAAATCTCCTGGCTGATCTTCACGCCCTCGACCGAGATCCTCACGTCATCGGGGTCGGCAAGGAAGTTCGGATCGACGACCGGCAGCGCGCGCGGATCGGCCGAGCGCAGGCTTACGGTCCCACGCGATTTCGGCCGCAGCGTGTAGGAATTCAGAGTGATGCCGGAAGACCCCTTCGGCACGCCGGGAACGCCCGCCTCGGCACCTGCACCTGCAAGGAAATGGAACTGCAGATCGGGCGTCGGGTTTGCCTTGTCGCCATACCAGAAGGCTCCGCCCTCCACGACGTTCGAGGTGATGGGACCGGAATTGAAAAGGGTGTATTGAATGCCCGCCCAGATCGACCAGTGCAGCCTGTTGTACTTGTCCAGACTGTCGTGGTTTTTCAGCTCCGCGACGATATCGACGCCGAAGTGATCCTGCAGGTTCTGCCCGACGCCGGCCATGTCCTGCACGACATCGATGCCCTGGCTGCGCAGGTGATCCGCCGGCCCGACGCCCGAGAGCATCATGAGCTTCGGCGTGCCGATGGCGCCGGAGGTGAGAAGCACTTCGCTCTCCGCCCGCGCCACCGTGCGGCTGCCGCCGGCTTCATATTCGACGCCGACGGCGCGGCGCCCTTCGAAGACGATGCGCAGGACGAGCGCACCGGTGACCACCGTCAGGTTCGGGCGCTTCAAGGCCGGCCGCAGATAGCCGACGGCCGCCGAGCAGCGCCGATTGTCGCGTGTGGTCGTCTGATAGACGCCCGCCCCTTCCTGCACCGGACCGTTGAAGTCCGGATTGTAGGGAATCCCGGCCTCCTGGCAGCTCTGCACGAAAGCACGCGTCATGCGCTGCGGTTCGGGAATATTCGAGACGCCGAGCGGGCCATCCGTGCCATGCCACGCGCCGGAGAGGATCGAGTTGCCTTCCGAACGCAGGAAATACTTCTGGATATCCTTGAAGCCCCAGCCTTCCGCGCCTTCCTCCACCCAGCGGTCGTAGTCGCCGGGAACGCCGCGGGTGAAGACCTCGGCATTGATCGACGAGCCGCCGCCCAGGACCTTTGCCTGCGCGTACAGGATCTCACGATTGTTCGCGTGCTTCTGCGGCGCGGTCTTCAGGCCCCAGGTGAGCGGCCCCGTCGTCATCTTGGCAAAGCCGACGGGCATGTGGATCAGCGGATTGGTGTCACGCCCGCCTGCCTCGATAAGGCAGACCCGGGCGGACGGATTTTCCGAAAGCCGCGCCGCCAGCACGCAGCCCGCGCTGCCGCCGCCGACGATCACATAATCATACCCCGTGGCCATCATGCGATCCAATGCGTGCGCTTGCCGATCTCGACGTGAACGGACTTCACCTGCGTATACTCCTCAACCCCGTAGATGCCGGCTTCACGGCCCCAGCCGGACTGCTTGAACCCGCCGAGCGGCATTTCGGGACCGCCGGCCATGATCGTGTTGACCCAGAAGCGCCCGGCACGCACCCGACGGCTTACCGTCAGCGCCTTGTCGATATTCTTCGTCCAGACGCTCGCCGCAAGCCCATAGACGGTATCGTTGGCAAGCTGGATGGCTTCTTCCACCGTATCGAAATGCATGGAGCACAGAACGGGGCCGAAAATCTCGTCGCGGGCGATCGCCATGTCGCGAGAGACGCCGGAGAAAAGCGTCGGCGCGATATATTGGCCCCGGCCGAGATCGACCGCCTCGCCGCCGGTCAGCAGCTTGGCGCCGCCAGCCTTGCCCTTTTCGATATAGTCAAGGATCGTCGCATTCTGCGCTTCCGTGGTGATGGCGCCGACCTGCGTGCGCTCATCGAGCGGATCACCGACGCGGATCTTTTTCATCTTCTCGACAAGCAGCTCCTCGAACTTTGCCGCAACCGAACGTTCGACGATCAGGCGCGAAGAGGAGACACAGCACTGCCCCGTGTTGAAGCTGATGCCGAAGGCCGCGCCATCGGCGGCGTCTTCAAGATCGGAATCGGCAAAGACGATGATCGGGTTCTTGCCGCCAAGCTCCAGGCCGAGCTTCTTGAAATTGCTATCGGCGGCCGCATGGACGCAAGAGCGCCCGACGGCCGTCGAGCCGGTGAAGGAGAGCATGTCGACGTCGGGATGCTCGGACAGCGCCTGGCCGATCGTGCGACCGGAGCCGGTGATAACGTTGTAGACACCAGCCGGCAGCCCCGCCTCGGCCAGCACTTCGGCAAGCAGCAGCGTCGTTGCGGCGGTAACCTCCGAGGGTTTCACGACCATCGTGCAGCCCGATGCCAGAATGAAGGGCACACGCTCGCAGAGGATCAGGAACGGGAAATTCCAGGGCGTGATCAGGCCGACGACGCCGATGGGTTCGCGCAGCACCATGCCGAAGAGATCGTCGCCAAGCGAATTGAAGCTGTCGCCATGCAGCATGCGGGCAGCGCCCGCGCCCACTTCGAAGCAGGCGATGCAATGGTCGATTTCGCCGCGTGCCTGGGAAATCGGCTTGCCGTTCTCCAGCGCCTCCCAATAGGCGATCTCGTCGCGGCGACGGCGCAGGATTTCGGCAACGCGTAGCAGGACGCTTCCACGGGCGGCCCCTGAAAGGCCGGCCCAGCGACGATCCTCGAAGGCCCGACGTGCGGCGTCGACTGCAGAATTCAGGTCATCGACCGTGCAGCGCACCGTGCGCGTAACGGGCGTGCCGTGGCCCGGCGACGCGCGTTCGAAGTGTTCCGTGCCATCCTTCCACGCTCCATCGACAAAAAAGCCGAAGGTGCGCGCTGCGGTCGGGGCAGAAAGGAACGGGTTTTTCTGGTCCATGAGATAGCTCCACTTCGATGGGTCTTACGCCGCAATGGCGATCTGTGTCTTCAAGTCCTGCGGCCGGGCGCCGAGGGTTTCGAACGCCTCCTGGATGGAGTCCAGGGAATAGTGCGCCTTGGTAAAGTCATTCGTACGGAAACGACCGTGCGACAGAAGGGTCAGCGCATCGTGCATGTCTTCCCCCATGCCGGCGACGGATCCCTTGAGGCTTCCTTCCTCCAGAACCGTGCGCAGGATATCGACGGGGACCGTCTCGCCCGGCGGCGTGATGCCGAAGAAGGCGACATGGCCGCCGCGGCGCGTCAAATCGAAAGCCTGCTCATAGAGCTTTCGATTGCCGACGCTTTCGATGACGACATCCGCGCCGCGTCCGCCGGTCATTCCAAGCACGGTGGCCTTCAGCTCTGCCGGATCGGAGACGGCGGCATCCGCGCCCGCTTCAAGCGCCATGCGGCATCGTTCGGCCGAAAGATCTGCAACGATGATCGGTGCGGCGCCGACGAGGCGCATCATCTGCACATGCAGGTTGCCGATCGGCCCGGCGCCGAAGATGACGACGGACTGGCCGAATTCCACCCTCGCCTTGCGCGCGGCCCGAACGACGCAGGCAACAGGCTCCGTCAGGGCCAGAACCGCGTCGGAGATGGCTGCGTCGACCGCAATTGCGAGGCGTGCAGGCACGGCGACGAATTCGGCGAAGGCGCCATCCCGGCCGATGCCGACCTGCGTGACTTCGGTGCAGTTCAGCACCTCGTTCCGGCGGCACCAGAAGCAGGTGCCGCAACCGATATTGATGTCGACGACGACCCGCGTGCCGACCGCCAGATGCCGAACATTGCTGCCACGCTCGGCGATCGTTCCGCAGAACTCGTGACCGGGGATCAGCGGCAGTTTGTCGGCGGCGTAGTGACCGTTGAAGATATGAATATCCGTGCCGCAGATGCCCGTGCGCGCCACCCGCACGAGGACATCCTCCGGCCCGATGGCCGGCACGGGAACGTCGCGGAGTTCAAAACGCTTCGGTGCGGTCAGGACGGCAGCGCGCATGGTGCTCATCGCCATCCCTCACTTGACCGTGCGCAGCTTGGCGCGGTCGATGGTCAAGGCGATGGCGACGATCAGCACGACGCCGAACACCATCTGCTGGCGCGTCGCATCGATCTCGAAATAGAGCATCGAGGCGCGGATGACGGCGACGATGAGCGTGCCGATCACCGTATTGACCACGCCGCCGACACCACCCGTCAACGGCGTACCGCCGACGAGAACAGCAACGATGGCCGGCAGCAGGAAGCCGTTGGCGATGGTCGGCGCCCCGCCCGAAAGTTTCACCGCGAAGAGCAGGCCGGCAATGGCTGCCAGCGCACCCGAAATCGCAAAGGCGAGGATCTTGTAGCGCGCGACATTGAGGCCTGAAGCGGCGGCAGCGAGCTCACCGGCGCCGACGGCTTTCAAGGCGCGGCCGAGCGTCGTGCGGCGTTCGATGAAAAGGCAGATACCGACGAGCACGGCGGCGATCAGCAACTCATGCGGCACACCCCAGGTATGGCCGATCATCCAGCCGAAGGTTTCGTTGCGCTGCGTCGCGTCCATGTTCAGCGCCCGCTGGCCGGAAAGCCATTGTGCAATCGAGAAGGCGACGCCGCCGACGGCAAGCGTCGAGATGAAGGACGGCACGAAAAGGCGCGTCGTGACATAGCCGGACAGCATGCCGAGCAGGAAGCCCGCAACGACGCAGAGCACGGCGACCCACGCCCCCATCGACGCGAGATAGACCGAGGCCACGACCGTCACCATGTTCGCCATGGACTGGGCCGACAGATCGATGCCGCCGATATAGATGGCGAAGGTGAGCCCGAGCGCCATGATGAACAGCGGCACGATATCGCCGGCAATGCCAAGCAGGTTCGACGGGCGCAGGAAACCCGGATCGTTGATGCCGACGATTGCGACCAGCACGACCAGCGTGATCCAGGGCAGGTGCGGTTTGAGGCGCTGAATATCCATCTTTGTCCCTCAGATCATATAGTGCAGCAGGTCGAAGGGCGTGGGCTTGGCGCCCGGCTCGCAAGCGAATTCCTTCTGCATGCGGCCGTCCTTGACGACGATGATGGTGTGCGACAGGCCGATCGCCTCCTCCAGCGTATCGGCGACCAGAACGATGCCGACGCCGGCCGCACTCATCGCGCGGACCATGTCGTAGACATCTTCCTTCGCGCCGATGTCGAGGCCGCGTGTCGGGTGGTCGAGCAGCATGATGTCGGATCCGCCCGAACGCCACTTGGCGAGCACGACCTTCTGCTGGTTGCCGCCCGACAGGTTGCCGCAATCGGCGAATTCCGAATGCGCCTTGATCGAAAGCTTCCGGATCCAGTCGCGCGCCAGCGCCCGCTCTTCGGCGACACGCAGCACGCCGCTGCTGGAATGGTTCTTCATCTGCGAGAGCGTCATGTTCTCATAGACGTTCATGCCGGCGACGATGCCTTCGATCTTGCGCTCGCGCGGCACGTAACCGACGCCGCTGGCAACCGACTGGCGCGGCGAATAGCCATTGGCGTCCGCACCCTTGATCGTGAGGCGGCCGGTTGCCGGCGTCAGCATGCCGTAGATCGTGCGGAGGATCGCCTCGCGGCCGGAGCCTTCCGTGCCGACAAGGCAAAGGACTTCGCCGGCATGCAGCTTGAAGGAAATATCCTGGATGCGGCCCGGCAGGCCGACACCCGCCATCTCGACCAGCACTTTCGAACGATCGAACGGCGCCTGCAGGTGTTCGCGGTAATATTGCTTGTCGACGTTGCGGCCGACCATCTTGTGCTGGATGGCTTCCGCCGTCGCGCCGCCGCGCTCCACCACATCGACCACCTCGCCATCCTTCATGACATAGATGCGGTCGGACAGCTCCATGACCTCATCCATCCGGTGCGACACGAAGATGAAGGAGGCGCGGGTCGTCAGCTCGCGGACGAGCTTGAAGAGCAGTTGCACCTCGTCCTTGGAGAGCACGGACGTCGGCTCGTCCAGCAGGATGACAAGATCGCCCGTCACCCGTTCCTCCAGCGTCAGAACCTTGGCAAGTTCGACGAGCTGGCGCTGCACGAAGGACAGTTTCGACGTCACGGTCGCCGGGTCGATATCGAGCTTCACCTTGGCGAGCTGCGCCCTGGCGGCAATCGCCATCGCCTTCCAGTCGACAACCCCGAAGCGGACGAACTGGCGCTCGTAGCCGAGGAAGATATTTTCCATGACGGTGAGGTTCGGGATCAGGGATTGCTCCTGGAACACCATCCCGATGCCCTTTTCCATCGCCTGCCGCGGATTGGAAAAGCGCACGCCGGCACCATTGATGAGGATCTGGCCGCCGTCCGGCTGGTAGGCGCCATAGATGACCTTCATCAGGGTGGACTTGCCGGCCCCGTTCTCCCCCACAAGCCCGACGATCTCGCCGCGCTTGATGTGGAAGTTGATCGACTTCAGTGCGTGCACACCGGGGAATTTCTTATCGACAGCCTTGAGTTCGTACATGGTGTGCCTCACTTCACGAAAGAAACCATCTTGCGGTCGGTCGACAGCACCACCGCAAGAATGACGAGAAGACCGAGGACGCCGTCCTGGAGGAAATCGGGCAGGCCGATGACGACCATGCCGTTGTCGATGACGTTGACGATCAACACGCCGACAAGCGCGTTCCAAACGCCGCCGATGCCGCCCCAGAGCGCCACGCCGCCAACGACCACCGAAGTGATGGAGACGAACATGAAGTTCGCGCCGGTCACGGATTCCGCCTGCCCGATGCGGGCGACGACGAGCATCGCGGCGATGGCATAGAAGACGCCGGCCAGGGCGAAACCGGTCACGCGGACGCGGGTCACGTTGAGACCGGAAGCATGCGCGAGATCTTCACCGCCGCCGACGGCGTAGAAGTTGCGGCCCAGCGCCGTATGCGTCTGGATGAACCAACCGAGGAAGAGGAAGAACGCCGCGACATAGACCATCAGCGGGAAGCCGAGCCAGCGGACCGTGAGCAGACCGCGGAACGTCGCGTCGCTGACCTTCACGATGTCACCGCCGGTGAGCAGGATCGCCGCCCCCGTGCCGACGAAGCCCATGGCGAGGCTGGCCATGAAGGAGGGGATTTTCAACTTCACATGCACCAGCCCGTTCAAGAGCCCGATCAGGCCGCCGAGAACGAGCACCAAGGGAATGGCGATCCAGCCGAGACCCGCAAGCGAGCCACCGAGCTGGGCGAAGATGAAGGCGAAGGAGACGGCCGTCAGCGAGACCGTTCCCTCCATGGAAAGGTCGATCGACCCCATGACGATGATGAAGGTGACGCCGACGGCGACCATAAGCGCCGGAGCCGCGGCAATCGCGATACGGGCGAAGTTGCGCAGCGAAAAGAAGGTCGGGTTGAGCGCGGTGAAAAAGATCACAAGCGCGATCAGCACCAGGAGCGGCGCCCATTTGATCATGGTTTCGCGCGATAGGCGACGTGTCACGTCAGACACCCCTCTCATGAAAGTTCGCAGGAGATGTGGCGGCAGCACATATGGCCGCCGCCGTGCCCAATCAGGCCTTGTACTGGATCTGGCCGTTCGACGGCCCCCAGAAGTCCTTCCAGTCGTAGGCCGGCACGGAATCGAGGTACTTCGCCTTGAATTCCGCCGCGTCCTTGGCCGTCACGAGGATCGTCGGACCGTAGAATTCGCGGTGTTCCTTCGGCTCTTCGGACGGTTTGAACGTGCCGATGGCCGCATGATAGGCAAGGGCCGCGCTGATGCCGCCGCCCCAATGCGGATTGGTGAAGACGGTGGCGAGAAGCTGCCCGTCCATGACCATCTGCACGGCTTCCGGATTGCCGTCATAGGCGACGATCGGCATGTTCTCGATGCCTTCGGCACGCAGCGCCTCGATGACGCCATAGGCGATGTTGTCGTTGGCGCAATGGACGCCCTTGATCTTGTCGCCGTAACGCGTGAGGAACGAGGCCATGAGAGCTGCGCCCTTCTGGGTATCCCAGTCGGCCGGCTGCGCGTCGAGCAGTTCGATCTTCGGGAAATCCTTCAGCGCATTCTTGAGGCCGGCAAGACGCTCGACGGCGGGATTGTTGGCCGCGATGCCACCGAGGTGAACCACGCCGCCCTCGCCGCCCATGGCTTCGAAGAGGATGCGCGCGGTCTCTTCCGCCGGCTTCTCGTCCGACCAGGTCATGTGCGAGACATAATTGTCGCCGAAATCCCAGGGATGCAGGTCGTCGGTCTTGTTCCAGATCGTCGAGATATAGGCGCCGGCGGCCTGAACGGCCTCAACGACGGGGCGGGCGTTCGGGCTGTCATTGGCATCGCAGGCAATGGCGCAATTGCCGTTGTTCTTGGCAAGGAAGGCCTTGATATCGGCCAGCGACTTTTCCGTGGAGCCCTCGTTGATCAGGCTGACCAGCGCGCTCTTCGGCTTGCCGAGCGATTCCACGAAGGCCTCGCCGCCCGAAACGACCGAGTTCCAATAGGCCGAAGCGCGGTCACGGTAGCTCCAGGCAATCGCCGGATCCGTCAGCGCGGCGCGGGCGGCTCCACCGCCGAACAGCCCGGGCACCGCAGCAGCGCCCATGCCGGCGGCGGCGGCAAACAGAAAATTGCGGCGGCTAACCGTCTCGCGCTCGATGAAATCCTTGATAAAGGTCGACATTCTTTCCTCCCAAATCCCGATTGAAACGCGTCCCGCGTTACCGCCGGCCTGACTGCCAGCAAGGAGAACCTTCCCCTCGGGCGAGACGCTTCAGCGCGCCTCCCACCGCAATTAACGCACTAACTAGTTACTTCTTTAGTTTCGCGCAAGTCAAGTGGTTTTCAGTAGGATGGCAACAGGCAATCGCGCCGGCCGGCTTTGACGGATGGCAATGCGTGCGTGTATGAGTTGCAGGAAAGACATCCCGACTGCGCCAAAGGACAGGCTGAAAACATGACCGGCGAACAGACAGAAAAACCGGGGCGCAAGCCCCGCATTCGCGACGCCGAGGCCACCAAGGCGCGTATCCTTGACGCGGCCAAAAAAGAATTTGCGAAGAACGGCTTAGGCGGGGCGCGCGTCGATGATATCGCCGACAAGGCGAAAGCCAACAAGCGCATGATCTACCACTATTTCGAGAGCAAGGAGGGCCTATTCCAGACGGTTCTCGAAGACGCCTATCTCGACATCCGCAGCGCCGAGCAGAAACTGCATCTGGAAGATCTCGAGCCCAAGGCAGCGCTCGAAAAACTGGTGCGCTTCACCTGGGAATATTATCTGAAGAACCCGGAATTCCTCACCCTGGTCAACAGCGAGAACCTCCATCGCGCCAAGCATCTCAAGAAGTCGGAGATCATCAAGGTTTCAAGCCGCAAGCTCGTCAACATGGTCTCGACCATCCTGGAGCGCGGGGTGAAAGCGGGCGTATTCCGGGACGGCGTCGATCCCGTGCAGCTCAACATCACCATTGCCGCCGTCGGCTATTATTATCTGACGAACCGCTTTACCGGGACGATCATCTATGAGCGCGATCTCATGGCGAAGGACGCGCTGGAACAGCGCATCCAGTTCAATATCGAGACGATCATGCGGCTCGTCACGGTTTGACATGACCTGTCGGCAGACCATGCCATGAAGCGCTCGGGGATCAAGGAAGTCGCGGCCGCGGCCGGGGTATCGGTCGCAACAGCCTCCCATGTGCTGTCGGGAACCGGCCGGCCCTCCGAAGCGACACGCAAGCGCGTGCTCGAAGTCGCCGATGCGCTCGGGTTCATTCGCGACGCTTCCGCAGCGCGCCTGCGCACCGGGAAATCCAATCTCGTCGGCGTCATTCTCAACAACATCGTCAACCCGTTCTTCAGTGAACTCGTCGCCTCCCTTGAAGCAACGGTCTATGAAGCCGGCGGCCTGACACTCCTCGCGACAGCCCAGAACGACCTCGTGCGGCAGGAACGGCTCCTCGCGTCCATGGTGGCGCAAGGCGTCGGCAGCGTCATCCTTTCCCCGGTTCACGGCAGCACCGCCGAAGACTTGACCCCCGTTCTCGCGCACGGCTTGCGGCTGGTCGTCTGCGTTCGCGACGTCGTCGGCAGCAAGGCCGCCTTCGTCGGCGTCGACGACGAAAAGTCCGGCTATCTCGCCGCCGATTGCCTGCTGTCGGCGGGACACCGATCGATGGTCTTCATCGGGGGCTACCCGCACACCACGACATGGGATGGCCGTTGCGCCGGCATTCGCCGGGCGCTTGCCGATAGGGACATGCCCGAAGCGGCTTGCCGGATGCTGCCGGGCCTCCTGCACCCGGATTTCGCCGAGGAAAAGATGCTTGCGCTCGCGTCTCAGGGCATTTTGCCGAACGCGGTGATCTGCTTCAACGACGACCAGGCGTCCGGGGCCTATCGTGCGGCGCGCAAGCTGGGCATGGCCGTCGGGCGCGACATCTCCATCGTCGGCTTCGACAACATCCCGCAAGGCCGCATCCTGGAACCCGAACTGACGACAGTCGACATCCGGCCGGCACTCATCGGCCGCACCTCCGCCGAAATCGCGCTTCGCAAGGCCCCGAGGCACGGCGAACCCGAGCCGCGGCACAGGCTCGACCCGTCGCTCGTCCGTCGCAACTCCGTCATCTCGCCCTGAATCTGCAGTTCGCCTGCATGAAGCCCCTTGACTGCGAGCCGCGTTTGGTTAATCGTTTCAAGTAACGGACTAGTTACATACTAGAAAGCGAGCGATGGAGACGGATTACATTATCGTCGGCGGCGGATCGGCGGGCTGCGTCATTGCGGCCCGGCTGACGGAAGATGCGGACACGACGGCTCTCCTGCTGGAGGCAGGCGGGCGCGACCGCTCGGTTCTGTTCCACTGGCCGGCGGGCTTTGCCAAGATGACGAAAGGCATTGCCAGTTGGGGCTGGTCCACCGTGCCGCAGAAGCATCTGCAGGATCGCGTGCTCTGGTTCACCCAGGCAAAGGTGATCGGCGGCGGTTCAAGCATCAATGCCCAGATCTACACCCGCGGGAACCGTCGGGACTATGACGGCTGGGCCGAGGAACACGGCTGCACCGGCTGGGGCTATCGCGAAGTCCTTCCCTATTTCAAGCGCGCCGAAGGGAACGAGCGGTTTGCCGACGCCTTTCACGGCACGGAAGGTCCGCTCGGCGTGTCGATGCCGCGCGCCACGCTGCCGGTCTGCGAGGCCTTCGTGCGTGCCGGGCAGCAATGGGGCATGCCCTACAACCCCGATTTCAACGGGCGCGATCAGGCCGGGGTCGGCTTCTATCAACTGACGCAACGGGACGTCCGCCGGTCTTCCGTGGCAGGAACCTATCTTCGTGACGCCGAGCCGCGCCGAAATCTCACGGTCGAGACGGACGCCCAGGTGCGCCGGATCATCCTTGCCGGAGGCCGGGCGATCGGCGTCGAGATGATGGACGGAACGGTTCGTCACGCGCGCCGGGAGGTGATCCTGACGGCAGGGGCCATCGGTTCGCCGCGTCTCCTGATGCTTTCGGGCATCGGGCCGGCCGATCATCTGCGAAATGTCGGCGTCGAGGTACGGCACCATCTGCCGGGCGTCGGCGAAAATCTGCAGGACCACATCGACATCTGCGTGCTGGCCGAATGCACCGGGCCACACTCCTATGACGGCGTCCTGCGGCCTGACCGGATGATCGCCGCCGGCCTGCAATATCTCGCCCTGAAGTCCGGGCCGGTCGCGTCCTCGCTCTTCGAGACCGGCGGCTTCTGGTACGCCGATGAGAATGCCGCATGGCCGGACATGCAGTTTCACCTGGGTCAAGGCTCGGGCATCGAAAAGGGCATAGCCACCATCAACGGCTGGGGGATAACCCTCAACTCCGCCCTCATGCGTCCGCGCTCGCGCGGCACCGTGCGGCTTGCTTCGGCCGATCCTGCCGCCGCACCTCTGATCGACCCGAACTACTGGTCGGATCCATATGACCGGGAGATGTCACTGCGCGGCCTGGAAATGGCACGCGACATTCTGCGCCAGCCCGCATTGCGCCCGTATCTGCGCCATGAGGTCCTGCCGGGAGAAAGGGTGAAGGACCGGGAAGCGCTCTTCGACTACGCGTGCCGCATGGCCAAGACGGACCACCACCCCGTCGGCACCTGCCGCATGGGAACGGATGACATGGCGGTGGTCGATCCGCAATTGCGCGTGCGCGGCATAAGCGGGCTCAGGGTCTGCGACGCATCGATCATGCCGCGCATCAATTCATCCAACACCAATGCGCCGACGATCATGATCGGCGAAAAGGCCAGCGATCTCATTCGCGGCCGACCACCCTTGCCCGCGGCCACCCTGAAGGAAGAGGCAATGCCGCAACGGACAATGGCCTGACTTTTCGACGGCCTGATTTTTCAACGAAATGGGAGGAATTCATGAAAGTTTACGGAATGCAGCATGTGGGCTTCACGGTGCCCGATCTCGACGAAGCCGTGGCGTTCTTCACGAAGCTGTTCGGTGCGGTGGAATGCCTGTCGACCGGCCTCGTCGACGTCGATGACGCGTACATGCAGCGACGCCTCGGCGTGGCGGGCAATACGCGCATCGAGGATATCCGGGTGCTGCGCGTCGGCAACGGCACCAATCTGGAAATCTTCCGCTATTCCGGCGATGCCGAACCCGATGCGCCGCTGAAGCGCAACAGCCAGCCCGGCGGCTACCATCTCGCCTTCCAGGTCGACGACTGCATCGCCGCCGCCGATCGGCTTCGCGCTGAAAATGTCGAGGTGCTGGACGGGCCGACCTATGTCGATGGCGGCCCGATGGAGGGACTGACCTGGTGCTACCTGAAGGCACCCTGGGGGCAGTTCCTCGAAATCGTCAGCATGGACGGACCGCTGGGCGCCGAGCGCGCGGGCGGCCCGGCACAGTGGTCGCCCGCAATCAACTGATCCAGCCGCGTGCGGCCCCGCACCGCACGCCGTTTTACAATTTGGTGAAACGTTTCAACAGCGGGATTCCGGAGGAGGAAAGAATGAGAACTATACGAACTCTCGCCTACGCCACGGCCCTTTGCATCGGGACCGCCGGCTCGGCCATGGCCGAAAAGCCGTTCGAAGGCGTCGAACTCAAGATGCTGGGTATCGGCGACACGTCCGTCACGCGCCTCGCCCCGATCGTCGGGGAATTCGAAGCGCTCACCGGCGCGAAGGTACAGATCGACATGCTCCCCTATCCGGGTCTTGTCGACAAGATCATCATCGAGTCGAGTTCCGACTCGCCCTCCTATCAATTGCTCTGGGTCGACAGCCCCTGGGTCGGCATGCTCGGCGAGGCCGGCGCTCTCGTCGACCTGACGGATTTCGCCAAGCGAGACGCCGCGGAAATAAAGCTCGACGACATCATCCCCATCCAGTTGCAGGAAAATACCTGGCAGGGCCAGCTTCTCGCCTTCCCGGCCTCCGGCATGACCTGGCTCAACCAGTACCGGGCCGACCTCTTCGAAAACGCCGAGGAGCAGGCGGCGTTCAAGGCAAAATACGGCTACGACCTCGCGGCCCCGACGACCTGGGACCAGTACCGGGACATCGCCGAATTCTTCACCCGCAAGAAGGGCGCGAATGCCGGTGGCAAGCCGCTGGAAAACGACCTCTATGGCGTCAGCCAGTCCTACAGCCGCGTGCAGGGCGCCATCACGCATGACTACTTTCCGTTCATGCGTTCGTTCGGCGGCGACTACTGGGATCCCGCGACCGGCCTCTGCGCCATGACGGGTGAACCGCACATCAAGGCGGCCGCATACATGAAATCGCTGATCCCCTTCAATCCGCCGGACTATCTCGGCCTGATGTGGGATATCCAGTCCGGTTACATGGAGCGCGGCGAGGCGGCGCAGGCCGCCTACTGGTCGGTCCGCTCGGTGCGTTTGACCAATCCCGCCGAAGCCAAGCTGGCGGAAATCGGCAAGGCCGGCTTCGCGGCCAATCCGACCGATGGCGGCAAGGCCGAACCGACCTATACCGGCGCGCTCTCCTTCGCGATCAACGCCAAGGTTTCGGACAAGGAAAAGGAAGCCGCCTGGGCCTTCATCAAGTGGTCGACGAGTGAAGAGCTGATGCGGCGCTTCGCCAATGAAGGCAACGGCGTCAGCCAGTTCCGCAAGGCAATCCTCTCCGACCCCGAACTGCAGCAGAAGTACCCCTACTACAAGGTTCTGCTCGACAGCCAGGTCAACGCCAAGCGCCGGATCTTCCATCCGTTCTACCAGGATGTCGAAGAAACCTTCGGTGTCGAACTGAACAAGTTCATGGCGGGCGAAACCGCGACCGCCGAGGAAGCCCTCACCACGGCCTGCAACGCGGTCAACTCCCGTCTGAAGATGTTCCCGAAGGAAACGCTTCTGCGCTGGATCGACGACGTGCCCGCGAAAGTCCTTGCCGACTGACGCGCACGTTCGCCGCGCCGCCCCTGCCTCCCTGGGGCGGCGCCCCTCACCGCCGGAGTACCGTCATGGCCTATCAAGCAACGCGCAACAGGCGCATCTTCCTTCTTTTCCTGCTGCCCGTCGTCGCCGTCCTTTTCCTCACGACGATCTATCCGATGCTCTATGCGGGGTGGCTATCGTTCCGTAACTACGACCTCGCCAAGCCCTTCATTCCGCGCATCTTCGTCGGTTGGGCGAACTATGCCGAGATTCTGTCTTCCGGCTCGTTCCTGCATGCGCTCGCCACGACCCTGAAACTCATGCTGATGACGCTCTCCATCCAGCTTGTGCTCGGCGTCGGCATTGCGCTTCTCGTCACCCAGCGGCTGCCCGGAATGGGTCTCGCGCGGACCCTCCTTCTGATCCCGATGATGATCTCGCCCGTCATCGTGGGGCTCGTCTGGCTTTTCCTCTACTTCCCGGAACTCGGCTACCTCAACTATTTCCTCGGCCTCGTCGGCCTGTCCGGCGTCGGCTGGATCACCACCACCAACTGGGCGCTCTGGGCGATCGCGATCGCCGATATCTGGCAATGGACGCCCTTCATCATGATGGGCACCGCGGCTGCATTGCATTCGCTGTCGCCAGAGCCTTACGAGGCTGCCCTGATCGACGGCAATTCGCGCTGGGACGTCTTCTGGCGGGTGACGCTGCCGCAGTTGAAGCCGGTGCTGGTCAGCCTGATGTTCCTGCGCGCGATCGACGCCTTCAAGATCTACGACGTCATCTTCGTGCTCACGAAGGGGGGCCCGGGCGATTCCACCGAAGTGCTCTCCATGTTCATCTACCGCGAGTCCTTCACCTTCTGGCGCATGGGCATGGGCGCGGCCGCCTCCTTTGTCTCTCTCGCCATCATCACCATCCTCGTCACCTTCTTCTTCAAGTCGCTGAACCGCGACCGCGCGGCGACGGAGTAGCCCCATGAACAAGCCCTCTACCCGTCAGGCCATTCTCGTCTATCTGCTTCTCGCCGTGGTGCTGATCGTCTTTCTGACGCCGATCTATCTCGTCGCGTCCTCATCGGTGAAACCCGCACCGATCATGTTCCAGAAACCGCCGGCGTTCTTCTTCACCCCGACCTGGGAGCACTATCACGTGCTCTTCACGGCGCGGCCCTTCCTGAAGTTCATCGGCAACAGCCTGATCGTCGCCCTCGGTTCGACGGCCATCAGCCTCGTCTTCGGATCGCTCGCCGCCTATGCGATCAGCCGCATCCGGCACAGACGCATGAACGACGTCGCCTTCTGGATCCTGTCGCTGCGCATGTTCCCGCCAATCACGGTGGTCGTCCCCTACTACATCATCTTCAAGACCGCCGGCCTGCTCGATACGCCGCTCGCCCTGATCATCGTCTATTCCACCGCCAACATTCCGCTGGTCGTCTGGCTGATGAAGGGCTTCTTCGACGAGGTCCCCTCGGCCCTGGAGGAGGCGGCCATGGTCGACGGCTACGGCATCCTCGAAACCTTCTGGCGGGTCACGCTGCCGCTCGCGGCGCCCGGCCTCGCGGTCTCGGCGGTGTTCTGCTTCATCTTCTCCTGGAACGAGTTCCTGTTCGCCCTGATGCTGACAGGCTCGAAGGCGCAGACCGCGACCGTTGCCGTCATGTCCTTCTGGTCGTCGGACGCAGTCCAGTGGGGCCGCATCATGGCCGGTTCCTTCATCATCCTCATCCCCGGCGTCGTCTTCGTGCTGACCTGCCAGCGTTGGCTGGTGCGCGGCCTGACGATGGGCTCAGTCAAGTAAGGAGAGACGCATGTCGTCCATCGCACTGGAAAAAGTGGTCAAGCGCTACGGCGCGTTCGAGGTCGTGCACGGCATTGACCTGACGATCGAAAATGGAGAGTTCGTCGTGCTTCTCGGTCCTTCCGGCTGCGGGAAAACCACGACCCTGCGCATGGTGGCCGGGCTGGAAGACGTCTCCGGCGGAAAGCTCTCGATCGGCGGCCGCGTCGTCAACGACGTGGCCCCGAAAGATCGCGGCATCGCCATGGTCTTCCAGAACTACGCGCTCTACCCGCACATGACCGTTCGGCAGAACATGGAATTCGCCCTGCGTCCATTGAAGCTCGCGCCCGGCGAAGTCGACCGCCGCGTTCGCGAGACCGCCGCCATCCTCGGCCTCGATGCGCTGCTGGCGCGCAAACCCTCGGCGCTGTCGGGCGGCCAGCGCCAGCGCGTCGCGATGGGCCGCGCCATGGTCCGGACCCCCGACGTCTTCCTGTTCGACGAACCCCTGTCCAACCTCGACGCAAAGCTGCGTACCCAGGTGCGATGGGAGATCGGCAAGCTGCACAAGCGGCTTGGCACCACCGTGCTCTACGTTACCCACGACCAGGTTGAAGCCATGACGCTGGCCGACAAGATCGTCATCATGCGGGATGGCCATGTCGAACAGGTCGGCAGTCCGGAAGACGTTTACACCCGGCCCGCCAATACCTTCGTCGCGACCTTCATCGGCAGCCCGGCCATGAATCTCGTGCCGGCACGCCAGATGGGCGGAAAGCTGCAAGCCGAGGCCTTCACCCTCCCCCTGCCCGACCGTTTCACCGGTCGCCTGACGGAGGGTCAGGCCGTGCTGATCGGCATCCGCCCATCGGATGTCACTTTGGTGTCTGCGGATGCACCCGGCGCCCTGCGCGCCACCGTCGAGGTGACCGAATATCTCGGCGACGACGCGCTCCTCGATCTGCGGGTCGGTCCTCACGAACTGATCGCGCAGGTCCCCGCGGCAAGCCGCCCGGCAAATGACGCGTCGGTTCACATCGCCTTCAACACCGCCGGCCTGCATCTCTTCGATGCGGCGACCGGCGCCACGCTTCTTTCCTGAAAGTCCCGATATGCCATCAGAAATCATCATTCCCGCCCGCCAGACCTTCAAACTGCAATCCTATGACGATCTCCCGCTGCAGCCCGGCGAGATCCGGGGGCGAACGCTCTGCACGCTGATCAGCCAGGGCACGGAGATCGGCTGGGCCAATGGCGATACGTTCCCCGTCCGGCCAGGTTATGCCGCGGTCTTCGAAGTCGAGGAGATCGGCGAGGGCGTCACGGGCGTGAAGCCGGGCGAGCGGCGCTTTGCCATGGGCTATCATCGATCGACGCAGACCCATGCCGCCGAGAACACGCTTGTCCTGCCGGAGGGCATGGCGCCCGACACCGCGGTCATCGCGCGCCTGATGGGCGTTTCCATGACGACCTTGATGACAACCAGGGCTCGACCGGGCGATCGCGTCGTCATCACGGGCGCAGGTCCTGTCGGCTTCCTCGCCGCTCACCTGTTCCGGATCGGCGGTTACCTCGTTACGGTCGTGGATCCCGACGCGCTGCGGCGCAGGCAACTCGAACAGAGCGGCATCGCCGACACCCGCGCGCAGATGCCCCTCGACGATCCGGATATCCAGGGCCGGGTGGCGCTTGTCGTCGATTGTTCAGGTCATGAGGGCGCGGTGCTGGAAGGCTGCAACATGGTCCGCCGCATGGGGGAGGTCGTCCTTGTCGGCGTACCATGGCGGAAATACACCGACCTCACGGCGCATGACATTACCAACGCCGTGTTCTTCAAGCACGTCACGCTTCGTTCGGGCTGGGAATGGGAATTGCCCATGCACGGCAGGAGTTTCCTGTGGGAGGAACTGCTGGAAGGCTACAACAATGCGTCGCATTCGATTTTCAGCGGCTTCTCCCGCGCTTTGACCTGGCTCGCCCAAGACAGAATACCGCTCGATGGCCTGATCCATCGCACGCGGCCCGAGGCGCCGGAAATGCTCTATGCCGCCATCATGCAACGCGCCATTCCTGAACCGTTCATCGTCTTGGAATGGGCGTAACACACTTGACGCGGCCTCGACGGCAACGGCTCGATCGTCCACGCCCAGGACACCGAGGGCCGCACCGTCGAACCGCGCGAGGATATGGTGGGTTCGATCAAAAGGCTCGTTGTGGCGCCGGCCGGTTTTGACTATCAATCGTCCTGCCCGCCGAAGCAGATGGCCGACGGGATGGTGTAGTCTTCATACGAGAACCGCAAATGCCGGAACGAAGGGGTCCATGCTCGATCTGATCAGGCAATCCCTGTCGCAATTCACGCCTGCCGAACGCAGGATCGCCGAAGCGATCCTCGATACGCCGAGTACGGCCATCACCTGGTCGATCACGGATGCGGCGCGGATCGCCAAGGTCAGCGAGCCCTCGATCATCCGCTTCTGCCGGCGGCTCGATTGCGACGGCTTTCCGGATTTCCGCCTGAAGCTCGCCCAGCAACTGGCCGTGCGTCAGGCGCCGGCAAGCCCGGCGGAAAATGGCGGCGACCCGTTCACCGGCCTCGTCGACGACATTTTCAATCGCGCCGTCGAATCCCTGCGCGAAGCCCGGCACGACCTCGATCTCGAGGGCCTGCGCCGCGCCGTCGACATGCTCGCGACCGCCCGCCGCATCGATGTCTACGGCTATGGCGGTTCGGGCTTCCTGGCCAGCGAGGCGCAGCATCGCCTCGCCTCGCTCGGCATGGCGAGCGTGGCCTATGCCGACCCGACCCTGCAGATGGTCTCCGCCCCGCGCCTCACGCACGAGGACGTTCTCTTCGTGCTCTCCTTTTCGGGCCGCACGAGCTATCTCATTTCCAACATGGAAATCGCCAAGAAGGCCGGGGCGCGCATTCTCTCCATCGCCCCCGGTGGTTCCGTCGTCGCCTCGCTCGCCGACGAGAACATCAACCTCAACGCCTACCGCGCCTCCAGCCAGCCGCTTATCGTGCCGACCGGCCGCGCGCCGATGTATGTGATGCTCGACGTGCTCTTCGCCCTGCTTGCGCGGCGAGGCGAGGAAAGCACCGCCTGACGGCGGTTTATTCGGCGGCCTGCCGCTCCGGCTGCGGCCACCGCTGCAACGCTTCGCGGCCGGCATCCGTGAGGCCGTAGACGCCGCGGTCGAGCCGCTCGAACCAGCCATAGACATTGGAAAGCAGGATGTTCCCGGCCTCCGGAACGCCGGCGCGTATCTCGCGCACCCGTAGCGGCCCCTCCGCCAGCGCCGCCGCACAGCCGAGCGCCTGCTGGCGATAGGCCGTCATCAGCGGGGCGCGCGTGCTGCCGCCAAGGGCAGGATCGCCGACGCGCCTGCGGTGCTCGCGCACCAGCCGCGAGCGCCGTTTCGGGTTGGTGCGCGGCATGGGCGTGACGGAAGCGACGATGACGCTCACATCGCCCGCGTCGGAAACGCCGAGCATGCCGATGCCGAGCCTGCGGCAGAGATCCCGGTAGCGCTTGTCGGATTCCCGTCCCCTGCCCTTGGTCGAGACGCGCGCGGCGATCCAGACCTCGTCCGAAACCGCGGCCCGGTCGACGGCCTGGAGGATGAGTTCCAGATTGAAGCTCAGCTTCAGCTCGCAGATCACGACGACCGGCGGGTCGTCTTCACTGAGCCCGACGAGATCGCAGCCGCCGACCTCGCCCTTGACGGCGTAGCCGGCCTTTTCGAGGAAGCCTTTGACGGGCAGGTAGAGCGAGGTTTCCATGGTCTCCGGGGGGAAGCGGCGAATCGTTCCGCACCCTAACCCGATCCGTCCCCGCGGAACACCGCAGGCGGTGCCGTCACTCGCCCTTTGCCGAATCCCGCCAGGCCCGCTCGAACGGCAGGCGCCAGGCATGCGGGGCGATGAGCTGATGGATCGACTTCGGCCCCCAGCCCCCCTGGTCGTAGAGGCGCACGGGCGGCGGGTTGTCGAGAAGGGGCTGGGAGATTTCCCAGAGCCGCTCGATGCCCTCGGCCGTGGTAAACAGCGTATGATCGCCGCGCATCGCATCGAGGATCAGGCGTTCATAGGCCTCCAGCACCTCGCCGATCAGCCCGGTTTCGCTCATGGCGAACTGCAGCGAAAGCTTGTCGAGCCGGAAGCCCGGACCGGGGCGCTTGCCATAGAAGGACAGCGAGACCTTGGACGCATCGGCGAGGTCGAAGGTGAGATGGTCCGGCCCCTGCGCGCCGACGCCCGAGCCGGGCGGGAACATCGATTTCGGCGGCTCACGGAAGGCGATGGAGATGATGCGCTGTCCTTCGGCGAGGCGCTTGCCCGTGCGCAGGAAGAAGGGCACGCCCGCCCAGCGCCAATTGTCGATGGCGCATTTGAGAGCGATGAAGGTATCGGTGTCGCTCTCCGGATCGACCCCCGGCTCCTTGCGGTAGCCGATATACTGGCCGCGCACCACGTCGCGCGGCTCGATCGGCAGCATGGAGCGGAACACCTTGTTCTTCTCCTCGGAGATCGGCGCCGGCTCCAGCGCCGTGGGCGGCTCCATCGCCATGAAGGCGAGAATCTGGAAGAGATGGGTCACCACCATGTCGCGATAGGCGCCGGTCGTCTCGTAGAAGGCGGCGCGAGTGGAAAGGCCCAGCGTCTCCGGCACGTCGATCTGCACATGATCGATGAAATTCCGGTTCCAGATCGGCTCGAACAGGCCATTGGCGAAACGGAAGGCGAGAATGTTCTGCGCCGGCTCCTTGCCGAGGAAGTGGTCGATGCGGAAGATCTGCTTCTCGTCGAACACCTCGTGCAGCTTGCGGTTCAGTTCCACGGCGCTGGCAAGGTCCGTGCCGAACGGCTTTTCCATGATGATGCGGCACCGCTCCACCAGCCCGGCTTCGGCGAGGAGCTGCACGGCCGGCAATGCGGCCTTGGGCGGCACGGAGAGATAATGCACGCGCCGCGTTTCCGGCCCCAAAGCCGTCTCGGCCCGGTCGACCGCCGCCTTCAACATGCCGGCACCGGCGGACAGCGAGACATAGTCGAGCGATGCGGAGAACGCTTCCCACTCGGCCTCGGTGAATTTGCGGGTCAGGAACGTGTCGAGGGATTCGCGGGCGATCGCGCGAAAACCGTCCGCGTCGAGCTCGTCGAGCGAGACGCCGATGATGCGGCAGCCCGGAATGAACCCGGCCTTGATGAGATGGAAAAGGCCCGGCAGCAGCTTGCGCCGGGAAAGATCGCCCGTGGCACCGACGAGCACGACGACCTGTGGATAGCCGGGACCGACCCGCATGGAATTCTTGCGCAAAACACCCGTCCCGAAATCTTCCGTTGCACCTTGCGCCTGGGAGGAGCCCCCGGCCGCGACGGCCTTGCGCCGTCGCGAGACAGTCGTCTTCGTATCCGAAGCCATCGCGGCAAATCCTCAGCCAGATTCACGCGGTAAATAGGGCATGGATTGCGTGGGGGATCAAGGGGCGGGACCATGTCCGTCAGCGCCTCGAGGGCGGCCACGCCAAAAGCGCGGTTCCATTCCAAAAAACCGCTGACATTGAAAATGGCTGTTCTTGAGAAAACAGATTCTCCAGAACATATCCTAGCCGCGTCGGCTGCCGTCCTTGGTGGCCCCGGCGGTTTGCGATATAAACCAGCCGTCCGTCTTCAAGCATCCCCTAAAGGAGGAACCATGGGTATTGTGCTGAGAGCCCTGCTGGCCGTCGCCGCGTTTTTCGCCGTGAGCGTGGCCAATGCGCAGGAGTACAAGTCCGCCCTCGTGACCGCCGATACCCTCACCGTCGGCACATCCGGTTCGGCGCCACCCTTCAGCATGACCAATGCAGCGGGTGAACTTGAAGGCTTCGACATCGACGTGGTCAACCTCGTCGCCAAGGAACTCGGCCTCACCGCCCAGTTCGAGAAGCTCGATTTCGCCGGCCTTCTGCCCGGCCTGACCGCCGGTCGCTTCGACCTCATCGCATCCGGCGTGACCCGCACGCCCGAGCGCCTCGCCTCCACGGACTTCTTCGTGCTGTCGCCCTACATCGTCAACGGCGCGGCCATCACCCGCCGCGAAACCGATACGGACATCGCCAGCTGGAAAGACGTCTGCGGCAAGACCATGGGCGCGGTCCGCGGCGGCGCGTTCCAGAAGGTCGCCAAGGAGAAGCTGCCGGCCGACTGCGTCACCGAGGCGCGCGAATATCCCGGCGCGACCGAACTCTTCCTCGACCTTGAAAACCGTCGCATCGATTTCGCGGCGCACGACTTCCTCGGTCCGAAATATCTCGCTAAGTCGGGCAAGCTGACCGGCGCCGTCACCCTCGACGACCTGCTGTCGACCATCACGCAGAGCGTTGCCGTCAACGGCAAGAACAAGCCGCTGGCCGACGCCATCGACGCCAAGTTCGCCGCCTGGCGCAAGGACGGCACCCTGCAGGGCCTCGCCGACAAGTGGTTCGGCGCGTCCATCGACTGGTCGAAGGCCGAATAAGGGCTCCGCACGGGGCAAGGGACAATGGAAATCGCACTTGCATGGCTGCCGCGGCTGTTCACCGCGGCGGCGCTGACCATCGGGCTCTCGGCCGTCGTCTTCACCCTGTCGGCGGCCTTCGGCCTTCTGTTGTCCTTCGTCCACTACGGGCGCGAGAAATCCTTCCCGCGCAAGGCCATCGAGGCTTTCAGCGCCTTCTTCCGCTCCGTGCCGGAACTCGTGGTCCTCTTCCTCTTTTTCTTCGGCGGCCCCCAGCTCGGCGTCGACTTCGGCCCGGTCGGCTCCACCATTCTCGCCTTCACTCTTGTCGGCATCGCCTTCGATTATCAGGTGTTCAAGGGCGCATTGAAGGTCATTCCCTTCGGCCAGTACGAGGCCGGCATCGCGCTCGGCCTGCCGCGGCGCATCGTGTTCCTGCGGGTGCTGGTGCCTCAGGTCCTGCCGCTCGCCCGCAAGGGCTGGATCACCTATGCCATCGGCACGGTCAAACGCATGTCCATCGCCTCGGCCGTCTCGGTCAGCGAAATCCTCTACGTCACCAAGCAGGGTATCGCGGCGACCAACGCGCCCTTCACCTTCCTGTCCATCGCCGTCGGCCTCTACATTCTCATCGTCACGCCGCTGCTCGTCTTCAACGAGCGCAAGCCGAAACAGGCGATGGCGCGATGACGATCCTGCTCGACCCCACCTATCAGCGCATGCTGTTCGACGGGCTGTGGATGACGCTGTTCATCTCGACCGTCGTCATTCTCGTATCGAACCTGCTGGCGCTGCCGCTCGCCATCTACATGCAGCGCCCCGGCGGCGCGTTTCGCCGCGTCATCGTCGGCTACAGCTTCTTTGCCCGCGCCGCGCCGGTGCTCGCCCTTCTCTTCGCGCTCTACTACGGCCTGCCGAAGCTCGGCATCTATCTCGAGCCGGTGCCGTCCGCCCTCATCGGCCTCATCTTCGCGTCGACCGCCTACAATCTGGAATTCCTGCGCTCGGGCTTCGAAAGCATTCCGGCGGGACAGTCGGACGCGGCCAAGGCGCTGGGGCTGAAGCCCTTTGCGATCTACTGGAAGGTGATGATCCCGCAGGCCTACCGCCTCGCGGCACCGGCGCTCTTTTCCAATGCCATCCAGATGGTCAAGGGCAGCTCGCTCGCCAGCCTCGTCGCCATCGATGAACTGACGGCCGCCTCGACCGTCATCATCTCGGAGACCTACAAGGCCATCGAGGTGCTGCTGCTCGTCTCCGTCTTCTATCTCGTGATCGCCGCCGTCATCATCGGCGCGCAATATCTCTACGAGTCGCGGCAAAACCTTCGCCGGCGCTGAACGGATGCGCCACGCGCCGACTTAAGTCTGGCGCCGGACAAGCAAAAGTCCGGCGCAGGAACTTCCCTTGGGATCCGGCCTTCCACTCCTGTCTGAACAAAGGAGTGAAAACATGATTACGAAAATCATCGTGTCCGCAGCCCTTGCAACGGCTCTCTTTTCCGCCCCCGCCTTCGCCGATGACGACAATGACGGCGCGGTCGTGGGTGGCGCGGGCGGCGCCGTGACGGGCGCCATTATCGGCGGCCCTGTCGGCGCAGTCGTCGGCGGTGCCGTCGGTGTCATCGCCGGCGCCGCCGTGGATCCGCCGCCGCGCAAGGTCGTGACCTATGTGCAGCAGCAGCCGATCCCGGCCAATCCCGTGATCATCCAGGGCGTCGTGGAAGTCGGCAAGCCCTTGCCGAAGACGATCGTGCTGACGCCGGTGCCCGAAGACCCTGCCTATGCCTATGCCGTCGTCAATCAGCAGCGGGTCATCGTCGACCCGGGCACCTATACGGTGGTGCAGGTTCTGAACTGACGCGAGCCGCCTGCCTTCCATCCCGGAAGGCAGGCGGCCATTCCGGAACCAACCATGCCGTTTTCCGTTTCCAGCCGAAACGCCTGCAGGGAGAAAATGGCATGACCGGCATTCGCATCGCCATCGTGGACGACCACCCGATCTTTCGGGAGGGCGTTGCCAGCTGTCTTGGCGAGATCGGCGGCTTCTCCCTCGTTGGCGAAGGCAATTGCCGGGACGACGCCGTGCTGCTTGCCGAACGTGCGGAGCCGGATGTCATGTTGCTCGACATTTCGATGCCCGGCGGCGGGCTCGATGCCGTGGCGAGTATCATGAAGCGGCGTCCGGCCCAGAAAATCGTCATGCTCACCGTTTCCGAATCCAACACGGATGTCGCGACAGCCCTCAAATGCGGCGCGAAAGGCTACGTCCTCAAGGGCGTGGGCGCGCGCACGCTTGCCGATGTACTGCGGCTCATCCATGCCGGGGAAATGTATCTTTCCCCGGTGCTTTCGGCCCGCATGGTCACCAGCCTTCTGCAGGGCACCGACGATGCAAGGCCTCGGCTTGGTGATCTTACCGGACGCGAGCGGGAGGTCTTGCGCCTCGTCGCCGCCGGCCTCAGCAACAAGCTTGTCGGCCGGGAGCTGGACCTCCATGAAAAGACGGTCAAGCATCACATGACGCGTATCTTCGCGAAGCTGAAGGTCAGCAACCGCACGGAAGCCGCCATGGTCCTGCGGGATGCCAGCCACCTTCTCTAGACCGCGCACGGTCCACGAGTCTCATCTTCCTCCAGAACGCCAAGACGTGCCGGGTTGCGCCGGGCTCCATGCCCGCGGCAATGACGTCAGACCTGCCTTTCAGACCTTGGTCCAACGCAGAAGAAGACCTTGGTCGCCCGTGGAGAGCCAGAAGGCCGGCGGCCAGGAACAGCGTCTCCAACGCGTCGTTGTGGGTTCGGCGCGGCATTGCAGAAGCCCCGGCTAACGCAAGCGCCCGACCGAAATTCAACAATGGAGACACCTCATGAAGACCTCTATCCGAAGAACCCTCGCCACCCTCTTCCTCAGCGGCACGACAGCCCTTGCCGGTCCTGTCTTCGCCCAGCAAGCCGACCCGCTGCTCCTTCCGCAGGGACAGGGCCAGAGTGAAGGTTCGGCCCAGACCGAAGGCGGCGCGACCGGCGGAAGCACCGCTCAGTCGAGCAGCGGCTCCGTAACCGGCGAGACGGGAACCGAAACGACCCAGACGCCCACAAACGACACGACCGGCAAGTCGAATCGCCAGACGACGGCGGAAGGCGGCAGCGGGCAGGCTGAGGAGAATGACGCGACCAGCGGGAGCGCCCAGTCGAACACCGAAGGTCAGACCGAAACCCAGTCGACGGCCGGTGCCTCGACATCGGGCGAGGCGGATGAAACCACAGCGTCCGCGCCTTCGAACGAAACGACCGCGAGCATCGACGTCACCACCGAGCAGCGCACGGAAATTCACAATGTCATCGTGGAGAGCGATGCCAAACCGGTCGATATCGATATCGACGTTAACATCGGCACCATCGTGCCGCGGACCGTCGAGCTGCGCCCGCTGCCGCCGCGCATCATCGAGATCGTGCCGGCCTATCGCACCTACAAGTACATCCTGCTGGCGGATGGCCGAATTCTGATCATCGAACCGGCAAGCCTGAAGATCGTCTACGTGATCACGGCATGACGCTTCCCATCGGAGGCAGCAGGGCCGGTTTCCGGTCCGGCTGCCGCCATCCCGTCGCTTTCAGCCACCATGGAGAGAAACGTGCCAAAACATCGCTTTTCCCAACAGGAGGACCCCGGCTTCAGCGTCGGTTTCCCCCTCGGCGTCATCGCGGTCCTCATGCTCGCCATGACCGCCTATCTCGTTGCCCTCAACACGCAGATCCCGCCGCCGCAACCGGCCGTCTATTTTCCGTCCGAATGATGGCCGGGATCCTAGCGCTCCTCGGGCGCAAGGTGCCTGATCCTTGCGACATGCGCCCGGATATCCTCCGTGGTGAAGGACGTATGGCGGCGCACCTCGCTCGCGGGATCGAAGCCGAGCCCGAGTTGCTTTCCGGAACGCCAGGCCTTCTTCGGGCGGATCGGGCGAGGCGCGAATCCGCCGCCGCAGGTGGGGCAGACGTTTTCCAGGATCGTTTCCACGCAGCTTGCGCAATAGGTGCATTCATAGCTGCAGATCCGCGCCTCCGCCGTTTCCGGTGGCAGGTCGCGGTCACACAGTTCGCAGTTCGGGCGTAGGTCCAGCATTCTCGGCTCCGGGTTAGAGGATGCTCCCTTGTTGCCATGCAAACGGAATGGCATAAATGACAATATGCCCTCGTTTTCTGCCAAGACCGATGTCATGCGAACCATCGCCCTCATCCTGTTCGACCGAACCAAGCTGCTCGACGTCACGGGACCTTTGCAGGTCTTCAACGATGCGCGCCTGGCGTCCGGCGCGCCGGCCTATTCGATCCTGCTCCTTTCCGAAAAGGGCGGCCCTGTCATCACAGACACGGGCGTTGCGCTCGAAACCCTTCCGACAGAGCGTTGTGCGACGGAAGCGCCGGACACGCTGCTCGTTTCCGGCGGACAGAGCGCGCTGGAGCCCGCGAATTCGGACGGGTTGCTGGATTTCATCGCGAGCCAGGCCGGACGATGCCGGCGCCTCGGCTCGATCTGCCTCGGCGCCTTCATCCTTGCCCGCGGCGGGCACCTCGCCGGCCGGCGGGCAACGACGCATTGGGAGGATTGCGCCCAGCTTCAGGACGCGTTTCCGGCAATCGACGTGCGGGCGGATTCGATCTTCGAGGAGGATCGCGGCGTCTGGACCTCCGCCGGCGTCACCGCCGGCATCGACATGGCGCTGGCCATGGTCGAGCAGGATCTCGGTCGAACGGAGGCTCTGCGCCTTGCCCGTTCACTGGTGCTCTATGTCAAGCGGACCGGCGGGCAGCGCCAGTTCAGTGCCGCACTCCGCCAGCAGGTGAAATCCGCGGACGGCCGGTTCGATGCGCTGGTGACGGAAATTCGCGCCAACCTTGCGACGGATCTCTCCGTCCCCCGTCTCGCCGCCATGGCGCACATGAGCGAACGCAATTTCTCGCGTCTCTTCACGCAGGTGCTGGGGGCAAGCCCGGCGCAATTCGTCGAGGACATGCGCGTCGACGCGGCCTGCGACGCCATCGAGCGGGCGGAGGCCTCCATCGCCGAAGCGCCCGTCCTCTTCGGCTTCGGCAATGCCGAGCGCATGCGCCGGGCCTTCCAGCGCCGGAAAGGCATAGCGCCGTCCGAGTATGCCGCCCGTTTCGGCGCCCGGTAGAGTTCCCTGTTCAGGGCGCCGGAGCCGCCGCCATGCCGGCTTCGAGACGGGCCCCGTCGAAGCGCTCCGTCATGGCAAGGATCGTTTGCCTCTCCGGCATCAGGCAGGCAGCCGTCGCCAACGCGTCGGCGATGGCGGCGGAGGGCGCCGAGATCGAGATTGCCCGCCAGTTCGACCGGCCGGGCCTTCCGGTTGCCGGATCGAGGATATGGCCGTCCTTTCCGGTCTGGTCGAAGGTCGTCCCAAGAGGCGCGGAGGTGGCGAGCGCGCGCTGGCGCAGGGCGAGGCGTTGGCCCGTCTCCAGTCGCACCGGCCATTCGCCGCCCCCCGGTTTGCCGCCGAGGGCGCGCAGTTCGCCGGTATCGATGAGGATATCCGTCAGTCCCTCGGCCTCCAGCAGCGCGGCGACCCGATCGGCGACATAGCCTTGACCGATCCCATTCAGCGTCAGCGCCATGCCGGGCCGTAGTATGATCGCCGCGGCGTCGAGCTCGACCCCGCCCCAGCCGACCTTCCGCCGCGCCGTTTCGATGGCCGCCGCATCGGGCCGCCTACCGCCGGCGGCGGCCTCGGCCCAGAGCGCCCAGAGCGGCTGTATGGTCGGATCGAACCGCCCGGCACTCGCATGATGCACGGCGCCGGCGAGCGACAGGCAGTCCAGAAGTTCGAAAGGCGGTGCGGCAAGACGGCCCTCGCGGTTCAGTCGCGACAGCGCGCTCTCCGGTCGATAGAGGCTCAGGATGTCTTCCAACCGGTTGATCTCCGCCATGACACGGGCCGCGATGGCCTCGCCATCGGGATGATCGAGCCGGATCGAGGCGCGTGCGCCGAGCGCCTGTCCCGTCCATTGGCGGGTGGTCCCGGTCGTGGCGCGCGCCACGGCGGGCAGCACGGCCAGAGCGGCGGATATGGTGATCAGGCGGCGGCGGGTTATGGACATTGTCAACCTCCGGCTTTGTTGGGAAGGGCGCGCAGGCGGCCATCGAAATCCGTGTCGTCCCCTTGCTCCGCGCCGGCATCGACCGGCGTCAGAACCATGTCATCGGTCACGTCGGCAAGCGCCAGCACACGGCCGCCTTCGGTCCGCGTGAAGGCCTCGGCGCGCTCGCGGCTGGAGAACGGCACGGTTTCCGGCGCGCCCATGCCGCCCGCACGGGCGGAGCCGACGACATAGAAGGCTGCATCGGCGGGAATCCAGTTGCCGTCGCCGGGCTTGTCCCAGGTGGCGCCCGTCTGCCCCATGTCATTGACATAGACGGCGAGGATCGGCGCGACCTGCTCGGGGCCGCGCATATAGGCGATGGCGTCGCGCACCTGGCTGAAGAACAGCGGCGCGGGATTGCCCTCGAGGAAGACCTGCGCCTTGGGGCCGGGATGTTCCAGAAGGTTCATCTGGCAATAGTGGCCGAGGGTTTCCGGCGTCATGTCCTGCGGCGCCGTGTTTTGCGCCACCTCTTCCTTGCAGGCGGAAAGCAGCGCGAGCATTGCCACGAACAGAACGGGACGAAGGCGGTTCCTCATGGCGTCACCTTCCGGAAAGCGCCGGCAGCAAGGGCAATGGCGACGAGCGGCCAGAAAAGAAGCGAGGCAGCCGATTGCCAGAGCGGGATTGCGCCCGCAGCCCCGCCGATGCCGCCGGCGGCCGCGACGGCCTCGGCGGCGGAGAGGTTGAAGACGCGGAAGGCGTCGGCAGGATTGGCGAGCAAGGCCACCGGCAGGGCCCGGGTGGTGAAGGCGCCGCCGCCATCGGTAACGATCAGCGCGAGGAGCGCGAGATCGTAGAGCACCACCGCCACTAGCCAGAGGGTGATGGCAAGCCCTGCCGCCCCGGAGGGACGCCGCGCCAGCGCGGAAAGGGCATACCCCGCCCCGAGGAAGGTCGCGCCCAGCAGCACCGAGGACCAGATCAGCCGCCAGAGCGCACCGAGCCCGGCAATCGCCGCCGGATCGGACCAGACGGCCACCAGCGCCGCCGCGCCATAGCCGAGCGTGACCGCAAGGGCGAGGATGGCGAGATGCGCCGCAAGCTTGCCGAGCAGGATCTCGAGACGCGAGACGGGATAGGTCAGAAGCAGCGGCAGCGTGCCGCGCTCCACCTCGCCCGCGACGGCATCGAAGCTCATCAGCAGCGCCAGCAACGGCACCAGATAAACGGCAAGCGAGGTGAGCGAGGCGACCGTGACCGAAAGCCTGTCGACGCCGACATCGCCCGTCGGGGCCGCGCCGGCGGCGGCAAGGACCAGGGCGAACAGCACCATCATGCCGGTGGCGATGGAGACCCAGCGATTGCGGAAGGCGATGCGGAATTCGCAGAGCGCCGTGGCAAGGATGCGGCTCATTGCCCGTCCCTCCGGCTGAAATGGCTGTAGATGTCCTCGAGGCTCGGCGGGATCACGTCGAGATCGGCGACCGCATTCCCGAGCGCCGACAGGCGGGCGAGCAGCGGCAGCTTCTGCGCCTGCGCGCAGGAAAGGCGGAAGAGCCCGTCCGGCCCGGGGAGCGCCTCGGGAAAGGCCGCCGACAGCGACGGCGCATGGCCGGGTGCGGGGCGGACCAGCAGGGCGACGGGGGAGCGCCGCGCGGGCGCGCAGGTCGGCGAGCGTGCCTTCCGCCACGAGGTCGCCGCCCGACAGGATGAGGATGCTGTCGGTACGAGCCTCCACCTCGGTGAGCACGTGGGAAGAGAGCAGGATCGCCGTGCCCTCGGCGGAGAGACCGTCGAGCAGGTCGTAGAAATCGCGCCGCGACACCGGGTCCAGGCCGGTGGTCGGCTCGTCCAGCAGCAGGAGGCGCGGCTCGCCCAGCAGGGCCTGCGCGAAGCCCAGGCGCTGGCGCATGCCCTTGGAATAGGTGCCGATCCGCCGCCGCCCGGCATGGGCAAGGCCGACGCGGGCCAGAAGCGCCGGAGCCTGGCGGGGATTTTCACCGCGCAGGGCAAGGTAGTGGCGAAGCTGCTCTTCTCCCGTCAGGGCCGGGTGGAAGGCGACGTTCTCGGGAAGATAGGCCACCTGAGCCCGGGCCGCGGACGAGCCCGGCACCGCGCCGCAGACAGAGACCGCGCCGCCATCGAAAGGGATGAGACCGAGCACGATCTTCATCAGCGTCGACTTGCCCGCGCCGTTGTGGCCGAGCAGGGCCGCGCGCTTTCCCGCCTCCAGCGTCAGGCAAACGGCCTTCAGCGCCTCGACGTCGCCGAAACGCTTAGTGAGCCGCGAGATTGTCAGGGTCGGTATCATCGTAATTTCCCTCGGCCCAGCGGCCGGCGGCCTCGGCTTCGTAGCCAAGGATGTCGGGCGGGACGGATATGGTGAGAGGGCGCATCAGCGGCGCGCTGTCGCGCACGCCGCCGGGGAGCGTTGCGGGAAAGTCCCGCTGGCTCCAGCGCACGAGCTGCACGGCGGGCGAGCCGATGAGGAGGCTCGCGGCCGGCTGCGACCAGAGGATCTGATCCATCAGGTCGTTGGGGCGGTAGAAACTGTCGGCGACGCCGTCGCCGTTGAGATCGAAGGCCGGATGGTCGGACCAGAAATTGCCCCTGCCTTCATGGCTCCATTCCATGTTGCGGGTGCCGACATATTTCACCTGCTCGCGGTTGGCGATGAAGGCGTTGCCGGTGAGCACGTTCTTCTCCGAGCCGGCGGTGAAATGGATGCCGATGCCGCACCCCTCGAAACGGTTGTCCCAGATGAGGTTCTTGTGGGCATTGTAGATGAAGAGGCATTTCCGCGTGCCGCCGCGCACCAGATTGCCCGTGACGTCGGCATTGTTGGCATAGTTCAGCATCAGCCCGTGCTCGCGATCTCCGAGGCTGAGATTGTTCAGGATCTTCGCCTTGTTGGAGAACATGATGGCGAAGCCGAGGTGATTGCCGATGGAGATGTTGCCGGAGACCTCGGTGTTGCGCGTGTACATGAAGTGTACGGCAAAGCGCAGGTCCCGCATCACGTTGCCGCGATAGATGCTGTCGGCGCTGGCATTGGAGAAGATGCCGTCGCGGCCGTAGCGGATGAGGTTGTTCTCCAGCAGCGTGCCGGGGCTGTTCCAGACATAGATGCCATTGCCGCGCTCGTTCATGCGCAGGCTGTCGGTGCCGACGATCTCGTTGCCGATGACGGCAGCGTTGCGGCCGCCATGCACGTCGATGCCGTGCATGTTGCCGGTGACGAGTAGCTTTTCGATGCGGGCGCGGTCGGCCCCCTCCAGAATCCTCACGCCGGCGTCGAGGTCCTGGTTCACCCGGCCCGAGCCGGTGACGGTGAAGCCGGCGAGGGTCACGTCGGGCGCTGCGATCGTCATGACGCTGCCGTGCCCCTGCCCGTCGATCACGGCGCCGCGCGGACCCTTGATGGTGAGAGGCCGGTCGACGGTGACGGGGCCGGCATAGGCCCCGTCGCTCAGGACAAGCACATCGCCGGGTGCTGCTCCGGCAATGGCCGATGCGAGGCTGCCCGCGCCCGGCGCGACCGCACGCTCCGCCGCGGCAAGCGGCGAAGCGAGAAGGAGGCCGATCAGGAGGACGGGCAGGCGCATTCCTCAGGCGCCCTTCGGTTCCACGAACATGCGGCCGCGCATTTCCATGTGCAGGGCATGGCAGAACCACTGGCAATAGTACCAGTAGACCCCCGCATTCGCCGCGACGAAGGTGACGGAACTCGTCTGCTGCGGCCCGATCTCCATGGCAACGCCATGGTTGCCCATGGTGAAGCCGTGCGTCAGGTCGTCGATCTCGTCGAGATTGGTGACGATGACGGTGACTTCGTCGCCTTCCTTGACCGTGAAGTCCGTCTGGCTGAAGCTCGGCGCGACCGAGGTCATGTAGACGCGCACCTTGTTGCCGTCGCGGATGACGGCGTCGGTCCATTCGTCGATATCGACGCCGTCGGCCTCGGCCTGCTTGCGCGTTTCGGCCCAGAGCGGATCCTTGCGGTCCCAGACCGACCTGATGTTCGGCAAGATCGAGGGCGCGACGGCGATGGCGTCATGCGGCTCGGCGAAGTTCGGGCCGTCATGCACCAGCACCATCTTCTCGCCCGACATGTCGATGATCTGCTCGTTCTCGGCGTGCAGCGGTCCCACCGGCAGGAAACGGTCCTTGGAGAACTTGCAGCCCACGGCCAGGTACTTGCCGTCCGCCGCGATGGTCTCGGACTGCGAACCGTTGATATGGCCCGGCTGGTACTGCACGTCCAGGCGGTCGACCACGTACTTGGCGTTCTTGTCACCCTTGTGGAAGGCGATCGCCTTGTCGATGTTCCACTTCACGATCTGGCTGTCCAGGAACAGCGTGGTGTAGGCATTGCCGCGGCCGTCGAAGGCCGTGTGCAGCGGCCCCAGGCCGAGTTCCGGCTCCGCCACCACGGCGCTGCGCGGCTCTGCATTGTCGTAGAAGATCGCGTCGAACTTGGTGACGTCGAGCACGGTGACGGTCGGCGAGAGCTTGCCGGCGACGCAAAGGTGCTTCTTGTCCGGCGCCATGTTGCAGCCGTGCGGGTTGTTGGCGATGGGGATGTAGCGGGTGAAGAGGGACTTGGCCTCCTTGCGGCCGTCCACGACCTTGACGCCGTTGACCTCTTCGTACTTGCCCGCCGCGATGGCCTTCTCGATCTCGGCGATGTTGAAGACGACGACATGGTCCATCTCGGACTTCGTCATCTCCTCCAGCACCATGCCCATTTCGGAATTGTAGCAGGTCGAGAACGCCCACTTGCCCTCGTAGTCGGCATCGCAGTTGTCGAGATTGCCCGAGACCTTGACCTGCCAGGCGACTTCCCACTTGTCGGCATCGACGGCCGTGAAGACGTTCACATAGGTCGAGACGTCCTTCATGGTCGAGCCGTCATTGACCAGCGGCGCTTCGTCCTCGCCGTTGCAGAAGACGTAGTTGGAGCGCGGCCACTTCTGCGGACGCAGGCCATGGATACCCTTGGCGTTCGGGATTTCCAGGATGGCGTCGGGCTTCATCACGTCGCAGCGCACGCGCGCGACGCGCGTATTGGCCTTGTCGTTCATGAAGAGATAGCGGCCGTCATACTTGCCCTCGGTGAAGGACATATGGACATGGTGCAGGTCGCCATTGTCGTGGATATGCTTGCCGTTGGCGGCGAGCTGCTTCTTCGTCTTCTCCGTCATCGTGCGCTGGTGGATGCGGATCGATTCATTCGTCTGGCCCCAGCCCGTGGCCGAGCAGCGGTTGAACACCGGCACGCGCATCAGTTCGCGCATCGAGGGGATGCCGAGAATGCGCATCTCGCCGCTCTGGCCGGAAGACCAGAAGCCGTAATAGTCGTCGAGCTTCCCGGGGGCGACGGAGCCGTCGGCTCCGGCGGCGGCACGGGCGGGGGTGGCAAGGCCGGCAGCCCCGAGACCCAGCGCCGCCGGCCCCATCGCGCCGGCGAGAACCGCGCTGCCCGCGGTGGCGCTGAAGAGCGCGCGGCGGCTCAGCCCCTTGTTTTCCTTCGATTCCATGATCGGCTCCTCTTTGCCTAGGCTTTTGCTGTGGGTTGCTGGTGGATCGGTGCGCCCCCGGGGCTCGCCGCGAGCTTGGCGCGCGACTTCATCTTCTTGATCACCACGGGGCAGACGGTTTCGGACTGGTAGAGCACCTGGCAGTGCAGGCAGTTGATGCACTCGTTCGGGTTGATCTCGCCCGTCTTGTGGATCGCCTGTACCGGACACTGGTTGGCGCAGGTCTGGCAGGGGTTTCCGCATTCGTGGTAGCGCTTCAGCCAGTCGAACATGCGCATGCGCGCGGGGATCGCCAGCGCCGCACCGAGCGGGCAGAGGTAGCGGCAGTAGAACCGCTCGACGAAGAGCCCGGCGACGAGCAGCGCGACGGCATAGGCGACGAAGGGCCAGGCGCGGATGAACTTCAGGATGATGGCGGTCTTGAACGGCTCGATCTCGGCCAGATGTTCGGCCTGCTCGACGCTCATCAGCGACACGCCGAAGAGACCGAGGAAAATCATGTACTTCACCGGCCAGAGCCGCTCATGCAGCCCCCAAGGCAAGGTCCATTGCGGAATGCGCAGCTTGCGCGCGATCTGGTTGGTCAGTTCCTGCAAGGCGCCGAAGGGGCAGAGCCAGCCGCAATAGGCGCCCCGTCCCCAGAACAGCAGCGCGGCGGCGACGGCGAACCAGAGGATGAAGGTCAGCGGGTCAAGCAGGAACGCCTGCCAACTGAACCCGCCGACGAGGCTGCCGAACAGCGCCATCAGGTTGACGACGGAAAGCTGCGCATTGGCATACCAGCCGAGGAAGACCAGCGTCACCGTCAGGAAGGCGATGCGGAAGATGTAGAAGCCCTTCGCATTCCGCACCGCATAGGTCTGGAAGAAGAACACACCCGTCAGCACCACGAGCATGGCGCCGAGCACCGCGATCTTGAGCTTGGAGTCGTGCCAGATGCGCTTCCACAGATCGGCCTGCGCCGAGCCTTCTTCCTGCGGCGAGACGACGGCGACGTCCTTTGCGGGCGGGACGATGGCCCGGAGATATTTCTGCGGCAGCTGGTAGCCGAGATCGAAGGTGTGGAAGACCTTCTCGATCGGCCCGACCTCGCGCTGCGCCAGAAGCTGGATGCGGAACGGCTTTGCCGGATCGAAGCCGAGATTGGCGGGAATGCGGAACAGGTCCATCTCGGAAAATTCCGGCGCGCCGGCGAGCGCGATGCCGCCGAGGCGACGATGGTCGCGGTCACGGAAGCGCACGGAGACGTCGTCCTGGATCAGCACGATCCGGTCGAAGATACCGCCGCGCACATAGCCCGAGCCCTTGAAGGAATAGAGGCCGCGCCCCACCACGGCGATGGCGTTCTCGCCCTCCTTCAGCCAGCCCTTGAGGTTGGCCTCTTCGGCCGGGCCGAGCAGCGCCTTGCCGATGGCGGGCACGGATACCAGCGCCGCCTGCATGTCGATGAACGTGGTCTGCGGCGCCTCGGCAATCGCACGGTCGCGGGCGCGGACATCGGGATGCGCGGCGAACGCGGCGTTGACCTGTCCGACGTCCAGCGACAGCCGGCGCAGGGTTCCGTCCCCTTCGGCCTCGACCCAGTCGGCCGGCGCGGCGGCGGCAGGGTCGATCTCGAAACGGGGACCCGCGCTTTCCGCTTCCGGGGCCAGTCCGCCAAGGCCGAGCGCACGCGCGACCTTCAGCCCCGAGCGGACGATGGAATCGTCGATCACCATCACCGTCACGGTCGCACCGGAGATGATGTCCACCTCATGCGCCGTGCCGCCGGATTTGGCCTCGGCAACGAGATCGAGCCCGGCATAGCCGGCCACCAGAGCCTTCACCTTCGCCTCGGGAATGCCGATGAGCACGATGGGCTCGGAATGTTTCACCAGCTTCACGCCGATGATCTTGCCATCCGTCCCGACGGCCACGACCGTGTGGATCGGCTTGCCGGAATAGCCGGTCGTTCCCACGAAGTCCGAGGTCATGAAGGCGAAGGCCACCGTCTCCCCGCCCTTCAGCACCGGCGCCACCGCGATATCCGCGCGCACCGGCCCAAAGCCGTCCGCCCCCGGCACGATATCCGACGCCGTCATGGCCGGCAGGTATTCCTGCAGCACCGAGCGCGCGCTGGCGGAAGCCGCAAAACACAGGCTGGCACAGAGGAAAAGGACGAGGCGAAGAAGTTTCATTCCAGAACGTTCCGGCAAATCATTGCCGCAGCTTTGGAACGTTCACGTCAGGCGGTCTTTGAGCTCGATCAAACAGCCGCGATTAACGCGGCCGCGCGCAACACAGCTTCGCCTTGCCGGCACAACCGGTCTAACGCTTTGTTTATCAGTGCTCCCTAAGGCTTCCGTGAGAATCACCTGAGGACATGAAGCCCTTGGCCGCCACGGAAACGATGCTGCAATTGGCGCAGCTTATGGAAAATGCCGGCAATCTGATTGCGGTCTACGACCCGGAGGATCGCCTGCGTTTCGCCAATGGAGCGTTCCGTGCCGCCTGGTTCATCGGCCGGGATGAAGAGCCGCTCTGGTCCGATCTCATGCGGCGCAACTATCACGCCCGGCGCGGCACCGTCATCGAGACGGCGGATTTCGAGACCTGGCTGCGCTCGACGCAGGCCCGGCGCGGCAAGACCGGTTTTCGCGCCTTCGAGACGGACCTTCACGACGGCCGCTGGCTGTGGATGGCGGAGACGATGCAGGCGAACGGCTGGATGCTCTGCGTGGCAAGCGACATCAGTTCCATCCGCACCGACGAACGCGCGCTCCGGCAGGACCGCGACTTCGCGATCAAGGCCTCGCAGACCGACGAACTGACCGGTCTTCCCAGCCGCCGATACGTCATGGGCAAGCTCGCCGAGCTCGTCTGCGGCACGGGCGCGACGGATCAGCACGCCGGATGTCTCGCGGTCCTCGACATCGACAATTTCAAATACATCAACGACCGCTTCGGCCACGGTGTCGGCGACGCCATCCTGAAGGACTTCGCCATCACGCTTCAGCGCCATGTGCGCAAGACGGATATTTTCGGCCGCGTCGGCGGCGAGGAGTTCCTGCTCATCCTGCCGAACACCCCCATGGAGGGGGCGGAAAGCATCGTGCAGCGCATGCTGGTCGCGGTGCGCCAGTCCAGCCCCCTGCCCGACCAGACCGGTTTCCACTATACCTTCTCCGCCGGCCTTGCCCGGGCCGCCCGTGGTGACGATCCGGCCGACGTCTATCGCCGCGCCGATCTCGCCCTCTACGCCGCCAAGATGCAAGGTCGCGACCGGATCAGCATCGAAAGCCAGACCCAGCGAACGGCAAATCCGTGATCCTCATTCCAGTCCGATGATGGCGTCATGCCCTCGAAGGCTGCCCGCGGGCCGCCCTGCCGGAGACCGGCGCGGTCGCCGGCTTGCTTCGGGCCGGCGCAGGACTGGCCACCGCCCGCACCGGGCTGGTGCCCGGCCAGGCCACCGCAGCCGCCAGGGCATAGATGCAGGCGTTCATGACGCCGAAATCGGCGGATGTGCCCGCCAGAATGCCGACGATCACCACCGGCGGCGTATAGAAGCGCACCGCGTTGAGGATGAGGGCGCCGGTGTGGTCTCCCGGCCGTGCCCTGCGCAGAAGAGTCTGTAGCATGAAGCCGTAGTAGAGCAGCCCGCCGGCAATGCCGGTATTGCTGAACACCGCGACGACGCCGTTCGAGGCGCGGGTCGAGCCCATGCCGACGCCCAGCCCCCAGCTGTCGAACAGCGCGTTCAGCGACACTGCCGTCCACATGCTACGCTCGATGAAGGAATCCGACGAGGTCTTCTGGAAGACGATCGTATCGACCAGTTCGAGAAGGGGATCGAAGAGCGACGGCTTGACGAGGGCCAGCAGGTAGATGGCCGCCAGGCCGCAGACGATCGCCCAATATTCGCTCGCAAGCCCTTCCCTGGCCCGGCTGCCCTTGGGCGCCATCAGAAGCCGCCAGAACCACTCGACCGCCGCGACGCAGCCGAAGATGCCAAGCCCGCCATAGGCGGAGGACGAGGTCGACAGGAGCGCGAACAGCGTCAACAGCACAATGAGGACAGGCGCGGCGACGAGGCGAATCCACGGGGTGGAAATCGCGCGGCGGAAAAAATAGATCGCCGACAGGAAACCGACGGCCAGCGATCCGAAGGACGACGCCTCCGGCATCAGGCCGACGATGCGCTTGACGTTGCTGAGCTCGACGTCGACCAGATACGCATAGGTCGCCGTGCGGAAGACATCGAGATAGGCGCCGATGCCGACAAGATCGAGCACGCCCGTAAACACGGTCACCGCACCGCCGACGCAAAGGGCGGAAAGCACATGCTGGCGCGTGGCGGCCGAGCGGAACGCCAGCGCGCAGGCAAACACCGTCACGATCGATATCGTGAGATACATGAGCTGCGAGATGTTCTGCTGGGTGGGGTAGAGCGGATCGCCGAAACTCGCCTCCTCGAGGCGCATGGGGATGATGAGGATCTGCCCTGCGAACAGCCGCGGCATCAGCAGCGTGACCAGCACCGCCACGATCCAGAACACGAAGAGCAGGAGACATTGCGAGGGGCGCAGGGAGATATCCAGCATGCGCGAGAGACCGTTCGTCCCGCCGCCATATTTGACGATGATGGCGAGCGCGATGATCGGCGGCGGCGTGAAGCTCAGTCCCGACGTCAGTTCCGGCGGAATGACCGCGAAGGAGCCGAACGCCATGGAGCCAAAGAGCAGATAGAAGATGAACGGCCCGCGACTGACCATTCCGATGAGCAGCAGCACCCAAAAGAAAAAGACTGGTACGAAGTTCACCGCGATCTCCATGCTGGCCGGAAGCCGCGCCTCAGCATGCCCTACCGTCGGATCAATGAACCACAGCGCCGTAAATCTTTTCCTAAGCTCCCCTTAACCATGTGGCTTACGCCGGCAGGCGCGGGCCGAGCAACTTCGGCCGCTCCCTGCGACTTACCTGGCCACCCGGCGTCAGGGTCGCGTGCCGCCGCGGATGGCGAGAGAGACGGCGTAGAGGGACGTGGTGGCGGTGATGAAGAGGCGATGGCGGTGGCGGCCGCCGAAGCAGATGTTGGAGACGGTTTCCGGCACGAGGATCTTGCCGAGGCGGCGGCCGTCCGGCGCGATGCAATGCACCCCGTCGCCGGCCGAGGACCAGAGATTGCCAGCCTCATCCACCCGCATGCCATCCGCGCAGCCGGGGGAAATGGTATGGAAGACGTCGCCGCCCTTCAGCGCCCCGTCGGCGGCAACGTCGAAGGCACGGATATGGCGCGGATCGCCGGAGAACATGCGGCCGGTATCAGCGACGTAGAGACGTCGTTCGTCCGGGCTGAAGGCAAGACCGTTCGGGCAGTTGAAATCGGTCAGCACCGCCCGGACATGGCCGGAATGCGGGTCGACGCGATAGACGTTGCAGGGGAGTTCCTGTGCACTGCGCGTGCCCTCATAGTCCGAGCCGATGCCGTAATGCGGATCGGTGAACCAGATGGCACCGTCCGCGGTCACGACCACATCGTTCGGCGAATTCAGCCGCTTGCCGTCATAGCTGTCGGCAATCACGGTGATGGAACCGTCATGTTCGGTGCGGGTGACACGGCGCGTGCCGTGCTCGCAGGTCACCAGCCGCCCCTCGCGATCGCGCGTATTGCCATTGGCGAAGTTGGACGGTTCGCGGAAGGTGCCGATACCCGTCGTCGGGCTCCAGCGCAGGATGCGGTTGTTCGGAATGTCGGAGAACAGCAGGCAATCGTGATCGCCGAACCAGACCGGCCCTTCGACCCAGTCGAACCCGGTGGCCAATTTCTTGAGCGGGGCATTGCCCAGCACGAAACTGGCAAACTCCGGCTGCTCCGCCTCAAAAAATGACATCCGTCTCTCCCTTCGAACCGATCGCGCGCAGGATAGCGGCTGCGCCGTGCCCGGCAAGCCGTCCTGTTGCAGGCCGGCGCAATCTGGTATTTCTTCGCGGGAGCCGCCGCAGCATCCCGCTGCCCTCTTTTCCATCCGCTACGGAACAGCCATGTCCCTGCCCCAGAAGATCGGCTTCATCGGAACCGGCGCCATCACCGACGCCATGGTGCGCGGCCTGCTCGCCAAGCCCGCCGCCGTGCCCCATGTCATGGTGTCCATGCGCAGCACGGAGATTTCGGCGGCGCTCGCGGCCGATTTTCCTCAGGTGCTCGTTTCCAGCGACAATCAGGCGATCGTCGACGGCTGCGACACGGTCGTGCTGGCGATCCGCCCGCAGATCGCCGAGGAGGTCGTTCGCCCCTTGCGCTTCCGCGACGGGCAAGCGGTGATCAGCGTCGTCGCCGCGACGAGCCGGCCTGCCCTGCTCGACTGGATCGGCGCGGATGTGCGCCTGTCGCAGGCGATACCGCTTCCCTTCGTCGCGCGGCGCAAGGGCGTCACGGCCGTCTATCCGCCGGATACCAACACGGCCGCGCTCTTCGAGGTCCTCGGCAATGCCGTCGAATGCGAGACCAAGGCCGAATACGACCTCCTTGCCGCGGCCAGCGCCCTGATGGCCACCTATTTCGGCATCATGCACCGCACGACCGCATGGCTTGCCGAAAAAGGCCTGCCGGAAGAAAAGGGCCGCGCCTATCTCGCGCCGCTCTTCGCGGGCCTTGCCGAGACGGCCGAGCGCGCCGGCAAGAATGTCGACTTCATCGAACTGAGCCGCGATTTCGCCACCAGAGGCGGCCTCAACGAGCAGGTTCTCCGTGATTTCAGCGACAAGGGCGGCCCTGACGCCCTGACACAGGCGCTGGATCGCGTCCTCAAGCGCATCGCCGGTCAATAGCGGCTCCGGCACAACAGCTACCGCGCCAGAAAGGGCTTGCGCTCGAGGCGGCAACTGCGGAAGAATTCCCGCCCGCCCCGGCAGGTGCACATGCGGAGAGCCGCCCTCCCGCATCCGCCCGTGCCGGCTTTTCATGGCGCTACCGGAGCCGTTGATGTCCAGATCGATCCCCACGTCCATTCTCTTCTGCTGCGATCACAATTCGGTGCGCTCCCCGATGGCCGAGGGACTGATGAAGAAAATCTATGGCCGCACCGCCTATGTGCAGTCGGCCGGCGTCAAGAACGACATGGAGATCGACGGCTTCGCGGTCGCCGTCTGCGACGAGATCGGCGTCGAACTCGTCCGCCACCGCTCGCGCTCCTTCGAGGAGATGCACGCGCTTGGCGACCATCTCGGCAGCTTCGACCTCGTGGTCGCCCTATCGCCGGCGAGCCAGCATCAGGCCGAGACGCTTGCGCGCAACGCCTATCTTGAGGTCGAATACTGGCCCATCATGGATCCGGTCGGCCAGGCGGAAGGCCGCGAGGCGACGCTGGCGCTCTACCGCACGGCCCGGGACCAGATCCGCAGCAAGATGATCGAGCGCTTCGGCCAGCCGGCCCTGGGCTGAGGCGACCGCGGCGGCAAGGCCGATTTCCCTCGAAATCCCATGAATGCAACCGGTCGCACCGGATTCTTCGCGGCCCATCTTGCCTTCGCGCTCCAACTTGTATACTAGAATACATCATGTGCCTTGGGGAGGAACCCAACAGGCCTCATAGGGAGAGGAATATGATTCATTTCAGCAAGCTTCGTTTCGTCGCCGGTGCTGCCGCCGGCCTCGCGCTCCTGACATCCGCAGCCTTCGCGCAGGAGGTTCCGGCCGCCGGCACCAGCCAGCGCATCGATGCGATCAAGGCCGCGGGCGAATTGCGCGTCGGCGTGCTGGCGAACCCGCCGTGGCTCGTCGAGGACACCACGGGCGCAGGCGAACCCTGGCGCGGCCCGGCCTGGACGCTGGCCAATGTCTATGCCGAAAAGCTGGGCGTGAAGCTCGTGCCGGTCGCCGTTTCGCACGAAACCAAGGTGCCGGTTCTGGCCGCCAACCAGGTCGACATGACGATCTCGCCGCTGTCGATGACCAAGAAGCGCATGGAAGTCGTCGACTTCGTCACCTATTCGCGCACCTCGCTCTGTGTCTTCGGCAAGGTCTCCAACCCGAAGGTCGCCAATGCCAAATCGGTCGACGACTTCGACAATCCCGACATCACCATCGCCTATTTCACGGGCGGCGGTGAAGAGAACTGGGTCAAGGAACGCTTCCCGAAGGCGACGCTTCGCGGCGTGACGAGCGCCGGCACGGCCGCTCCCGTCGAGGAAATCATGGCCGGCCGCGCCGATGTCGCGCCGATCAACCGCATCCCCTACATGGCGCTCGCCCGCAAGGTGAAGGGTCTCGAGGCGCTGCCGCGCGAGAACAATTGCCAGGACAGCACCGAGGCCGTGAACGAGATCGGCCTCGCCATCGACAAGAACCAGCCGGAATATCTGGAATGGCTGCGCGCCGTCGCGGAAAAGATGCTGCCCGACCTGCAGGCTGAAGAGGAAGCCGAAGTCGCCAAGATGTAAGCGGCGACGGGCTGCGGCCGGCGCCCTGCCGGCCGCGTTCCTTCCGGAGGAAGACCATGGAACTGAACCTCTCCGCCGTGCTGGATAGCTGGCGCTTTCTTCTTGGCGGCCTCGGCGTCACCCTGCTGCTGGCCGCCGGCGTGACCGTGCTGAGCACGGTCTGCGGCACCCTTCTGGCGCTCGGGCGGCTCTATGGGCCGCGCTGGCTCAGCGCCATCATCGTCTTCTACATCGACTCGATGCGGGCGATCCCGGTGCTCGTCGTGCTCGTCTGGGTCTATTTCGCCCTGCCGATCGCGACAGGCCTCAACCTCCCGCCCTTCTGGTCGGCGCTCCTGTCGCTGTCCGCCCATCTTGCGGCCTATGTCGCCGAGGTGGTGCGCGCCGGCATCCAGTCCGTCCGCCCGGGCCAGGTGCGCGCCGGCATGGCGCTGGGCATGACCCGCGCGCAGATCCTTCACAAGATCGTCATGCCGCAGGCCGTCGTCAGAATGCTGCCGGCCTTCGGTTCGCTGCTTTCGCTCGCGGTGAAGGACACGGCGATCGCCACCGTCATCGCCGTGCCGGAGCTCATGCGCCGCGCCGACGCCGTCGCCGGCCAGACCTACGCACCGGTCGAGGTCTTCACCACGGTGATGATCCTCTACTTCCTCGTCATCTTCCCCCTCACCAGAGGCGTCGACATGATCTACCGCCGCATTTCCTTCCTGGGCCGGTCATGACCTTCGACTGGGCTATCATCTGGCAAAGCATGGGAGCTCTCTGGCAGGGCGCTCTCATCACCATCGCGCTCACCATCCTCACCATGGTGATCGCCGTGCCCTTCGGGATCGTCGTCGCCCTCGCGCGCGAATCCCGGCTGAAGCCGGTGGCGGCAGTCGCCACCGCCTATGTCGAACTGATGCGGAACGTCCCCATCATCCTCGTCGTCTATTGGGCCTTCTATGTGCTGCCGATCCTGACCGGCATCGGCTTCTCGCCGTTCCTCACCGGCCTTGTCGCACTCGTGCTCAACAACACGGCCTACAATTCCGAAACCTTCCGTTCGGGCATCCGCTCGATCCGCAAGGGTCAGACGGAGGCGGGGCTGGCGCTCGGCATGAGCGAGGGCGAAGCCTTCCGCAAGATCGTGCTGCCGCAGGCCTGGCGCCGCGTGCTGCCGATCCTCGCCACCACCTGGGTCACGCTCTTCAAGGACACCTCGCTCGTCTCGGTGATCGCCGTCGGAGATCTGGCGCATACCGCGCTGCAGATCCGCTCGCAATCCTTCCGGGTCATCGAAATGCTCACCGCGATGGCGGCCATCTACTGGCTGCTCGGCTATCCGCAAGCCAAGATCGTGGATTGGATTCACCGCAAATACGGGGTCACAGAATGACTACCTCCGCCACTCTCCCGCAGGGTTCCACGCTTCCCGATGTCGTGATCGAATACCGCGACGTGCGCAAGCAATATGGCGAATTCACCGCGCTCGCCGGGGTCGATCTGGAGATACGCCGGGGCCAGGTCGTGTGCCTGATCGGGCCGTCCGGTTCGGGCAAGTCGACCCTCTTGCGCTGCACGAACGGTCTTGAGACCATGACGTCGGGCGAGGTCTACTTCGACGGCATGCCGCTCTCCAAGGATCCGCGCAAGACGCGGCTCATCCGCCAGCGCATGGGCATGGTGTTCCAGAACTTCGAGCTCTTCCCGCACAAGACGGCACTCGGCAACATCATGATGGGGCCGATGACCGTGCTCGGTCTCAGCGAGGAAAAGGCCCGTGCCCGCGCGGAAGCCCTGCTCGCCAAGGTCGGCCTTTCCGACAAGGCCGGCAACTATCCGGCCAACCTTTCGGGCGGCCAGCAACAGCGTGTCGCCATCGCCCGCGCCCTTGCCATGGAACCTGAAGTCATGCTCTTTGATGAGCCGACTTCGGCGCTCGATCCGGAAACGATCGGCGAGGTGCTGAACGTGATGAAACGGCTGGCGGATGACGGCATGACGATGGTGGTGGTGACGCACGAAATGACCTTTGCCCGGCGGGTGGCCGACCACGTGGTGGTCTTCGCGAACGGGCAGATCGTCGAACAGGGGCCGCCGGAGCAGATCTTCGACGCGCCGCAGACGACGCGCACCCGCGACTTCCTCAGCCATCTCGGCTGGGACGGATGACCGGCATGCCGGCACAAAGCCAGCCCGGCCGCGGCGCGGAAATGTCCACGATGCCGTTGAGCGTCGACGACATTCACGGCGTCATCCGCCACGAGATCATCACCCTCAAGCTGATGCCGGGCGCCAAGGTCTCTGAAAACGAGCTGGCGCGCCGGTTTCACACCAGCCGCACGCCCGTTCGCGAGGCGCTGCTGCGGCTCGTCGACGAGGGTCTCGTCGAAGTCTGGCCGCAGCGCGGCACGCTGATCACCCCCATCTCGCTCCGCGCCGTGCGCCGCGCGCGCTTCGTGCGCGAGGCCATCGAGGTCGCCGTGTTCCGCAAGGCGGCGATCGACGGCCTGCCGGCGGATGTGCTGACCCAACTCGACGCCATCATCGTGCAGCAGCACGAGGCGCGCGAAGACCCCGTCCGCTTCACCGAGGCCGACGACGCTTTCCACCGCACCTTCGCCAACGGCATCGTCGTCGGGGATATCTGGTCGGTGCTCGAGCGAGAGAAGGCGCAGTTCGACCGGGTGCGCTTCCTCAGCCTGCCGAATGTCACGCCCGTCGCCGTTCTCATCGAGCAGCACCGGAAGATGATCGCCACCGTGCGTGACCGCGACCCCGAGGCCGCGGAACAGGCCGTGCGCGACCATCTTTCGGAAGTGCTGAAGGTGACGGAACAGCTTTCCGCCCGCTATCCGGACCTCATCGTCAACGACATGTGAGAGGCCGGGGCGTCATTGCGCCTCGGCGAGAATCGCCTTTTCCATGCCCAGCGTCAGCATGCGCTCCAGCCGCAGGATCGCCGCGTCGGCAAACTTTCCCCTGGCCAGCGTCTCGGGCAGGAAATCCGGCAGGGCGGCCAGCGCGGCAAACACCGCCACCGGGTTCTCCACATCCACGCCCGTCAGGACGGCCCGGATTTCCGCCTCGCGGGGATCGTTCAGGGGATAGGTCTGCCCTTGATCGTTCCGGCCGAGGGCATAGCGCATCCAGGCCGCCGTCGCGAAGGCGAAGGGCGCGAGATATTCGTCCCGTTCCAGCACTTCGAGCGCAGGCGCGAAGATGCGTTGCGGCAGTTTCTGCGTTCCGTCCATGGCGATCTGCCGCGTCTCATGGGCGATGGCCGGATTGGAGAAGCGTTCGGACAGAGAGGACGCATAGGCCGCAAGGTCCATCGCGATGGACGGCAAGGACGATGCCGCGGCCGCCATGTGCCGGCGCACGAGCCCGCCGAGCGCCGCATCCTTCATGACATCGCAGACATAGGTCCTGCCGCTGAGAAAACCGGCATAGGCCAGCATCGAATGGCTGCCGTTCAACACGCGCAGCTTCATCTTCTCGTAGGGCGCGACGTCAGGCACGAAGAGCGCGCCGGCCGCTTCCCAGGCCGGACGGCCCGAAGGAAAACGGTCCTCGATCACCCATTGGCTGAACGGCTCCGTCTCGATGGCCGCCTCGTCGTCATAGCCTGTCAAGGCTGCGGCATCGGCCCGCGTCCTTGCCGTCGCGGCCGGCGTGATGCGATCGACCATGGTGGAGGGGAAGGCAACCTCGGCTGAAATCCGGTCGGCAAGGGCGGCGCCATGCGCACGGCGGGCGAAGTCGATGACAGCCGCCCGCACGAGCGGGCCGTTTTCCGGCAGATTGTCGCAGGATAGCACGACGAACGGCGCCAGCCCCTCGGCGAAGCGCAGGGCAAGGCCCCGGCTGACCAACCCCAGCACGCCGCGTGGCGCGGCCGGATTTTGCAGGTCGGCGGCGACCGCCGGATGGGCGGGATCGCAGCCGCCGCTGCGCAGAAGGCCATAGCCCTTTTCCGTGACGGTGATGCTGACGATCCGGCAAGCCGGTTGCACCAGCGCAGAAAGCACGCGTTCGCCAAGGGTCGCACCGGCGACGACCGCAGCGATGGAGCCGATGACCCGCGCCTGCGGCGTCTCGCCCCGTTCGATCAGGGTGTAGCGGCCGTCCTGCGGGTTGAGCGCATGGGCGACGCCTTCGCCGCGCAGCGAGACACCCGTGATGCGCCAGTCGCCGCCCTCCGCCGCCATCGCGCCATCCGTATAGGCAGCGATATGGGCGCGCGCGAAGGCGCCGAGGCCAAGATGCACGATGCCGTTGCCGGCCCCTTCGGGCTGGTAACCGGGCCAGAGCGCCGGATGGCCCGGCCGTGGTTTTCTCGCCGCGGAAAGCCTCACGCGCCGGCACCCTGCACGAGCGGGTGGTCGAGCGCGGTCATGATGCCGCGCAGCTCGGCAAGCCCCTTCAGGCGGCCGATGGCCGGATAACCGGGCTGCGCCTTCCGCTTCAGGTCGTCGAGGATATCCTGCCCGTGGTCGGGGCGCATCGGAATTTGCCAGTCGGCGCGGCCGGCGGCCTTGCGGGCGCGCTCTTCCGTCAGGATCGCATCGATCATCGCCACCATGTCGGTTCCGCCTTCGAGATGCCCGGCCTCGTGGAAGGAGCCGCCGAAATGCGGCGTTTCGAGGAGGACGTTGCGAAGATGCAGGAAATGCACGCGGCTGCCCAGACGCTTCATCATGCCCGGCAGGTCGTTGTCGTGCCGGGCGCCGAGCGAGCCGGTGCAAAGCGTGATGCCGTTGGCGGAAAGGTCGACCGCTTCCATGACCCGGCGATAATCCGCCTCGGTCGACATGATGCGCGGCAGGCCGAGCAGCGGGAACGGCGGATCGTCCGGATGGCAGCAGAGCCGCATGCCGAGATCCTGCGCCAGCGGCGCGACTTCGGCGAGAAAGTCGACGAGGTGGGTACGAAGGCGCTCCGCGCTGAGGGCGGCATATTCCGCAAGATGCGCGCGGACGTCCTCCAGCGTGAAGGATTCCGCCGCGCCCGGCAGGCCGAAGACGACATTGCCGGCAAGCTGGCGGCGGCGCTCGTCGTCCATCGCCGCATAGCGGCGGGCGGCCTCTTCGACGACGGCGGCCGGGAAGCTTTCCGCGGCACCGGGCCGGGCCAGGATATGGATATCGAAGGCGGCAAAATCGACGACATCGAACCGCATGCAGGTGGCCCCGGAGGGCAGGCGGTAGGCAAGGTCCGTGCGCGTCCAGTCGAGAACCGGCATGAAATTGTAGCAGATGACCTCGATGCCCGCGCGGGAGAGGTTCGTCATGCTCTCCTTCCAGGCAGCTATATGGGCTTTCCAGTCGCCCTTCTGCTTCTTGATGTCTTCCGAGACGGGCAGGCTTTCCACCACCTCCCAGGCAAGTCCGGATGGCGCGCCGTCCGCCATGCGCCCGATGACACGCTGGCGCTCGGCGATCTCCGCGGCGGACCAGACCGCGCCGGTCGGCACGTGATGCAGCGCGGAGACCACGCCCTCCACACCCGCCTGCCGCATATCGTCGATCGAGACGAGGTCCTTCGGACCAAACCACCGCCACGTCTGACGCATTTCATCCCCCTGTCGAATGCTTGATGTGACATCAGTGCTACCAGATAGTCGACTAGTATACAAGATGAAAGCCATCAATCCCCGCAGGGCTTTTCGGTCACCAAGCCATGACAGCTCGGGCCTCCCACCACGGCGAAGGGGCTATCCCCTTTATCTTTTCCTTATGCCGCGCCGACGCCTTCCCAATCGAAACCTGACGCCGACAGGGCCTAGTCTTTTCCCGCACAACAGGAGAACGGACATGTCCGATGTCATCTTTCTTGCGCTCGGCTGCGGCGCTTTCATCGTCTTCGCCGCCTATGCCGGCGCGCTCGACCGGCTTTGAGGAGCGACCAATGCTCGAACCTCTTTTCGGCCTTTTCGTCGCGCTCGCCCTCGGCGCCTATCTCGTGGTCACGCTTTTGCGACCCGAACGCTTCTGAGCTTCCAGGAGAATTTTCATGACCATGATCGGGTGGCTGCAAATCGCCCTCTTCTTCCTCGCGGTTCTGATCACCATCAGACCGCTGGGGCTCTATATGGCCCGCGTCTTCGCCGGGGAGCGCACGCTGCTCTCGCCGGTTCTGGGGCGTCTGGAAACCGACCTCTACCGCATTTCGGGCATCGGCCCGAACAAGGAGCAGGGTTGGCTCGCCTATACCCTTTCCATGCTGGCCTTCTCGCTCGCCGGCTTCATCGCGCTCTATGCAATCCTGCGCCTGCAGGCCTATCTGCCGCTGAACCCGCAGGCCATGGCCGCCGTGACGGCGGATTCGGCCTTCAACACCGCGGTCAGCTTCGTCACCAACACCAACTGGCAGGGCTATGGCGGCGAAGCCACCATGAGCTATCTGACCCAGATGCTGGCGCTGACGGTGCAGAACTTCGTCTCGGCCGCCACCGGCATGGCGCTCGCCGTGGCGCTGACGCGGGCGTTCGTCCGCTCCAAGGTCTCCACCCTCGGCAACTTCTGGGTCGACATGACGCGGGCGACGCTCTACGTGCTCTTGCCAATGGCCTTCGTCGTGGCGCTCGTCTTCGTCGCCATGGGCCTGCCGCAGACGCTGGATGCCTCGGTCACCGCGACCACGCTCGAAGGCGCCAGCCAGACCATCTCGCTCGGCCCGGTCGCCAGCCAGGAGGCGATCAAGCAGCTCGGCACCAATGGCGGCGGCTTCTTCAACGTCAATGCCGCCCATCCCTTCGAGAATCCGACGACTTTCTCCAACTATCTCAACATCTTCGCCATGCTGTCGATCTCGGCGGCGCTGGTCTACACCTTCGGCGAACTGGTCGGTAACCGCCGCCAGGGCTGGGCGATCATCAGCGCCATGGCGATCCTGCTGATCGCGGGCGTCGCCGTCGTCTACTGGGCGGAAGCGACCGGCAACCCGATCCTGACGGCGCTTGGCGTCGACGGTGCGGCCGGCAACATGGAAGGCAAGGAAGTCCGCTTCGGCCAGGCCATGACGGCCCTATACGCGGCCGTGACGACGGGGCTTTCCGACGGCGGCGTCAACGGCATGCACGGCTCCTTCACCGGGCTCGGTGGCCTCGTGCCGATGTTCCTGATGCAGCTGGGCGAGGTGGTGTTCGGCGGCGTGGGCACGGGCCTCTACGGCATGCTGGTCTTCGCCATGCTGGCGGTCTTCATCGCCGGCCTGATGATCGGCCGCACGCCCGAGTACCTGGGCAAGAAGATCGAGGGCCGCGAGATGAAATATGCCATGCTCGCCGTGCTCGTTCTGCCGCTCGCCATCCTCGGCTTCACGGCGGTCTCGGCCATGCTGCCCTTCGCGGTCGCCAGCATCGGCACCGCCGGTCCGCACGGGCTGTCGGAAATCCTCTATGCCTATACCTCGACGGCCGGCAACAACGGCTCGGCGTTCGGCGGGCTGACGGGCAACACCCTTTGGTACAACACGACGCTCGGCATCGCCATGCTGCTTGGCCGTTTCGCCTATGTCGTGCCGGTCATGGCGATCGCCGGCTCGCTGGCCGCCAAGGTCAAGGTCCCGCCGTCATCGGGCACCTTCCCGACCGACGGGCCGCTCTTCGTCGGCCTGCTGATCGGCATCATCCTCGTTCTCGGCGGCCTGCAATTCTTCCCCGCACTCGCCCTCGGCCCCATCGTCGAGCACCTCGCGATGCTCGCCGGCCAGACATTCTAGACCTGGCATTCCAGGCCACACGTTTCAAGGAAAGAGCCATGTCCAAGGACCATCACGCTCCAAGCCTCCTCGACCCCGCCATCCTGCTGCCGGCCGCGCGCGACGCCGTCGTCAAGCTCGACCCGCGCAAGCTGGTGCGCAATCCCGTGATCTTCGTCACCGAAGCCGTCGCGGCCGTCGTCACCGTACTCTTCCTGCGCGACCTTATCACAGGCACCCCGGAAACCGGCTTCTCCGGCCAGATCGCCGCCTGGCTCTGGTTCACCGTGCTTTTCGCCACCTTCGCCGAAGCCGTCGCCGAAGGGCGCGGCCGGGCGCAGGCCGACAGCCTGAAGCGCACGAAATCCGAACTCGTCGCCCGGCGGCTTACCGCCGGCGGCACGACGGAAACGATCCCCGCGACCAGCCTTGCTGTCGGTGACATCGTAGTCGTTGCAGCCGGAGAACTGATCCCCGGCGATGGCGAAGTGGTCGAAGGCGTCGCCTCGGTCAACGAGAGCGCCATCACCGGCGAATCCGCTCCTGTCATCCGCGAATCCGGCGGCGACCGCTCGGCCGTCACCGGCGGCACGCAGGTGCTCTCGGACGAAATCAAGGTGAAGATCACCGTCGCGCCCGGTTCGTCCTTCGTCGACCGCATGATCGCGCTCATCGAAGGCGCACAGCGCCAGAAGACACCGAACGAAATCGCGCTGTCGATCCTGCTGTCGGGCCTGACCCTGATCTTCCTCTTCGTCTGCGTCGCCATCTGGGGTCTTGCCGGTTATTCCGGCACGGTGCTGACCGCCACGGTGCTCGCCGCCCTGCTCGTCACGCTCATCCCGACGACCATCGGCGGTCTGCTCTCGGCCATCGGCATCGCCGGCATGGACCGCCTCGTGCGCTTCAACGTCATCGCCACCTCGGGCCGGGCGGTGGAAGCGGCCGGCGACGTCGACACGCTGCTGCTCGACAAGACCGGCACGATCACCTTCGGCAATCGCATGGCCAGCGACTTCCTGCCCGCCCCGGGCGTCTCGCAGGCCGAGCTTGCGCAGGCTGCTCTTGTCGCAAGCCTTTCCGACGAAACGCCGGAGGGCCGCTCCATCGTGGCGCTCGCTGCCGGCGAGTTCGGCATCGCCATGCCGGAGGCCCGCTTCGACGCCGTGATCGAATTCACCGCCGAGACCCGCCTTTCCGGCGTGGATGCCGCCGGCCGCCGGCTGCGCAAGGGCGCGGTCGATGCCGTGCTGCGCTTTGCCGGTCTTGCGGAGGACGAAGCGCCCGCCGAATTCCGTCGCGCGGTCGAGACGATCGCCCGCAGCGGCGGCACCCCGCTCGCCGTGGCCGACGGCACGCGTCTGCTCGGTGTCATCCATCTCAAGGACATCGTCAAGGGCGGCATCAAGGAGCGCTTTGCCGAGCTGCGCCGCATGGGCATCAAGACCGTGATGATCACGGGCGACAACCGGCTGACCGCCGCGGCCATCGCGGCCGAGGCGGGCGTCGACGACTTCCTGGCCGAGGCCACGCCCGAGGCCAAGCTCAAGCTGATCCGCGACTACCAGGCCGAGGGTCGCCTGGTGGCCATGACCGGCGATGGCACCAATGACGCGCCCGCCCTGGCCCAGGCCGATGTGGCCGTGGCCATGAACAGCGGCACCCAGGCGGCCAAGGAAGCCGGCAATATGGTGGACCTGGACTCCAACCCGACCAAGCTGCTGGAAGTGGTGGAGACCGGCAAGCAGCTGCTGATGACGCGCGGCTCGCTGACCACCTTCTCCATCGCCAACGATGTGGCCAAGTACTTCGCCATCATCCCGGCCATGTTCGTGGGCGTGTACCCGCAGCTGGGTGCGCTGAATGTGATGGGCCTGCACAGCCCCAGCTCGGCCATCCTGTCGGCGGTGATCTTCAACGCGCTGATCATCGTGGCCCTGATCCCGCTGGCGCTCAAGGGCGTGCCCTACCGCGCCGTCGGCGCCGCCACCCTGCTGCGCCGCAATCTGGCGATCTACGGCCTCGGCGGCCTGATCGTGCCCTTCATCGGCATCAAGCTCATCGACCTTGCCGTCAGCGCCCTCCATCTGGTGTAATCATGCTGAACCATCTTCGCCCCGCCCTCACCCTCGTCGTCGCCCTGACCGCCCTTCTGGGGCTCGCCTATCCGCTTGCCGTGACCGGCATCGCGCAGGTCGCCATGCCGGCCGCCGCCAACGGCTCGCGCATCGAAAGGAACGGGGCGGTCGTCGGCTCCGAGTTGATCGGCCAGGCCTTCGGTACGGACAGGTATTTCTGGCCGCGCCCTTCCGCGACCGGCCCTGACGCCTACAACGCCGCCGCCTCTTCCGGCTCCAACCTCGGCGCCACCTCGGCCAGACTGAAGGAACGCGTTGAGGCCGAGATCGGCCGTCTCACGGCCACGGGTATCGCGACGCCGGTTCCAGCCGATGCCGTGACGACATCCGGCTCCGGCCTCGATCCGCACATATCCCCAGCTTTCGCCCGGGCGCAGGTCGCCAGAGTGGCAAAGGCGCGGGGACTGTCGGAAACAGAGGTCGCCAATCTGGTCGAAAACCGTATAGAAGGCCGTGTTTTCGGATTCATCGGCGAGCCGCGGGTGAACGTGCTAAAGCTGAACCTGGCGCTCGACGCGCACGGAACATGAGAGTGAGAATGGCGGAAAACCGCGAGGCCAATCGCCGACCCGATCCCGACGCATTGCTTGCTCTGGCGGAGAAAGACCGCCGGGGCAAGTTGACCGTTTTCCTGGGGGCCGCCCCCGGCGTCGGCAAGACCTATGCCATGCTGACGCGTGCCGGCCGACTGAAGGCCGAAGGTGTCGACGTCGTCGTCGGCCTCGTGGAAACCCACGGGCGCGGCGAGACCGCCGCCTTGCTGGGCGGGCTCGAGGTCCTGCCACGCACGCAGATCAGCCATCGTGGCAAGACGCTGGAGGAATTCGACCTCGATGGCGCGCTCACCCGCCGGCCGCGCATCGTGCTGGTCGACGAGCTTGCCCATTCCAATCCGGAGGGAAGCCGGCATCCGAAGCGTCACCAGGATATCGAAGAACTGATCGCCGCCGGCATCGATGTCTGGACCGCCCTCAACATCCAGCATCTCGAAAGCCTTGCCGACCTCGTGGCGCAGATCACCGGCGTCACCGTGCGCGAGCGCGTGCCGGATGTCGTGCTCAAGAAGGCCGACGAGATCGTGCTGGTCGACCTGCCGCCGACGGAGCTGATCGAGCGCCTCAAGGAGGGCAAGGTCTACCTGCCCGAAAGCGCCAGCCGCGCCGTCGACCGCTTCTTCCGCCTCGGCAACCTGACGGCGCTGCGCGAACTTGCCCTTCGCCGCACGGCCGACCGGGTGGACGACCAGATGGTCGACTACCTCAAGCAGAACGCCATCGAAGGCCCCTGGGCGACGGGCGAACGGCTGATCGTCTGCGTCGGACCGGATGCCCTGTCGGAGAAGGTCGTGCGCGTGGCAAGCCGCCTTGCCTCGGGCCTCAACGCGCCGTGGATTGTCGTCTCCATCGAACGGGCCGACCGCGAAACGGAAACGACGGAGCGCCTGCAGCGCATGGAAGCGCTGTTCCGCCTCGCCGAGCAACTCGGCGCGGAGACCCGCCGCGTGGTCGGCAACGACTTCGTCGAGGAAATCCTGAAGCTCGCCCGCCGCGAGCACGCCACGCAGATCGTCATCGGCGCGCGGCGCAATCGTGGCTGGACGCGGTTCTTCACCCCGTCGCTGCCGGATGCCCTCTCGCGCCACGCGGCCGGGCTCGGCGTCTATTTCGTCACGCCGGAAAAGAGCGAGAAGCCGGCCGCCCCCGCGCCGCTGCCGCGCATGACCATCGCGTCCTTTCGCCAGTCCGCGCTGATCGCCGGCGGGTTGACGGCCGCGACGGCGGTCGTCGGCAAGCTGGTCCACCTCTTTGCCGAACTGCCGAACATCTCCCTGCTCTTCCTGCTGGCGGTGCTCGGCGCGGCGGTGCTGGGCGGCTATGCCTCGGCCTTCATCGCCGCGGTCCTGTCGGCGCTCGCCTACAATTTCCTCTTCATCGATCCGCTGCACACCTTCACGATCACCGCGCCACATGAGGTCTTCGCGCTGGTCGTCTTCCTGTCGGTGGCGATCATCGCGGGCGGCTTCGCCTCGCGCATCAAGGAGCAGGCGGAAGTGGCGCGCGTGCGCGCCACCGCCCTGCAGTCGCTCTACGATTTCTCGCGCAAGCTCTCGACGGCCGCCAAGGCGGACGATGCGATCTGGCTGGCGGTGTCGCATCTGCAGGCGAGCCTCAAGCGCAACATCGTGCTTCTCCTGCCGGACAAGGCCGATCTCAAGGTCGCCGCGGTCTGGCCGCCGGACACCGAACTCGACGTCACCGACTTCACCGCCGCGCGCTGGACGCGTGACAAGCAGGAAACGGCGGGCGCCGGCACGGGCACGCTGCCCAACAGCCGCTTCGAGTTCCGCCCGCTGATGGGCCCGCATGGCCTCGTCGGCGTCTGCGGCATCCAGCAGGCGGAAGAAAGCCTCGACATCAACGCCGAACGTGCCCTTTCGGCCATCCTCGACCAGACCGCCATCGCGCTCGACCGCGCGCGGCTTTCGGAGGAGAGCGTCGAGCAGGCGGCAAAGCTCGAGGGCGAACGCTATCGCGAGGCGCTGCTTTCCTCCATCTCGCATGACCTGCGCACCCCGCTCGCCACCATCATGGGCGCCGTCACGAGCCTGCGCCAGCTTGGCGACAAGATGACCGTCGAGAGCCGCGACGACCTGCTCCAGTCCATCGAGGAGGAGGGCAGCCGCATGAGCCGCTTCGTTTCCAACCTCCTCGACATGACACGCATCGAATCCGGCACGCTGAAACCGAAGAGCGACTGGCTGGATGTCGCCGACGTGGTGCAGTCCGCCATCGAGCGGGCGCGAAAGCACCTGCCCGGCAAGACCATCGAGACCGGCATCGCCCCGGATCTTCCGCTCGTCGAGGGCGACAGCGTCCTGCTCGGCCAGGTGCTGTTCAACCTGCTCGACAATGCCGTGAAATTCGGCGGCGAAGAGCCGGTCAACGTCTATGCCCGGCGCGACGGCCAGGATGTGCTGATCTCCGTCACGGACCTCGGCAAGGGCATCCCACCCGCCGAGCTCGACCGCGTCTTCGAAAAATTCTATCGCCGCGGCAAGCCGGACGGGCGCGCGCCCGGAACCGGCCTTGGCCTGTCCATCTCCCGCGGCTTCGTCGAGGCGATGGGCGGCACGATCCATGCGGAAAGCCCGGCCGTGAAGAAGAAGGGAACGCGCATCGTCATCCGCTTGCCGGCCGGCGAAAAGAAGGCTGACGAGAAGAAGGCTGACAGGGCGAAATGACGAGCGAGCGCATCCTTGTGGTGGACGACGAACCGCAGATCCAGCGGTTCCTCAAGCCCGCCCTCAAGGCCGCGGGCTACGATGTGGTGGAAGCTGCGAACGGCGCGGAGGCGCTGAAGGCGGTGGCGACGCTAGCGCCCGACCTCGTCATCCTTGATCTCGGCCTGCCGGATATGGACGGCAAGGAGGTCGTGACGAGCCTGCGGGGCTGGACGACGATCCCGATCATCATTCTTTCCGCCCGTGAGCGCGAGAGCGAGAAGATCGCCGCGCTCGACCTCGGCGCCGACGACTATATCGAAAAGCCCTTCGGCATCGGCGAGTTGACGGCCCGCATCCGCACCGCATTGCGCCACCGCGAGCGCGCCGCCGCCGCACCGGCGAACCTTTCGACCGACGGGCTCGTCATCGACACGGTGCACCGGATCGTCTCGCGCGACGGCGAGGCCATCCGGCTGACGCCGAAGGAATACGATCTCCTCATCCTTCTTTCCCGCCATGCCGGGCGCGTCGTCACGCACAAGGCGCTGCTCACCGCCGTGTGGGGACCGGCCCACGGCGAGGATCTGCACTATCTGCGCGTCTTCATCGGCCAGCTCCGCCAGAAGATCGAGCGCGACCCGACCCACCCCACCATCGTGCGCACGGAGCCCGGCGTCGGCTATCGCCTTACCGTCGATCAGGACGCCTGATCCCGGCCGATCAAGGCCGTGGCAATCCCCTCCTTCGCCTTTCCCGGCACCACGGCCGACGCATCACTGTGTCTGGAGACGCCAACTCGACACGATCCTGCTTTCGTGCTATCCAAAAAAGAATAGATAATTCTCTTTTGGAGTCCGCCATGCCGCTGCACGCCCAAGCCGACCCGATCGACGCCCTTCCCCTTGTCGAATTCGACGCCATCGCACAGGCCGAAGCGGTGCGCTCGGGGCACCTGACGCCGGAAGACCTGCTCGATGCGGCCATCGCCCGCATCGAGCGGTTGAACCCGCTGCTCAACGCCCTGAGTTCCACTGCCTTCGACGCCGCACGCCAGCGCGCCCAGGCCCTCGCGGCAGACGGCGCCCTTGCCGGCGTTCCCACCCTGCTCAAGGATCTGCTCGCCTATCCCGGTCAACCGATCGGCCTCGGCTCCCGGCTCATGGCCGGACAGGTCGCACCCGCCGGTTCGCCCTATACCGACGCGCTCGACGCAGCCGGCCTCCTGATCCTCGGCAAGACCACCACCTCGGAATTCGGCCTGATCGGCACGACGGAGCCCCTTGCGACGGGCGCGACGCGCAATCCCTGGGATCTCTCCCGCTCGACCGGCGGTTCGTCCGGCGGCGCGGCTGCCGCCGTCGCCTCCGGCATGGTGCCGCTCGCGCATGCCTCGGATGGCGGCGGGTCGATCCGCGGGCCGGCATCGCTCTGCGGCGTCTTCGGCTTCAAGCCGAGCCGCTGGCGCACACGTTTTGCCGGCTTGCCGAAGGAAATGCCGCTCGCCGCAATCCTCAGCGAACATTGCCTCAGCCGCTCGGTGCGCGACAGCGCCACCTGGCTGCGTGTGACGGAAGCCGACGACATCGCCCCCGGCCTGCCGGACGCCGTGACGCTTGCCAGAAATCCGCCGCACCGGCTTCGGATCGGGCACTATCACCGCGACGCCTTCGGCAATGCACCGGATACGGCCGCCGTGGCGGCGCTGGAGCACACCGTCACGCTCTGCCGTACCCTCGGCCATGACGTCATGCCGGTCGAAGGCCCGCGCTTCGATGGGCGGACGGCAAGCCGCGCCGTTTTCGACATCATGGCCATGACAACCGCCGGCATGCTGGATTTCCTGGCGCCCGGTCTTCCACCCGAGGCCATGGCCGCCTGCCTCGAGCCCTACACAATCATGCTCATCGGCCATGCCCGCGGACTGGCGCCCTCCCGCCTGACGGAGGCCACGGCAGAGTTGTCGGCGGCCGGCGAAGCGGCGGAACGCGCCTTCGCCGGCGTGGATATCCTGCTGTCGCCGACCATCCCGTTCACCGCCTTCCCGCTCGGCACCGTAGCGCCCGATTGCCCACCGGATCGGCTGCGCGCCCATTTCGAGCGCAGCGCCGGCTTCACCGCCGCAGCCTCGCTCGCCGGCTGGCCGGCCATGTCCGTGCCGCTTTTCTGGAGCGACGAGGGATTGCCGGCCGGCAGCCACTTCGCAGCGCGCGGCGGCGAGGATGCGCTGTTGTTGCGGCTTGCCTTCCAGCTGGAAAAGGCGGCACCCTGGGCGCCGCGCCTTCTTGCGCTTTCACGGGACCTCGCATGCCGCAAATCCTGAAGGACGACCTTCGCCTGCGCATCCTCGACGCCGCGGGTGCCATTTTTGCCGAACGCGGCTTCGAGGCCGCGCGCATCGCCGACATTGCCGAGCGCGCCGGCACGAGCGCCAGCAACGTCTACAAATATGTGAAGGACAAGACGGACCTGTTCCACCGCGTGCTGCCCGCCGAACGGGCGGCCGAGCACCGCCGTCTGCTGAGCGCCCGTCTCGGCGAATTCGAGATACGCACCGACTGGCAGGCGATGGATGCGCAGCGCTCCCGAGAGGCCGGCGACCTCCTCGCCTTCTGGGTCACGCACCGCCACATCGCCGCGATCCTGATGGGCCGGGCCGCTGGCACGGCCTATGAGGCCCATCGCGGCGAAATGGTCGCGGAAATGACCGGCCGCGCCGTGCTTCGTCTCGGGCGGCAGGACGACCCGCATCTGCGCTTCGTGCTGGAGCAGGTCTTTACCCGCACGCTCGACACGCTGGCCGCAATTCTCATCCGCTACGAAACCGCCGAGGACATTCGCACGGCCGTCGCGCATTTCTGGCGCTTCCAGCTTGCCGGACTCGAGGCCCTTCTCACCGCGTCGCGGGTGTGACCGGAAATGCAGCAGGCGAGTTTATTTTAGCAAGCGTACCGGAATCGCCGAATCAGACCTTCCCTGCGCCCGGGCAAGACCTTACTTGAAAGGCACTCGCGCAACCCGCGAGCTTCCCCGCGTCATTGGGAGCCAACCGTGGCGCTCGCTGCCCCGCTTCGTGCGGGGCCCTTTTTTCTAGAAACTGTTTGGAAAAGCCTGACGCAGCAGCGTCATCGCCGTCTTGTGCAGCGCCTCGGAGCCCGCCATATCGGGATTGAAGGTGTCCCAGTACCAGGCGCCCTGCACCAGATAGTTCAGCCCCTCGGCCAGCGTATCCGTATCCACGCCCTGATAGCCGCCGTCCCGCGCCACCTCGGCCAGCATCCTGCGCGACTGGTCCAGATAGGCCCGGTCGCTTGGCAGGCTGATCATCTTGTCGAGCTGCATGGTCTGCCGGTCGCTGCCGAAGAGCACCCAGACCGAGACCCAGTCGGGATGCTGCCGGCGAAAATGCCGGGCGCAATCGATGGAGGCGACGATGCGCTCGGCCGGCGAAAGGCCGGGCTTGTCGACGGTTTCCTCCCAGAGCCGGGCGAACTGGTCGTTGAGATATTCGAGCACGGCGCGGAAGAGCTTTTCCTTCGAGCCGAAATGAAAGACGACCAGCGCGTTGGACGAGCCGATCTCGCCGGCGATCCGCTGCATGGTGACGCCCGCCATGCCCTCCTCGGCGATCAGGCGGATGGTGGTGTCGATGATCCGCTGGGCGCTCGCCTGCCCGCGCAGGTGCCGGCGGTCCTGCCGGCCGGTCTTGGTCATCGGCGTTGCGCCGTCCGGTTCCCCGTCCGGCGGTGTCGCGGCTTTCGGTGTTTTCAACGCATCGTTCCCGACTGAGGGATGGTCCGCCGCCCTTATCGGACGGCGGACGTTCGCGGTCAACGGCGCTTACAGGCTCGGACGATGCGCCGCATCGCCATACCATGGGCCGGTCGCTTCCTCGAAAGCGAGGCCCGCGCGGAAGACGTCGGCATCCCGGTAGGTGCGGCCGACGATCTGCAGGCCGGTCGGCACGCCGTTGCCGGCGCGCCCCGAGGGCACGGACAGCACGGGGCAGCGGCTCATCATGTTGAAGGGCGTCGTCATGACCCAGCCGAGCGAGGGATTGACCACCTTGCCGTTGATCTCCACCGTTCCCGTCGTGTGGTCGAAATCGGCCGGCACCGCGGGCAGCGCATTGGTCGGGCAGACGAGCACGTCGTAGCGGTCGAGAATCGGGCCGAGCGTTCGGTACATCTCGCCGATCACTTCGAGGCTCCCGACGAAGTCGGTGGACTTCGAGACCCGGCCCTTCTCCGCGAAATCACGGGCATAGGTCGTCATCTTGTCGCCGTGCTCTTCGAGCAGCGTCGAAAGATAGCCGCCGAAGAGGTGCTCGAGATAGCCCATGCCGGCTTCAAGGATATGCGGCGGCCAGCCGAGATCGACCTCCTCCACCGTCGCGCCGAGCGAGCGGAAAACGTCGAGGGCGGCGAGCGTGTTCTTCTGCACGTCCGGGTCCACCTCGAAGACGCCGAGATTCATCGAGAAGGCGATCTTCCAGCCCTTGATCGGCTTGTATTCCAGCGGCAGGCGCAGCTTCGGACGCAGCGAGGCGATATCGCCGGTGTCAGGCCCGCACATGACGTTCTGCAGCAGGATCGCATCCTTCACCGTACGGGCCATCGGGCCGGTATGGCAGAAGAAGTCGAGGTTGAAGGGTGTATCGTCAGGATTGCGGCCATAGGGCGGCTTGTAGCCGACGACACCGCAGGCGGAAGCCGGAATGCGGATCGAACCGCCGATATCCGAGCCCGTCGCCAGCGTCGACGTGCCGGAGGCAAGCGACGCGCCGGCCCCGCCCGAGGAGCCGCCGCAGGTGAAATCGGGATTCCAGGGATTGCGCGTGACGCCCCACAGGCGCGACCAGGTGGTGCCGGCGCAGCAGAATTCCGGCGTCGCCGTGCGCGCATGGGCAATGCCGCCCGCCGCCATGATGCGGGCATTCATCGTCGAGGTACGGTCCGCGATATAGTCCTTCTGGATCAGCGAGCCGATGGAGGTCGGTTTGCCGGCAATGTCGCTCTCGTCCTTGATGCCGACGGGCAGGCCTTCCAGCACGCCGGTGCGCGCGCCTTTGGCATATTTGGCCTCCGCCTTGCGGGCGCGGTCCATGGCCTCGTCGAAATGCGTATAGGTCAGCGCGTTGACCGATCCCTTCAGCGCCTCCGCCCGCCGGATCGTCGCCTCCATCAATTCGACGGGGGAGAGTTTCCCGCTCTTGAAAAGGCCGATGGCCTCATGGGCGGAAAGATAACACAGGTCGAGATCGTTCATGGGCTGCTCCGGGGAAAGGGTCTTGTCGGCCGGGCGCATCACTTCAGCACCTCGGTCCAGATCTTGGTGTAGAGGTCGTTGACCGCCTGCGGGCAGGCCGGAGAGAAGCGGCCATGCGCAAGATGTTCTTCCGGCACGACGATCTCCGGTGCGGTGCGCATGTCCTCGGGCATGTACTTTTCCGAGCCCTTGATGCCGTTGGCATAGCGGGCATAGGCGGAGATCAGCGCGGCGTTTTCCGGGTCCATGATGAAGTTCATGAACAGCCTGGCGTTCTCGACATGCGGCGCGGTCTTCAGGATCGCGACATTGTCCATCCAGATCGGATAGCCTTCCTTCGGGTAGCCGTAGACGAAGCGGTCGCTCTTCAGGCGCACGCGCATCGCCGCCCCGCCCCAGGTAACGCCCGCCGCATAGTCGCCGGCGGTGTATTTCTCGATGTTCGGGTAGTCGAGCGCGATCCACTTGTCGCGCGCGGCGGCAAGCCGGTCGCGCACCTTGCGCAGAATGTCCTTGTCATCCGTGCAGACTTCGCCGCCCTCGTAGGAGACGGCGAGCGAAAGCACGTCGCCCATTTCCGGCAGCACGTTGACCTTGCCGACCAGTTCGGGCGGCGGATCGAGGAAGATCGCCGACGTGTTCGGGTCGCCGGAATAGACCGTCTTGTCGACCATCACGCCGGTCGTGCCCCATTGCCACGGAACGGTGTAACGGCGGCCGGGGTCGAAATCGACATCCACCCAGCGCGGGTCCATGTGCTTGAAATTCTCCATCTGGTCGGGTCGCGCTTCAAGCAGCAAGCCCTCGTCGATCCAGATCTTCACGAAGGTCGAGGACGGCACGACGATGTCGAAATCGTTGCCGCCCTGGCGGGCCTTGGCGATCGCCGTGTCGTTGGAATCGAAGTCGGTGATCGTCACCTTGACGTCGTAGGTCGCCTCGAATTTCTTGACGAGTTCCGGGCTCGTATATTCCCCCCAGTTGTAGATGTTCAGGACGCCCTCCGCCTGCGCCGGTCCATAGGACAGAAGCGCGGCGATGGACGTGGCGGCAGTTACAAGCATGCGCATGAAAAACTCCCTTGATTGGCCAGGTCGGCGAGGCGCTTCGATGCGCTGGCGCATGATGCGGCGGATTGGCCGAGCCCCCTCCCCGGGTCTCGTTCCCGTCCTCCCCGGGTGCCTCGCGATCAAGAGAAAACAAACTGAACGTTTAGTCAAATAGATTTTCGAACAGCCGAAAACCGCTTCCGGTTATGAATCCTCAAGCGAAACGGCGGCGGTGGATCTGCCACGCAGCGCCCAGGCTCATGGCGGCGAGCGCATACCAGGTCAGGGCGTAGACGAAGTGGGAATTGCGGAAGGCAACGACCGTGAGGCCGCCGACCGGCAGGCCGCCCGGATTGGGTGCCGCGTCCGCGTCGATGAAATAGGGCGCGACATTCATGAGCCCCCTGGCTGCCGCGATGGCCGCGACGTCGCGGGAGAACCAGCGGTCGTTCGCCGGATCGTTGGACCGCAGGAACGCGCCGCCGGGTTCGCTCAGGCGCAGGAGACCCGTCACCGTGACGGGGCCGGCGGCGAGCTGGCTTCCCAGCCGGTCGGCGGGGTCGCGCTTGTCCGCCGGCACGAAGCCGCGGTTGATGAGGGCGGTCGTCTCGTCGGCAAGGGTCATCGGCGTCAGAACCCAGAAGCCGGCGCCCCGCTCCGTGACGGCCTGGACCAGCACGGATTGCTCATGCTGGAAGAGGCCCGTCACGGTGACGCGGCGGTATTCGTCGTTCTGCGCGCTTACGCCATCCCACGCAGCGCGGGACGGCGCGGGCACGGGGTCGGCGTGGATGCGGGCCTCGACCCGGGCGATGAGGTCGCGCTTCCAGAACAGCCGCTGCACCTGCCAGCTGCCGAGCGCCAGGAAGATGGCGACGAGGACGAGCAGAAAGCCGGTCAGGGCGTATCGGGCGCGGGAAGACGGCTCGGGCATATGGGCTATCGCGCTCCCCTCCGCCCGGCGGCGGCACCGCCAATTGCTGCCTGCGTGCTTCCGCTCATCCCCATCAGGGCATGTTCTTCATCATCTCGTGGGTCATCGGCATCATGTTGGTGTTCATGTGGTACATGACCCAGACCGTGCCGGCCAGGATGATGGCCACGAACACCACGGTGAAGATCAGCGAGAGCATGGACCAGCCGCTTTCCACCTTGCCGTTCATGTGCAGGAAGTAGACCATCTGCACGACGATCTGCACCGCCGCGAAGGCCAGGATGATCAGCTTGGTCATGTCCGCCGGCAGCACCTTGGCCATCACCAGCCAGAAGGGGATGACCGTCAGGATGACGGAGAGCAGGAAGCCGACGAAGTAGCCCTTGTACGAGACGTGGTACTCGGCCAGGGGATCGTCGTGGTGGCCATGGTCGTCATGGCCGTGGTGATCGTGCTTGTCGTGTTGTTGAGCGCCCATCACAGCACCCCCATCAGATAAACAAAGGTGAAGACGCCGATCCAGACCAGGTCCAGGAAGTGCCAGAACATCGAGAGGCACATCAGGCGGCGCTTGTTCGCAACGGTCAGGCCCAGCTTGTTGACCTGCACCATCAGCACCACCAGCCAGATGATGCCGAAGCTCACGTGCAGGCCGTGGGTGGAGACCAGGGCGAAGAAGGAGGACAGGAAGGCGCTGCGCTGCCAGTTGGCCCCCTCGTGGATCAGGTGGGCGAACTCATAGAGTTCGATGCCCACGAAGGCCAGACCGAACAGGCCGGTGATGGCCAGCCAGGACAGCACCAGCTTCTTGTTGCCCTGTTGGGCGCCGATCATGGCGAAGCCATAGGTGATCGACGAGAACAGCAGCATGGCGGTGTTGATGGCCACCAGCTTCAGGTCGAACAGGTCGGCGCCCGAGGGGCCGGCCGCATAGCTGCGGCCCAGCACCGCGAAGGTGGCGAACAGGCCCGCGAAGATGAGCAAGTCGCTCATCAGGTAGATCCAGAAACCCAGCAGGGTGCTGTTTTCCGGATGATGCTCTTCCTTCAGATAGAAGACCGGCTTTTCGTCGGGGTTGTGGACTTGGGTCGCGCTCATGGGCTCAGGTCCGTTCTGCAAGCAGTTTCGTGCGCGCGTCCTCGGTCGCCGTCACCGTCTCGACGGGGATGAAGAAGTCGCGGTCGTAGTTGAAGGTATGGGCGATCGACACCGCGATGATCGCGATGAAGGAGACGACGGCCAGCCACCAGATGTACCAGATCAGCGCGAAGGCGAGCACGACGGAGAGACCGGCGAGAATGACGCCCGTGCCCGTGCTCTTCGGCATGTGGATCGGCTTGAAGCCTTCGAGCGGGCGCACATAGCCGCGCTTCTTCATATCGGTCCAGGCGTCCAGGTCATGGACCACCGGGGTGAAGGCGAAGTTGTAGGCGGGCGGGGGCGAGGAGGTGGACCACTCCAGGGTGCGGCCGTTCCAGGGATCACCGCTGACATCACGCAGCTGCTCGCGGCGGATGAAGCTGATGAAGAACTGGAACAGCATCGCGGCGATGCCCACGGCGATCAGCGCGGCGCCGAAGGCGGCGACCTGGAACCAGATCTGCAGCGAAGGATCTTCGAAGTGGCTCATGCGACGGGTCACGCCCATCAGGCCCAGCACATACAGGGGCATGAAGGCGAAGTAGAAGCCGATCACCCAGAACCAGAAGGAGACCTTGCCCCAGAACGGGTCGAGGCGGAAGCCGAAGGCCTTGGGGAACCAGAAGTAGATGCCGGCGAACAGGCCGAACAGCACGCCACCGATGATCACGTTGTGGAAGTGGGCGATCAGGAACAGCGAGTTGTGCAGCACGAAGTCGGCCGGGGGCACGGCCAGCAGCACGCCGGTCATGCCGCCGATCACGAAGGTGACCATGAAGGCGATGGTCCACATCATGGGCAGCTCGAACTGGATGCGGCCGCGGTACATGGTGAACAGCCAGTTGAAGATCTTCGCCCCGGTCGGGATCGAGATGATCATGGTCGTGATCCCGAAGAACGAGTTCACGCTGGCGCCCGAGCCCATGGTGAAGAAGTGATGCAGCCACACCAGGTAGGACAGGATGGTGATCACCACCGTGGCGTACACCATGGAGGCGTAGCCGAACAGGCGCTTGCGGCAGAAGGTGGACACCACTTCCGAGAAGATGCCGAAGCAGGGCAGGATCAGGATGTAGACCTCAGGGTGGCCCCAGATCCAGATCAGGTTCACGTACAGCATGGCGTTGCCGCCCAGGTCCGTCGTGAAGAAGTTGGTGCCCAGGTAGCGGTCCAGGGACAGCAGCAGCAGGGTGACCGTCAGGATGGGGAAGCTCACCACGATCAGCACGTTGGTGCACAGCGAGGTCCAGGTGAAGACGGGCATCTTCATCATGGTCATGCCAGGCGCGCGCATCTTGATGATGGTCACGATCAGGTTGATACCCGATAGCGTTGTGCCGACACCGGCCACCTGCAGCGCCCAGATGTAGTAGTCCACCCCCACGCCCGGACTCGCCAGGATGCCCGACAGCGGCGGGAAGGCCAGCCAGCCGGTGCGGGCGAATTCGCCCACGAACAGCGAGGCCATGATCAGCACGGCGCCGCCGGCCGTCATCCAGAAGCTGAAGTTGTTCAGGAAGGGGAAGGCCACGTCGCGCGCGCCGATCTGCAGCGGCACGACATAGTTCATGAAGCCGGTCACCAGGGGCATGGCCACGAAGAAGATCATGATCACGCCGTGGGCGGTGAAGATCTGGTCGTAGTGGTGCGGCGGCAGGAAGCCGGCCTGGTCGCCGAAGGCGATGGCCTGCTGGGCGCGCATCATGACCGCATCGGCGAAGCCGCGCAGCAACATCACCAGACCCAGCACGATGTACATGATGCCGATCTTCTTGTGGTCGACCGACGTGAACCACTCGTTCCAGAGATAGCCCCAGAGCCTGAACTTCGTGATGAGGGCAAGCAGCGCAAGGCCGCCGACCGCCACGACAGCGAAGGTCGCGACGAGGATGGGCTCGTGATAGGGGATCGCTTCCCAGGAAAGCCGTCCGAAGAGGAATTGCGTGAGGCTGATGTCACCGAACATGGGATCGTCCAATAGCGTATCGAGTGCGCGTCCGCCGCGAAGGGCGGAGGCGATGAAAATCTAGTGCGACTGGTGTGCGTCGTGGTTCATCGTGGCCGGCTCCTCCTGCCGTTCCTCGATGCCTTCGGCCGGCTCTTCGCTGCGCGCGGGATTGCCGGTTTCCGGGAAGGTGGCGGCGGGCGCCGCCTCCTCGGCATGGCGGTTGTCGTGCTGGAGCTTCGCCTTGTTCTCGTGGCTCTCCTTGCCCGCGCCGCCCATCATGTCGATATGCATCATCTCCTTCATGCACATCTGCCCTTTGCGCACGCACATGTTGAGCACGGCGTCGTACAGGCCCTCGCTGACGCTGGCGTAGCGGCGCACCGGCTCCTTGCCGCTGGGCTTTTCCAGGGTCAGATAGCCTTCGCGGGTCAGCTCGCTGCCCTCGGCCTTGTTGCGAGCCACCCAGGCCTCGAAGTCGGCGTTGGACAGGCCGTGGAACTTGAAGCGCATGTGCGAGAAGCCGTCACCGCTGAAGTTCGAGGAGAAGCCGTCGTAGACGCCCGCCTTGTTGATCACCGCATGCAGCTTGGTCTCCATGCCGGGCATCGCGTAGATCATGCCAGCCAGGGCCGGCACGTAGAAGGCGTTCATCACCGTGGAGGAGGTGAGCTTGAACTGGATCGGGCGGTCCACCGGGGCGGCCAGCTCGTTGACGGTGGCAATGCCCTGCTCGGGGTAGAGGAAAAGCCACTTCCAGTCCAGGGCCACGACTTCCACCACCAGCGGGGCCACGTCCTGGGCCACGGGACGGTTCTCGTCGATGCGGTCCAGCGGGCGGTAGGGGTCCAGCTTGTGGGTGCTGATCCAGGTGATCGCACCCAGGGCGATGATGATCAGCAGCGGGGCGCCCCAGATCACCAGTTCCAGACGGGTGGAGTGATCCCACTCCGGCTCGTAGGTCGCCGATTTGTTCGACTGGCGATAGCGCCATGCGAACAGCAGGGTCAGGATGATCACCGGTACGATGATCAACAGCATCAGCACCGTGGAGGTGACGATGAGATCCCGTTGCTGTGCTGCGATATCGCCGGATGGCGCCATGACGACCATATTGCAGCCCGACAAGGTGGCGAGCATCAGGGCAAAAAGAATGGAGCGTCGGGCTAAACTGAATTGCTTCGGCATTTCGGCCTCAACTTGCGTTCTGTCTAGTCGGCAATAATCGGGCACGACGGGGCTTGGAAATGAGGTCCATCGTCGCAGCGCAGCATTCTGTCGCAGGAGCCTAGTCAATCAGGGACTATCTGTCGATGCGCGTTTGTACTAGCGCAATAGAAATGCCTGTTGTCAATTTCGGCGCCGTACCGGCAGGACGCACTTGTCCTTGCCATCCGCCGCGGATTGATCAACATTCACGTGACATGACGCAAATCCCCGCGGAGGAGTTCATGAGTTCGGCCACCCATCACCCCACATCGTCCGGTCTGGAGCGGGATGCCCGCCGCATGCACGCGGACGACAAGCCGCTCTCCCCCGGCAGCGTCGCCATCGGCGTGGTCATCGGCCGCACCTCGGAGTTCTTCGACTTCTTCGTCTACGGCCTCGGCTCCATCCTCGTCTTCCCCAAGCTGATCTTCCCCTTCGCGGGCAGCGCGGTGACCGCGACGCTGATGTCCTTCGCGCTGTTCCCCCTCGCCTTCCTTTCCCGCCCGGTCGGCTCCTTCGTCTTCATGTGGCTCGACCGCAATTACGGTCGCGGCACCAAGCTGACGGTGGCGCTCTTCATCCTCGGCGGCTCGACGGCCTCCATCGCCTTCCTGCCGGGCTACGACACGATCGGCTACTGGGCCGTGGCGCTGCTCGCGCTCTTCCGGCTCGGGCAGGGCTTTGCGCTCGGCGGGGCCTGGGACGGGCTTGCCTCGCTGCTCAGCCTCAGCGCCCCGGCCAACCACCGGGGCTGGTACGCCATGATCCCGCAGCTCGGCGCCCCCATCGGCTTTGCGCTGGCGAGCATCCTCTTCGGCTATTTCGTCGGCAACCTCTCCGAAGCCGACTTCCTCGCCTGGGGCTGGCGCTATCCGTTCTTCGTCGCCTTCGCGATCAATGTCGTGGCGCTCTTCGCGCGCCTGCGCATCGTCGCCAGCAAGGAATTCGGCGCGGCGATGGAAGCGCAGGAACTGGTGGCGCGGCCGATCTTCGAAATGCTGAGCAAGCACGCCATGGACGTGGTGCTCGGCGCCTTCGTGCCGCTCGCAAGCTTCGCCATGTTCCACCTCGTCACCATCTTCCCGCTGAGCTGGATCACCCTCTATGGCGGCCAGTCCGCGGCGGAATTCCTGTGGGTGCAGGTGGCGGGCGCGGCGGTGGGCGCGGTCGGCATCGTGCTGTCGGGCGTCATCGCCGACCGGATCGGCCGGCGCAGCCAACTCATGGCCGGCGCGATCCTGATCGCCATCTTCTCCTTCTCCGCACCGTTCCTGCTCGATGCGGGCGGCAAGGGACAGGACGCCTATATCCTGATCGGCTTCTTCATCCTCGGCCTCACCTTCGGCCAGTCCTCCGGCGCCGTCTCCTCGCGTTTCACGAAATATTATCGCTACACCGGCGCGGCGCTGACCTCGGACCTCGCCTGGCTGGTGGGTGCGGGCTTCGCCCCACTCGTCGCGCTCGGCCTTGCCTCCAGCTTCGGCATCATCTTCATCGGCGGCTACCTGATATCGGGCGCGATCTGCACCATCGCAGCCCTCACCCTGTCGCGCGCGCTCGACCAGCAATAGGCCGGGCGCTCCCTCCCGAAGGCCGACTTGACCCGCAGGACGCAATCGGGCGAAACCATGCGGGCGTCTCGCGCCAAACAGGAGGGTTCCCTTGGATTATCTCGTCAACCTCTCGCTGCTGCGCCCTGACCCTGCCCTCGACGCCCGCATGGCGCAGGCCGGCGTGACGATCCGCCGCCCGCTCGCCCCCGAGGCGAAGCACGTCACCGAATGGGTGGAAAACACCTTCGAGACCGGCTGGGCAAGCGAGGCCGCGGTCGCCCTGACGCGCCAGCCGCCCACCTGCTTCATCGCCACGCGCGCCAACCGGCTCGTTGGCTTTGCCTGCCATGAATCGATTGCCCGCGGCTTCTTCGGCCCGACCGGCGTCGAGGAGGCCGCGCGCGGGCTCGGCATCGGCCATGCCCTGTTGCTTGCCAGCCTCTTCGACCTGAAGACCATGGGCTATGCCTATGCCATCATCGGCGATGTCGGCCCCTCGGCTTTCTACGAAAAGACCGTCGGCGCGATGCCCATCCCCAATTCCGCTCCCGGCATCTATGCCGGCATGCTTGCGGTCTGAGGGATCGTCCATGACCCTCGTCCTCGAAAGCACCTGGATTCCGGCCGGCGACAACACCGCCATGACCTACAGGCTGCGCGTGACGAACCGCTCGGCTGAGACGCTGCGTGATTTCCGGCTCTGCATCAGCGGTCCTTGCCAGGTGGACCTCGCCGCCACCGCGGAAGGCGGCGCCATCGGCAGGCGCCTCTCCACCTTTACGGAACTTCTGCCACCCGATGGATACGCACTCGAACCCGATGCGACCTGGACCATCAGCCTCCGGGACCTCGGCTGGTCCTTCCAGCACTGGACGGATGGCGCACGCGGCGCCTATCTCGTCCTTGCCGATGGCGGCACGCTCACCGTCGCCACCGCGCCGACCATCCGCGCGGGCGGAAATGCGTCGCCGAAGCGGGGCGTCGAGCCCTATCCGGTTCCCGCCAGGCCCCCGGTGCCGATCTCGGTCATTCCCTGGCCCAATGCCGTTTCCGTTTCCGGCGTCGGCGCCTCCCCGGCCGGGCTCTGCCTGATGGCCGATGGAGCGGAGGCCGAAGCCGCCGCCGCGGCCTTCACATCCCTCGTCCACGACCTCTTCGCCGCCGAAGGCATCGTGCGCCCCATTTCGGAGGGCGGGCGTCCGGTTCGTCTTCACCGGAACGAAAGCCTTGCCTGGGAGGCCTACACGCTCGCCTTCTCGCGGGACGAGGTCACCGTCACCGCATCCGGCCGCACCGGTCTCCTCTACGGCCTCGTGACGCTCGGCCAGATCTGGCGCGGCGCGCATCTTTTCCCCGAGAGCTACGGTTTCCCGACAGGCGGCACCGTCACGGATGCGCCATCGATGGGCTGGCGCGGGCTGCATCTCGACGTGGCGCGCCGGTTCTACGGCACCGCCGAGATCAGGAAACTGCTGGCCGTGCTTGCCTGGAACAAGCTCAACCGCTTCCACTGGCATCTTTCCGACGACGAGGCCTGGCGGGTGGAGATCGATGCCTATCCCGCCCTTACCGAAATCGGCGCGTGGCGCGGCCACGGCCTTGCAATCCCGCCGCTCCTCGGCAGCCCGCCGGAAAAGAGCGGCGGCTACTACACGAAAACCGCCATCCGCGAGATCGTCGCCTATGCCGGAGCGCTCGGCATCGAAATCGTGCCGGAGATCGACGTGCCTGGCCACAGCCACGCCCTGCAACAGGCGATCCCCGAACTGCGCGACCCGGACGAGAAAGGCAGCTATTACTCCGTCCAGAACTTCCCGAACAATTGCCTCAATCCGGCGCGCGAGGAGACGTACCAGGCGCTGGAGACGATCTTCCGCGAGCTGATCGATCTTTTCCCGTTCCGGACCATCCATGTCGGGGCGGACGAGGTGCCGCTCGGCGCATGGTCGGGCTCGCCGCAGGCGCTCGCGAAGCTGCGTGAGATCGGCGGCGCGGCGATGGCGGAAACCCACGCCCGCCGGCTGAACGTGACCAGCCATTCGCCGCTCGCCGAGGCGATCGAAGGCTCCGGCGCGGCGGCGCTGCAGGCGATCTTTCTGGCGCGCGTCCAGACACTCCTCGCGTCGCAAGGCTGCACCACCGGCGGCTGGGAAGAGGCGGCACACGGCAATGTCATCGACAAGGACAAGAGCTATCTCTGCGGCTGGCGCGACATGGATGTCTCTGCCGCGCTTGCCGGAGCGGGCTACACCATGGTCGTCTGCCCCGGCCAGGCCTACTATCTCGACATGGCGGCAAGTCCCGACTGGGACGAACCGGGCGCCAGCTGGGCCGGCTCCTCGACGGCCGAGGCGACCTATGTCTTCGATCCCGTCGCCGGCTGGAGCGCGGCGCAGAGGGAACGGCTGCTCGGCGTGCAGGCCTGCATCTGGTCCGAGCCGATGGGAGACCGCGCGGTCTTCGACCGCCTCGTCTTCCCGCGCCTTTCGGCGGTGGCCGAAACCGGCTGGACGCGGCCTGAGCAAAAGTCCTGGGCGCGCTTCAAGGCCGCAGCCGGCCTGATGCCGGTCCTCTACGGCGCTTCGTAACGAGAAAAGGGCGCCCTTTCGGGACGCCCTTCATCGTCCGTCGATGTCCTTACTCCGCGGCCGCTTCCAGCTTGCCCGGTGCGGACGCGCCGTTCTTCGCGCTCATCTTCTTGTAGAGGAAGAAATAGAGCTTGATGTACTGGCCGACGAGGATGGCGTTGAGGATGGTGCCCTCACGGATGAACTTGATCTCTGCGAGGAAAGCGAGGCCGATCAGCGCCGAAGTGACGAGCAGCGTGCAGTCGAAACCGGTCTTGATATTGCCCCACTTCCAGCCTGTGCGCTTGAAGATCGTGTTGACGAACATGTCGATGGGCATCAGCACGAGGTTGGCGCGGATCATCAGGAAGAGGCCGAAGGCGAGCGCCGCATCGGCGAAGACCAAGAGCGCGACCCGAAGATAGTAATCCTCCAGCACGACGAATTCGGTGAGCTTGAGGTTGAGATCGAGGAACACGGCCAGGACGAAAGCCGGGATCAGCGATGCGAAGTTCTTGAGCTTGAAATCCTTCGGCAGCACCAGATAGGTCAGACCGAGCATGATGAGCTCGAGGATGAAGTTGTACGTGCCCTGGCTCAGCGGCGTGTAGACGAGCGTCATGGTGCGCGTCAGGCTGCTCTGCGGCGAGATGCCGACGCCGGCGCGGATGGCGAGGCTCACGCCGAAGGTCAGGATGTAGATCCCGAGAACATACATGATCCAGCGCCGGGTAAGGCTGCCGGTATCGACGATTTCGGCTTCCGCCGCATTGTGTGCCATGGTTTCCTCCCAAGGATGGCGCGCAGGGCCTCTAGCCCACTCCCGGCCGCCCGCGCTCCGTCGATTTCATCAGGCGGGTGTCCCGGAACTCCTTCTTCCGGTCAATCCGCAACTTCATGTTTCCAACAGGCGCCGAGACGCCTGTCGGGACCTCCCCGGCCGTCAGGCCATGAAACGGAAGCGGTGTAGCGAGATGAAGAGGCTGAGCAGCTTGTTGACGACAGGCTCGCCCTCATTGCTGTTGCCCAGATCCTCCAGCGCCGTATCGATGGCGCTCGCCGCCGCCGTCAGCTCGGAAACGGTCATGTTCGCCATGACGCCGTAGATGTCGAGCGGCATCACCGCCTTCTCCACCTTGTCCTCCGTGACGATGCAGGCGCCGGCATAGGTGTCGACCTTGCGCACGCAATGGCACATTTCCGCGCTGTCCTCGCCGACCACGACGAAATAGGGTTTCGGCGCCGGCCAGAAGGTGGCGACCGCGCCGCGGTCGAGGGAAACGCCCTTGAACAGGCCGTTGACGATATGCCGCTTGCCGTTCGCATAGCGCTGGATGACCGAAAGGCGGCTGTATTTCACACCGTCGACCTCCGGCACGATCCGGCCGTCCTTCATCGGCACCCAGACCTCCTGGTAGAACTTCGCGTGGCCGCGGCCGTAGACGTCGAAGAGATAGACCTTCGCACGACTGCCATCCTCCGACACCTCCAGCGGTGCGATGTCGAGCTGGTCCGCCGTCAGGTCCGCAAGACCCGGAACGCCCTTCTTGCACATGCCGGAATAGTCGATCTCGGCGTTCTTCAGCAGCTTGCGATCCTTCGCCACCAGTTCGCCGTCCTTGAAGACGTAGAGCGGGTTGATCTTCGACAGGCTGTCCGTCAGCACGATATCGGCGAAGCGGCCGGGCGTCAGCGAGCCGATCTTGTCTTCCATGTGGAAGGAGCGCGCCGTGTTGTAGGTCGCCATCTTGATCGCATGGATGGGATTGATGCCCATCTCGGCGCAGAGCGAGATGATCCAGTCCATGTGCCCCATGGTCAGCAGGCGCTCGATGGAGATGTTGTCCGTGCAGAGCATGAAATTGTCGGTCGGCCATTTGCGGTCGACGATGGCGCGCAGCAGGACCTTGATCACTTCAGCGCTGCCGACCCCGAACTTGATATGCGTCGGGAAGCCGTAGCGGATGCTCTTCTCGATGTCCTTCTCGTTCCAGACGTCATGGTTGTTGGAGCAACCGATGGCCGGCAGATAGTTGAGGATCATGTCCGAGAGCGCCGTGACGCCCCAGTGGCCGTTCATGAAGCCGCCGCGGGCGCGCAGCCAGGCCGCCTTGCGGAAGTCGTCGTCATTGCCGGAAGAATAGGTGAAGTGCTCGAATTCGCCGAGCCCGATCACCGGCTCCATCTTCAGCACCGCCTCGGTGACGGACGCGGCGGTCTTCTTGCCCGGCGCAAAGGCGTAGAGGCGGTAGGGCAGCTTGTCGTAGTCCTTGAACAGCCTTTCCGCCGCGTCGATGCCTTCCTCTCCCGCCGCGCTCAGAAGGTCGAGGCATTCCGAATAGATCGTCGTCGTGCCGCAGGGCACCATCGCCTCGGCAAGCGCCGTCGGATGGGCAAGCTGGGACTCGAAATGGATATGGGCGTCGATCAGACCGGGAATGGCATAGAGGCCCTTGCCGTCGAAGATCTCCTTGACCTTCAGCACGCTCTCGTCCGGATTGAGCGCGATGATGCGCTTGTCATAGACGAGGATCGAGCCCTTGTAGACGCTCTCGCCGTGAACATCGAGGATGTTCAGGTTCTTGAGCAGAAGGTCCGCCTCGCGCTCCCCGTTCAGGATGGCGAAGATCGCCCGCACCGTATCGTAATGCGCGGCTTCTTGAATGTTCACGTGCTGGTTCACGATTTCCTCCGATTTGCGAAGCGGCGGCTCCTGCCTCCGCGCTTCCTGGAAATCATAAGACGCGATTGAACCGTTTCCGAAAAGCAGTATTTTACGCGCAGAGCGTACGCTTTTCGAGAGCGCTCAGGGGAGGACGACATGCTGCATTCGCGCGTGCTGCGCTATATCGACGAGGTGGCCCGGCTGGGATCGATCCGGGCGGCCGGCGAGCGGTTGAACGTCGCCCCCTCGGCCATCAACAAGCACGTGCTGCAATTGGAGGAAGCGATCGGCGAACCGCTGTTCGAGCGCCTGCCGCGCGGTCTGCGCCCGACGCCGGCCGGCGAGATCCTGCTCGCCCATGTGCGCCGCACGATCAAGGAATACAGCCAGGTCGAGGCGGAAATCCGCGACATCCAGACCCTGCAGAGCGGCGAGGTGATCATCGCCACCATGAACGGCCTTGCCGGCGGCATCGTGCCGAAGGCGGCGGCGAGCTTCTGCGCCCGCCATCCCCGGCTGAAGATTTCCATCCGCGTGATGTTCGTGCGCGACATCGTGCAGGCCGTGCTCGATGGCGAAGCCGATCTCGGCCTCGCCTTCAACCTGCCGGCAACGCCGCAACTCGAAACCCTCTGGAAGATGGACACACGGCTCGGCGCGGTCGTCTCGCCCGAACATCCGCTTGCCGGCATGGAGACCGTGCCGCTCGCCTTCTGCGAACCCTATCCGCTGATCTTCGCGGAAAAGTCCATGCTCATTCACGGCATCGTCGCCGAGGCCTTCGCGGCGGCCGCGCTTGCCGTGGAGCCCGCCTTCCTCACCAATTCCATCGAGGCCATGAAGTGCCTCGCCGCCGCCGGCGACGGCATCGCCTTCCTCAGCCGGTTCGACATCGCGGAAGAACAGCGCAACGGCCTTCTGACCTATGTGCAGATCCGCGACCGCACCTTCGGCAAGAACGTGCTCTCCCTCGTCCAGCGCGAAAAGCGCGGCCCGGCGCTCGCCGCCTCCATGTTCGCCGACGAGATCATGCGCGCGCTGCGGGCCACGACGGAGTAGATTCAAACAAAATCGCCCGAACGCCAAATTCGCGGTTGCTAATCCGCTCGCCACTTAATATGTTGTTAAGTGAGGAGTGACCCATGGACGATTTCGTGACTGCGTCAGCGAAACAGGGGGCCGTCGGCGAGAAGGTGAAGACCTTCCGCACCGCGCGCCGCATGTCGCTCCGCGCACTCGGCGAGGCCACGGGCACGACGGCGAGTTTCCTGAGCCAGCTCGAACGCGGCCTCAGCGGCGTCAACATCAGCACGCTGATGCGCATCGCCGAGGCGCTCGGCATCAGCCTCACCGACCTTTTCGAGGATGCCGAGCCGCCTGTCGGCCGCGTCCTGCGCAAGGCCGAACGTCCGGCGCTGCCGCCGGCCGAGGGCTATCGCAAGATGCTGCTGACGCGCCGGCCGATCCGCGACATGGAAGTCTATATCGGCGAGTTCGATCCCGGCGGCTCGACGGGTGCAAAACCCTACAGCCACGGCGACTCGCACGAGCTTTTCTTCGTCATCCGGGGAACGGTCGAACTCACCCTCGGCGACGAGCGCCATGTGCTGTCGGCCGGCGACAGCATCGAATATCCAAGCTCGGTTCCGCACAAGACCGAAAACATCGGCACGGAACCGGCGGAAGTCATCTGGATGATCGCCCCGCCCACCAGCGTGGCGGCCGACCTCGACCAATACCTGCCACGGCCCGGCTCGTAGCCGCGGCGGGAACAACTGGAAGCGAGCGCTACTGGGAGTAATCAGCGATGAGGAAATTTTCGAGGGCTCTCGCCCTGACGATGACGTGCGCCCTGGCGTTGCCGGTGCTTGCACAGGAAAAGCCGGTGGCCGGCGCGGTGGCGGAAGGCTCGCTCAAGGGCAAGACGCTGACCTTCGTCTCCTATGGCGGCATCTACCAGGACGGCCAGGTCGCCGCCCTGCAGGAATTCGTGGAGAAATCCGGCGTGACGCTGCTCAATGACGGGCCGACGGAAATCGCCAAGCTGAAGGCCCAGGTCGATGCCGGCAACGTCACCTGGGACGTCGTCGATACCGCCGACCTGCCGCCCTATGTTCATTGCGGCACGCTGTTCCAGAAACTCGACTTCTCCAAGCTCGACGTCTCGAAGATCCCGCCGGGCCAGGTCGGCGAATGCTCGGTTCCGGCCATGAACTACGGCGTCGTCCTGATGTACAAGACCGAGACCTACAAGGACAACCCGCCGAAGAACTGGCTCGATTTCTTCGATACGGAGAAGTTCCCCGGCACCCGCGCCGTCGATGGCAGCGGCGATCCGACCGGCGGCCTGATCGAGCAGGCCTTCAAGGCGACCGGCGGCGATCCGAAGGCCATGACGGCCGACGACATCGAGAAGGGCATCCAGAAGCTGCGTGATCTCGGCCCTGACACGATCTACTGGAAGACGGGCGCCGAATCCCAGCAGCTTGCCGAATCCGGCGAAGCCGACATGATCATGATGTGGACGGGCCGCGCCATGACCGCAGTAAAGAACGGCGCCGCCTATGCCCCCGTCTGGCAGGACTGGCTGGTCGTCATGGATCAGATGACCATTCCGGTCGGCGTCAAGGACACCGATGCGGCCTATGCGCTGCTCAACGCCTATCTCGGCCAGCGCTCGCAGGAGATCCTGACTGAAAAGACCTCCTATACGCCGATCAATCTCGACGCCAAGCCGAAGGTCGACGACGCGACGGCCGCCTTCCTCACCTCGACGCCGGAGCGCATCGCCCAGGGTTACCAGCAGAACATTCCGTTCTGGGTGAAGAACTTCGACCTCGCCGCCGAGAAGTGGAACGCGCTGCTCTCGGGCAACTGAGGACTGAATGCAGAAACCCCGTCCTGGCCTGCGGCCAGGGCGGGGTGACACGGCCGCAGACGAACCACGGGAGACGACCTTGACCGACATGTCCGACAGACCGGCCCTTCCGGCACGATGGCGACCGCGCGGCGCGGTCTGGCTGGCCGCGCCCGCCGTCCTCGTGCTGCTCCTCGTGCTCGCCTATCCGCTCGCCATCGTCGTATGGCGCTCGTTTACCGATCCGGCCACCGGCATCGACAACTATGTCTGGTTCTTCCAGTCCGCGGTGAACCGCACCGTCCTGCAGCGCACCTTCGTCGTCGCCGCCTGGGTGACGCTCGTCTCGCTGATCTGCGCCTACCCCTACGCCTATGCCATGACCATCGTCGGCAAGAACGTGCGGCTCGCCCTCATTCTCTGCGTGCTCGTGCCCTTCTGGCTGAGCGGCGTGGTGCGCACGCTCGCCTGGGTCATCCTCCTGCAGGATTCCGGCGTCATCAACTCCTTCCTGCGCGGCGTCGGCCTGTCGCCGGTCAAGCTCATCCGCACGCTGCCCGGCGTCATCATCGGCATGACGCAGGTGCTGCTGCCCTTCATGATCCTGCCGATCTATTCCGTCATGAAAGGCATCGACACGCGTCTCCTGCAGGCCGCCCGCAGCCTCGGGGCAAAGCCCTGGCGCGCCTTCCTGCAGATCTACGTGCCGCTGTCGCTGCCCGGCGTCTATGCCGGCGTCATCATCGTCTTCATCCTGTCGCTGGGCTTCTACATCACCCCGGCACTGCTCGGCGGTCCGCGCAGCACGATGCTCTCCTCGCTGGTGCAGAACCAGGTGCTGAGCCTGCTCAACTGGGGCCGTGGCGGCGCCATGGGCGTGGTGCTGCTCGTCGCCACCTTCGTGCTGCTCGCCATCGCCGCTCCGCTGATGCGCCAGAAGCACGCCTCGTCGCGCAGGGAGGCCTGAACCATGTCCGCCCTTCCCCGCATCCTCCTCGGTCTCTTCTGCCTGCTCGTCGCCGTGCTGTTGCTCGCGCCGACGCTGGTGGTGATCCCGATGTCCTTCAACGGCAACAAGTCGCTCGCCTTCCCGCCGGACGGTTTCTCCTGGCAATGGTACGCGAACTTCTTCTCCAACCCGGACTGGACGACGAGCTTCACCAATTCGCTGATCATCGCCCTCATCGTCGCCGTCGTCGCCACGGTCGTCGGCACGCTCGCCGCCTTCGGCGTCACCCGCGCCGCCGCACGCACCGGGGGGCTGCTGCGCGCGCTGCTGATCACCCCGATGGTCGTTCCCGGCGTGGTGCTGGCTATCGGCATCTATGCGGTCTATCTCGACGCCCATCTCGTCGGCACCGTCACCGGCTTCGTTCTGGCGCATACCATGCTCGCCATCCCCTTCGTGCTGATCGCCGTGCAGGCGAGCCTCGAAGTCTTCGACCGGCGGCTGGAAACCGCCGCCGCCAGCCTCGGCGCGAACCGGTTGACGGTGTTCCGCACGGTCACGCTGCCGCTGATCCTGCCGGGCGTGCTGTCGGGCGCGCTCTTCGCCTTCATCACGTCTTTCGACGAGATCATCGTCGCCCTGTTCATCACAAGCCCCTATCTCAAGACCTTGCCGGTGCAGATCTACACGTCGATCACGCGCGATGCCGACCCGACCGTCGCCGCCGTCGGCACCCTGCTCTTCCTGGCAACGTCGCTCATCATCATTGCCGGCCTGCTCTTCGGCATGCGCCGCGGAAGGACCTGACCCATGACCGCACCCCAACGCTCCGCCGGCGCCGCCATCGAGATCCGCAAGGCCTCCAAGCGTTACGGCGCCTTCACGGCGCTGAAGGATATCGATCTGCATATCCGCCCCGGCGAGTTCATGACGCTGCTCGGCCCCTCGGGCTCGGGCAAGACGACGACGCTGAACCTCATCGCCGGCTTCACCGACATCAGCTCCGGCTCGCTGGAGATCGGCGGCAAGAGCGTCACCGGCCTGCCCTCGCACAAGCGCAATATCGGCGTCGTCTTCCAGCACTATGCGCTCTTCCCGCACATGACCGTCGGCAAGAATGTCGCCTATCCGCTGGCGCTGCGCGGCATCAAGGGCGACGACCGGGAGAAGAGGGTCAGACGCGCGCTCGACATGGTGAAGATGGCGGACTTCGCCCATCGCTACCCGAACGAGCTCTCCGGCGGCCAGCAGCAGCGCGTGGCCCTGGCTCGCGCTCTCGTCTTCGATCCGCCGCTTCTCCTGATGGACGAGCCGCTCGGCGCGCTCGACAAGAAGCTGCGCGAATGGCTGCAGCTGGAGATCAAGCGCATCCACCGCGAACTCGGCACCACCTTCGTCTACGTAACCCACGACCAGGAAGAGGCGCTGGTGCTGTCGGACCGCATCGCCGTCTTTAATGGCGGACGCATCGAGCAGATCGGCACCGGCCGCGAACTCTACGACAATCCGGCAACGCTCTTCGTCGGCCGCTTCATCGGCGAATCCACCGTGCTGCGCGGCGCGGCCGAGGCCATGGGCAACGACACGGTCATGACGATTGCCGGCCAGAAGGTTCTTGCGAACGGTCGCCTTGCCGGCGATGCGCGTCCCGTCATCCTGCTCCGGCCCGAGCGCGTGGCGCTGAAACGCCCCGGCGCAGAGACCATTGCCGGTGAAAACCGCCTCTCCGGCACCATCGCAGAGGCGATCTATCTCGGCTCCGGCTCGAAATACGAGGTGAAACTGAAGGACGGCACCGTGGCGGTCGTGCGCAGCCCGCTCGGCGCGGCCGATTTTGCCATCGGCGATGCCGTCGACATCGCCTTCACCCCTGCCGATCTCATCCTCCTCCCCGACGATGCCAGCGCCGACGTGACGCTGACCTGAACCGAAAGCACATCCCATGGACGTCAAGACCAACGGCAACATCTCCTTCTGGTATGCCGATATCGGCGGCATTCCCCAAAAGCGCCCGTCCCTTCCGGGTGACCGCGACGCCGATGTCTGCATCATCGGCGCCGGCTATACCGGCCTGTGGACCGCCTACTATCTGAAGAAGGCCAATCCGGCCCTCGACATCGTCGTCGTCGAGCGCGAATTCGCCGGCTTCGGCGCCTCGGGTCGCAATGGCGGCTGGCTTTCCGGCGGCTTCGGCTGGTCGCGTGAAAAATACCTGAAGACCTCGACCCGCGAGGCGGTCATCGGCATGCAGCGCGCCATGGCCGGCACGGTGGACGAGGTGATCCGCGTCACCGAGGCCGAGGGCATCGACGCCGATATCATCCGCACCGACAACCTCACCGTCGCCACCAATGCACCGCAGCTCGCGCGAGCTCGCGAGGAGTACCAGTTCTACCTCGACTGGCAGATGCCGGCCGAGCGCTTGCAGATGCTATCCGCCGCGGAGGCGGCGAAGCGCATCAACATCGCCAATGTCCAGGGCGGCTTCGTGATCCGCGACACGGCGCGCGTGCAGCCGGCCAAGCTGGTGCGCGGGCTTGCCAAGGTGGTCGAGGGCCTCGGCGTTTCGATTTACGAGGGCACCGCCGTCACGGGTTTCGAGAAAGGCCGCGTGTCGACCGAGCGCGGCACGGTGCGCGCACCCGTCATCATCCGCGCGACGGAAGGCTTTACCGCGGGCTTCCCCGGCGAGGAACGCACCTGGCTGCCGCTCAACAGCGCGCAGATCGTCACCGAACCGGTTCCGGAACAGCTCTGGGAAGAGATCGGCTGGGCGGGCCATGAACTGCTCGGCGACGCCGCCCATGCCTATTGCTACGCCCAGCGCACCCGCGAGGGCCGCATCACCATGGGCGGGCGCGGCGTGCCCTATCGCTTCGGCTCGAAGACCGATGTCAACGGCCAGACGCAGCAGGCGACCATCGATGCGCTGCACGCTATCCTCACCCGCCTGCTGCCGCAGACGAAATCGCTGAAGATCGACCACGCCTGGTGCGGCGTGCTTGGCGTGCCGCGCGACTGGTGCACGGCCGCCGGCTTCGACCGGGCGAGCGGCATCGGCTGGGCGGGCGGCTATGTCGGCCTCGGCGTCTCCTCCTCCAACCTTGCCGGTCGCACGCTGACCGACCTCGTGCTCGGCCGCGACACCGAATTGACGCGCCTGCCCTGGGTCAATCGCACGGTGCGCAAATGGGAGCCGGAGCCGTTCCGCTGGCTTGGCGTGCATTCCATGTACCAGCTATATCGCATTGCCGACGAACGCGAATTCGCCGGCCTGCCACACACCTCGCGGCTCGCGGCCATCGCCGACCGCATTACCGGCCACTGATAGTCTCAAAGGAATAGTCCCATGATCCATGTCGAGAATTTCGGCGATCTCCTCAGCCTCGATATCGGCGCCTTCGCGCCCAAGCCCACCTCCTTCGAGGGTGAGCAGCAGGAGGCGACCGCCGTGCTCTGGACGAGCCCGGACGGCAACATGGAGACCGGCATCTGGGAATGCACGCCCGGCCGCTTCACCGCCGACCGCACCAAGATCGCAGAGATCTGCCATATCCTCACCGGCCGCGTGACGCTGCACAACGGCGACGGCACCAGCCGCGACATCGGCGCGGGCGAGATGTTCGTGCTGCCGCACGGCTGGCGCGGCGAATGGACGATCCACGAGCGCACGCGCAAGATCTACACCATGGTCGCCGGCGGCATCTGACGATGACCGACGCCTTCCCGCATCTCTTCCAGCCGCTGAAGATCCGCGGCGTCGTCTTGAAGAATCGCATCATGTCGAGCGGCCATGATACGACGCTGCCGACCGACGGCCTCGTCAACGAGGCCCTGCTCGCCTATCACGCCGCCCGCGTGAAGGGCGGCGCGGGGCTGATCGTCAGCCAGGTGGCGGGCGTGCACGAGACGGCGCGATACACCTCGCACATGCTGATGGCGACGGAGGACGACTGCATTGCGGGTTATCGCCGGCTTGCGGACCTCTGTCATGCGGACGGCTGCGTCCTCTTCTCGCAGCTCTTCCATCCCGGCCGCGAGATCATGGAGGGCGGCGACGGCCTCCTGACCGTCGCCTATGCGCCATCCGTCTCGCCGAACGAACGGTTCCGCGTCATGCCGCGCGCGCTCGACAAGCGCATGATCGACGAGATCGTCGCCGGCTATGCCGCAGCGGCCCGGCGCATGCATGCGGCCGGCGTCGATGGCGTGGAGTTCGTCGCGAGCCACGGCTATCTGCCGGCGCAGTTCTTCAACGCCCGCGTCAACCGCCGCACGGACGCCTATGGCGGCACGCTGGAAAACCGGCTGCGTTTTGCCGCCGAGGCGCTTTCGGCCATGCGCGCGGCGACCTCGGACGATTTCGTCATCGGCATGCGCATCAGCAGCGGCGAACGGGACGAGGCGGGGCTGGCCGACGACGAGGCGCTGGAAATCTGCCGCCGGCTGGAACCGCTGCTCGACTATGTCAGCGTTACCGCCGGCACCTCCGCCTCGCTCGGCGGCGCGGTGCATATCGTGCCGCCCATGGCCTATCGCGCCGCCTATCTTGCGGGCGATGCCGCGCGGTTCCGCAAGGAACTGACTGTTCCCGTGTTCCTGACCGGCCGCATCAATCAGCCGCAGGAGGCCGAGACGGTCATCGCCAGCGGCGCGGCCGATGTCTGCGGCATGACACGGGCGATGATCTGCGACCCCGACATGCCCGGCAAGGCGCAGGAGGGCCGTACCGACGACATCCGCGCCTGCATCGCCTGCAACCAGGCCTGCATCGGCCATTTCCATCGCGGCGTGCCGATCTCCTGCATCCAGCATCCCGAAACCGGCCGCGAGCTGGCATTCGGGACGCTGACGCCGGCCGCAAGGCCGAAATCCGTCATGGTCGTCGGCGGCGGGCCAGCGGGGCTGAAGGCGGCCGCGGTCGCCGCTGCGCGCGGCCACAAGGTCACGCTCTATGAAGCGGCCGGCCAGCTCGGCGGGCAGGCGCTTCTTGCCCAGCAATTGCCGCGCCGCGCGGAATTCGGCGGCATCGTCACCAATTTGTCCCACGAGGTTGCGCTCGCCAATGTCCGCGTCCAGCGCGGCGTGCGCATCGACCCGGCGCTCGTCGCGGCGGAACGGCCTGATGCGGTGATCCTCGCGACGGGCGCGCGACCCTATCGGCCGGAGATCCCCATCGATGACAGCATCCAGGTGGTCGATGCCTGGCAGGTGCTGCGCAAGGAGGTCAAGACGGGCGGGCGCGTCGTCGTTGCAGACTGGCGCTGCGACTGGATCGGCCCGGGTATCGCAGAACTCTTGACCAACCAGGGCTGCAGCGTCGATCTCGCCGTCAATGGAACCCATGCCGGCGAGCTGCTACCGCTCTATGTGCGCGACAACATTGCCGCCGAACTGCACCGTATCGGCGTGCGCGTCACGCCCTATGCCCGCCTCTATGGCGGCGACGGCGGCACGCTCTACATGCAGCACGCCACCAGTGGCGAGCCGATCCTCTTCGAGGAGGTGGAAACCCTCGTGCTCTGTCTCGGCCACGAACCGGTGGACGATCTTAGCGAGGCGCTGCGCGATCTCGTGCCCGAAGTGCACGTCATCGGCGACAGCCTTGCCCCACGCACCGCCGAGGAAGCCGTCTACGAGGGCCTGAAGATCGCCGCGGCGCTCTGACAAAAGAAAACGCCGCGGAGGATATCCGCGGCGTCTTTCTCGGCAAACCGGGTCGATCAGGCCAGATCGAAACGGTCCAGGTTCATCACCTTGGTCCAGGCGGCGACGAAGTCCCGGGCGAATTTCTCGCCGGCGTCGGCCGAGCCATAGACTTCCGCGAAGGCGCGCAGCTGGGCGTGCGAGCCGAAGACCAGGTCGACGCGGGTGCCGGTCCACTTGGCTTCGTTCGTCTTGCGGTCGCGGCCTTCATAGACGCCCTGCTGGCCGGCGACGGGCGACCAGACGGTGCCCATGTCGAGCAGGTTGACGAAGAAGTCGTTCGTCAGCGCTTCCGGACGGGTCGTGAGGACGCCGTGCTCCGGCTGGCCGGCCGTCAGAACGCGCAGGCCGCCGACGAGAACCGTCAGTTCCGGCGCGGTCAAGGTCAGCAGCTGGGCGCGGTCGATCAGCGCTTCCTCGGGCTTCATGAACTGCATGCGGTTGGCGTTCACGTAGTTGCGGAAGCCATCGATGCGGGGTTCCAGCGCCGCGAAGGATGCGACGTCAGTCTGCGCGTCGGATGCATCCATGCGGCCGGGCGTGACGGGCACGGTGACATCATGGCCGCCGGCCTTCGCCGCCTTTTCCACACCCGCGGCACCCGCCAGCACGATGAGGTCGGCGAGCGAGATCTTCTTGCCACCCGTCTGGGCCGCATTGAAGTCCGCCTGGATGCCTTCCAGCACGCCGAGAACCTTGGCGAGCTGTTCCGGCTGGTTGACCTCCCAGTCCTTCTGCGGGGCAAGGCGGATGCGCGCGCCATTGGCGCCGCCGCGCTTGTCGGAACCGCGGAAGGTCGAGGCGGAAGCCCAGGCCGTGGAGACCAGTTCCTGCACCGAGAGACCCGAGGCGAGAACCCTGGCCTTGAGGTCGGCGATATCCTTCGCGTCAACCAACGGGTGGTCGACGGCCGGGATGACATCCTGCCAGATCAGGTCTTCGGCCGGAACTTCCGGGCCGAGGTAGCGGGCCTTCGGACCCATGTCGCGATGAGTCAGCTTGAACCAGGCGCGGGCGAAGGCATCGGCGAACTGGTCCGGGTTTTCCAGGAACCGGCGCGAGATCGCCTCATAGATCGGATCGAACCGCAGCGCGAGGTCGGAGGTGAGCATGCGCGGCAGATGCTTCTTCGACGAATCGAACGCGTCCGGGATCGTCGCGCCGGCGCCCTTGGCGACCCACTGGTGCGCGCCGGCCGGGCTCTTTTCCAGTTCCCATTCGTAGCCGAACAGGTTCCAGAAGAAGTTGTTGCTCCACTTGGTCGGCGTGGACGTCCAGGTGACTTCGAGACCGCTGCCGATCGCGTCCTTGCCGACGCCCGAATTGAACGTGCTCTTCCAGCCGAGGCCCTGGGCTTCCAGGTCGCCGGCTTCCGGATCGGCGCCGACATGGGTGGCTTCGCCCGCGCCGTGCGTCTTGCCGAAGGTGTGACCGCCGGCGATCAGCGCCACAGTCTCTTCGTCGTTCATCGCCATGCGGGCGAAGGTCTCGCGGATGTCGCGGGCCGAGGCGAGCGGGTCCGGATTGCCGTTCGGGCCTTCCGGATTGACGTAGATGAGACCCATCTGCACGGCGCCGAGCGGTTCGGCAAGCTGGCGCTCGCCGCTATAGCGCTCATCGCCGAGCCAGGTGTTTTCCGGGCCCCAGTAAAGCTCTTCCGGCTCCCAGACATCGGCGCGGCCGCCGGCGAAGCCAAAGGTCTTGAAGCCCATGGATTCGAGGGCGACATTGCCCGTGAGGATCAGAAGGTCGGCCCAGGAGATCTTGTTACCGTATTTCTGCTTGATCGGCCACAGCAGGCGGCGGGCCTTGTCGAGGTTGACGTTGTCTGGCCACGAGTTCAGCGGGGCGAACCGCTGCTGGCCCTGACCGGCGCCGCCGCGGCCGTCGGTGGTGCGGTAGGTGCCGGCGGAGTGCCAGGCCATGCGGATGAAGAGGCCGCCATAGTGACCGAAGTCGGCCGGCCACCATTCCTGCGAATCGGTCATCAGCGCGCGAAGGTCCTGCTTCAGCGCGTCGAGGTCGAGCGACTTGAAGGCTTCGGCATAGTCGAAGTCCTTGCCCATCGGATCGGAGAGATTGGAATGGGTGTGCAGGACCTGAACGTCCAGCTGGTTCGGCCACCAGTCGCGGTTCGACCGACCCTTGGTTACCGAATGGGCGACGGGACACTTGCCGGCGGTGTCAGTTTTCTGGTCCATGGTTTTCTCCTGTTGTGTCGGTGGTCAGGCTTTCCAGAGGAAGCGCTTGCCTTGTGTTCCTCATATCCGAAGCGTGTGATAAATTTAAGTTGGATTTACTGATCGCTACGATAAGTTTTCATTATGACGAACCTTACGCTCAAGCAGCTTCGCTATTTCGAGGCCCTGACCCGGCATGGCCGCTTCCGGCTTGCCGCCGAGGCCTGCGCCATCTCCCAGCCCGCGCTCTCCATGCAAATCAAGGAGCTGGAGGCGGAACTTGGCAACGATCTGTTCGAGCGCAGCGCCCGGGACGTGAAACTGACCGCCTTCGGCGAGACCTTCGCCCACCGCGCCCGCGACATCCTGAGGGCTGTGGATGAACTGGGGGAACTTGCCCGCGCCGCACGCAATCCCTTCCTTGCGCGGCTGAGGATCGGCATCATCCCTACCGTCGCGCCCTATCTCTTGCCCGCCATCATAAACGATCTCACCTCCGCCTTCGACGGTATTCAGATCGACGTGCGCGAAACGCAGACGGCAAGGCTCCTCCAGGAGCTGCTGCAGGGCGAACTCGATCTTGCCATCGTGGCGCTGCCGGTCTCCGAACCCTCGCTCACCGAACTCAAGCTGTTCGAGGAGGATTTCGTGCTGGTCCGCCACAGCGACGACGAGGGCCGGCCGGTACCCGAACGGGATGCCCTGCGTGAAATGCGGCTCCTGCTGCTTGAGGAAGGTCACTGTTTCCGCGAGCAGGCGCTTTCTTTCTGCCGCATCGGCTCGGCGCGGCCGCGGGAGATCATGGAGGGCAGCTCGCTCTCCACGCTCGTGCAGATGGTGGGCGCCGGGATCGGCGTCACGCTGATCCCGGAAATGGCCGTGCCGGTGGAAACGCGTTCGGCACCAGTTTCCATCGCCCGTTTCCCGCCGCCCTCCCCCTCGCGCACCATCGGCATGGTCTGGCGCAACTCGACGCCGCTCGCCCGTCAGCTGCGCGAGATCGCCGGGGTGGTGCGCCATTCCTGCGGGACGATGCGCCGCGCAAGGTAACCCGCCCGGCAAACGCAGCGCGCGTCCGGCAGGCGAAGCCACACCTACAGGTTCAGGCAAGCTCATCCCTGTATCGAGCAGGCTGCCAGATCGTGTGTTTTCTTCGTTTGTTTTTCCAGGACTTTGCCATGACGTCGATCGTTTCTTCGCTCAGCCTCAGCCAGATTCGGCAGCTCACGACGGACGCGATCCAGCGCTGGACGACGGAAGACGTCGCCTCGCTTTCCTCCAGTCAGATCGGCGCTTTCTCCTCGAGACAGATCGCCGCGCTCGAGACGGACGACATCGGCATCCTCAGCGCCGGGCAGATCGGCGCGATCTCGCAGAGCGCCATCGTCGGCCTGTCGCTCGACCAGATCGGCATGCTCAACAGGTTCTCCACCGGCCAGATCGAAAGCCTCACGTCGAACCAGATCGCCGCCATGAGTGCCGGACAGCTCGGCTGGCTTTCGCCCGAACAGGCCGAGGCGCTGACCGCCTCGCAGATCCGCGGCCTCAGTGCGGCCCAGATCGCCGCCTTCTCCACCGCCGACCTCGTGACCTTCTCCAACGAGGACATGGCCGCGATCAGCTACAAGGCCGTGCAGGGCCTCGGCACGGCGGCCTTCGCGGCGCTTTCCAGCGAGCAGATCGCCGCCATCACGCCCCTTGCCATGGCCGGTCTCACCCAGGCGCAGGCGGCCGGGCTCACGCCGGACCAGATCCGGGCGATGACGACCGACCAGATCGCCCTGCTGAAGCCCACACAGATCGCGGCACTCAGCAAGAGTGCGCTTGAGGCCTTCTCCGAAGCACAGATCACCGCCCTCAGCACGAGCGCCATCACGGGCCTTGCATCCTGGCAGATCGGCGCGCTCAACACCGACCAGATCGAAGCGCTCTCGCCCCAGCAGGTCGGCGCACTCTCCGCCGGGCAGATCGCCGCCCTTGGCGCGGACGATCTCGAAACCTTCTCGCCGGAGGATATCGCCGCCATTTCCAGTCGCGCGCTCTCGGGCCTCGGCACCGACAAGATCGCGGCGCTTTCTCCCGAATTCATCGCCGCCCTCAGCCCGCAGGCGATCCCCGGCCTAACGACCGCACAGGTCGCCGCATTCACGCCCGAGCAGGTGGCGGCCCTGACGCCGGTGCAGATCGGCTCGCTGAACGCCGCGCAGATCTCGGCCTTCAGCGCCAGCACGATCGAGGAACTGTCCCCCGAAGATATCGCCGCCATATCCGCCAAGGCCATCAAGGGCCTGAGCCCGGCGGCGCTTGCAGCCCTCAGCAGCGAACAGATCGGCGCCCTGACGCTGGCGCAGATCGGCGCCCTTGACGCCCGGCAGATCGCCGCCTTGACCACCGACAGTGTCGAAGCCCTTTCCCTGACCCAGATCGCCGCGCTTTCCAGCAGCGCGGTCCGGGGCCTGACCGCCGACCAGATCGACGCCATGAGCCGCGAGCAGATCGAGGCCTTCCAGCCGGAACAGGTGCGCGGCCTCACCGCCCAGCAACTTGCCGCCTTCGACAGCGACGACATCGCCGTCTTTTCCCCGCAGGATATCGCCGCGCTTTCGGCAAACGCGCTCTCCGGCCTCAGCACCGATGCCATTGCCGGCCTGACGCCCGAGCAGATCGCACTGCTTCCCGTCAAGACCATCGCCGGCCTGACGTCGAAGCAGATCGCCGCCCTCAGCGAGGAACAGGCCGAAGCGCTCAACCCGACCCAGATCAGGGCGCTCACGGCTGCCCAGATGGGGGCCTTCAGCGCCGATGCCCTGCGCACCTTCTCCAACGCCGATATCGCGGCGATCCAGAACAATGCCGTCGTCGGCATCGGCACCGATGCGCTGGCAGGGCTCAGCACGGAACAGATCATGGCGCTGACCACGGCCCAGATCAGCGTTCTGCGCTCCAACCAGATCGCCGCCCTCGGCACCGAACAGGTCGAAGCCTTCACGCCCGCGCAGGTGCGGGCGATGAACCTGACGCAGCTTCGCGCGCTTTCCGCCGACGCGCTCGGGACCTTCTCGACGGCCGACATGGCCGCGCTGCAGAACCGCGCCGTTTCCGGCATCAGCTCGGCGGCCCTCGCGAATCTTTCGCCCGAACAGATCTCCGCCCTCTCCACCGCCGCGCTCGCCGCCCTCGCACCGGCCCAGATGCGCGCGCTGAGCACTCTCCAGATCGAGGCGCTGTCGACCGTGCAGGTCGCCGCGCTGACCTCCGGCCAGCTTGCCGCCATCGATCCGGCCGCGCTTGCCGACCTTTCGCCGGAACAGATCGCCGCGATCAGCAGCAAGGCCATCATGGGCCTGCCGACCTCGGCGCTTGCCGCGCTGACGCCGGAGCAGATCGCCGAATTGAGCCCGAACGTCGTCGGCGGCCTTTCCACCGCGCAGATCGCCGCCCTCAGCGCCGCTCAGGTCGAGGCATTCACGCCCGACCAGGTGCGCGCCATGAGCGCCCGCCAGCTGACGGCACTCGGCCCTGAAGGCATTGCCGAATTCAGCCCCGAGGACATGGCGGCGATCAACGCCAAGGCCGTTCCCGGCCTCAGCACCGCGACGCTTGCCGCCCTTTCCGCCGCCCAGATCGCCGCACTGACCGCCACGCAGATCGGCGGCCTCTCTCCGACGCAGATCACCCGCCTGGAGCCCGGCTTCCTCGCTGCGCTGACACCGGCGCAGATCGCGGCCATCGCCACCAACATCATTCCGAGCCTCAGGCCCGACCAGATCGAGGCGCTGTCGACCGCGCAGGTCGAGGCATTCACATCGGCCCAGGTCAAGGCCCTGACCTCCGCCCAGGTGGCCGCCATCGGCACCACCCAGCTGGCCAAGATGACCACGGACGACATCGCCGCCCTGTCCAACCAGTCCATCATGGGCCTCAGGGGCGAAGCCCTGGCCGGCCTCAGCACCAGCCAGATCGTCGCCCTGAACCGCACGGCGCTCGCCGCCATGACCGCCGATCAGGTCGATGCGCTCTCCACCGCCCAGCTTGCGGCGCTCACCACCGCGCAGATCAACGCCTTCACGTCCACGCAACTCTCGGCGCTCGACCCGCAGGACGTCCGGGCGCTGTCGTCCGAACAGATCGCCGCCCTCACCAATCGGGCGGTCTCGGGCTTTGCGCCGGGCACCTTCGCCGCGCTGACCTCCGCACAGATCGCCGCCATCACCACCGCCTCCTTCACCGGCCTGACGGCCGCCCAGATCGAGGCCCTCAGCTCGCTGCAGGTCGGCCAGCTTTCCACCGCGCAGCTCAAGGTGCTGACAGCCGCGCAGGCCGCCGCCCTCGACAACGACGTCAAGGCCTTCTCGTCCGAACAGATCGCCGCCCTTAGCGCGGCCGCCGTCGCCGGGCTGCAGCCGGGCCAGATCGGCGCGCTCAGCCCGAGCCAGGTCGCCGCCCTCACCACAGCCCAGGTCGGCGCGCTGACCTCCGGCCAGGTCACGGCGCTCAATGCCAGCGACGTTGCCGCCATGTCGACGTCCCAGATCGCCGCGCTCAACGCATCGGGCATTTCGGGTCTCACCGCCAGCCAGATCGCCGCGCTCAGCTCCGGCCAGATCGGCGCGCTCAGCACGAAGCAGATGGCCGCCCTCACCTCCGCGCAGATCCCGGCCTTCGGCACGGACAAGATCGCCGCCCTCACCACCGCCCAGATCGGCGCCCTCAATGCGAGCAGCATCGCCGGCTTCACCTCGCGCCAGCTCTCGGTGCTCAGCACCGCGCAGGCCGAGGCGCTGAACAGCGCCCAGATCGGCGCGCTCAACCCGGACCAGATCGCCGAATTCGGCACCGACGATCTCGCCACCTTCACCACGAGGGAAATCTCGATGATCAGCGCCACGGCCATCCGTGGCCTGTCGGCGGCAACCATCGCTTCGCTCTCCACGGCGCAGATCGCCGCCTTCAGCACCGCCGCCATCGCCGCGATGACCACCCAGCAGATCGCCGCCCTCGGCCTTGCCCAGAGCGAGGCGCTGACCCGAGCCCAGATCGGCGCGCTGAGCGGCGCGCAGCTTGCCGCCTTCGCACCCGAGGAAATCGCCACCTTCTCCGTGGAAGAGATCGGCGCCATCTCCGCAAGCGCCATTACCGGCCTTTCGACCGACATGATCGCGGCGCTTTCGACCGCGCAGATCGCCGGCATCAGCTCCACCGGCGTGCCGGGCATGACGACGAAGCAGATCGCCGCCCTCAGCCTCGCGCAGGCCGAAGCGCTGACGAGCAGCCAGATCGGCGCGCTGAGCGCCGAGCAGCTCGGCGCCTTCTCCACCGACGAGATCGCCACCTTCCTGCCCCGCGAGATCGCCGCTATCGGTTCATCGGCCATCGGCGGCCTCACGACGGCCGCCGTCGCCGCGCTCACCACCGCGCAGATCGCCGCCCTCAGCACGGGCGCCATCAGCGGACTGGATCCCCGCCAGATCGCCGCCTTCACCAGCGAGCAGATCGACGCCCTGTCGCCGGACCAGGTCCGCGCCCTCGGCGCGCGGCAGATCGCGATTCTCGGCCCGAGCTACATCATGACGCTGTCGCCGGCGCAGATCGCCGCGCTGAGCCCCAGCGCCATTGCGGGCCTCACGCCCGAGCAGGTCGCCGCCTTCACCAGCGCCCAGGCCGAAGCCCTCACGTCCACACAGGTCGCCGCGCTCAGCTCCCGCCAGCTTGCCGCCCTCGATACGGGCAAGCTCGCCACCTTCTCGCTTGCCGACATGGCCGCCATCAGCTCCAGCGCCATCTCCGGTCTTTCGACGGCGACGCTCGCCGCCCTGACGACGAACCAGATCGCCGCGCTCGGCGCAGCCGGCGTTTCCGGCATGACGAGCGACCAGATCGCGGCCCTTTCGACAGCGCAGGTCGAAGCGCTCACCACCGCGCAACTGGGTGCCCTCGGCTCCAGGCAGGTAGCCGCGCTCGGCACGGACGACATTGCGGCGCTGTCGCCGACGCAGATCGGCGCGCTTGGCGCAGCAGGCGCGGCCGGCCTGACCACGACGCAGATCGCCGCTCTCTCCCAGGCCCAGGCCGAAGCGCTGACGAGCACGCAGATTGCCGCCATGAGCTCCGCGCAGGTCGCCGCCTTCAGCACGGCGCAGCTCGAAACCTTCAGCACCGGGGAAATCGGCTCGATCAGTTCGCGCGCCATTGCCGGCCTGCCGACCGCGGCGATTGCCGCGCTTACCACCGCCCAGATCGCGGCGATCAACACGGCCGGCCTCACCGGCGCCCAGGTCAACGCCCTCAGCAGCCGTCAGCTCGAGGCGCTGACGAGCCTCCAGATGGCCGCGCTCGGCTCCGCCCAGATCGCCGCCCTCGGCACCGACGACATCGCCGCGCTTTCGCCCGACCAGATCGCCGCCCTCAGCACCGACGGCATCGCCGCCCTCAGCACCGAACAGGTCGACGCGCTCAGCACCGCCCAGGCCGAAGCGCTGACCAGCACGCAGGTCGCGGCCTTCAATTCGCGGCAGATCGCGGCCCTCAGCGCTGACGACCTCGCATTGTTCTCGCTCGCCGATATCGGGGCGATCGGTTCGCGGGCGATCACCGGCCTGTCCACGGGCATGATCGCGCTCCTCAGCACCGCGCAGATCGCCGCCCTCGGCACCGCAGGCGTCTCCGGCCTTTCGAGCGATCAGATCGCTGCGCTGAGCGCCGGCCAGATCGAGGCTCTGACCGCCACCCAGATCGCCGCTTTCAGCTCACGGCAGATCGCCGCCTTCGATGCCGGTGAAATCGGGCTGTTCACGTCGGCGGAAATTGCGGCCATCGGTTCGGCGGCCATTGCCGGCCTGTCGCCCACGATCATCGCCGGCTTCCCCGCCGAGCGGATCGAGGCCTTGAGCCCGGCTGGCATCAGCGGCCTGACGGCCGACCAGATCGAGGCGCTGAGCCCCAGCCAGATCGCCGTCCTCTCCGGTGCGCAGATCGGCGCGCTAAGCTCCAAACAGGTTTCGGCGCTCGCGGTCGAAGACATCGCGGCCCTGACGCCGCGACAGGTCGCGGCGCTCAGCGCCAACGGCATTGCCGGCCTCACCGGTCTGCAGGCTGCGCGCCTTTCCTTCGAGCAGGCCGATGCCTTCACCTCCAGCCAGATCGCCGCGCTCACGGCCGCCGCGCTCGGCGGCCTGTCCAGCGAAGCGCTCGACACCTTCTCACCGGGCAAGCTCGCCGCCATCGCCTCGGGCGCCATCAAGGGCCTGCCGCCGGCCTATATGGCCGCGCTCTCGCGCGAAGACATCGCCGCCCTCGGCACGGGCACCATTGCCGGCCTCAGCAGCGCCCAGATCGCCGCGCTTTCGACGGACCAGGTCGAAGCCTTCTCGCTCGCCCAGATCGCGGCGCTCAGCGCGCCCGGCACGAGCGGCCTGACGACGGCGCAGATGCAGACGATTTCCACCGAAGAGCTCGCCGCCATGAGCGCCTCGGCCGTGAAGGGCCTTTCGTCCGGCGTCATCGGCGCGCTCTCGACGGACAGCATCGCGGCCCTCACCACGGGCCAGATCGCCGCCCTCACCTATGGCCAGATGAACGCCATGAGCGCCTCGCAGGTCGGCGCGCTCTCGACCGATCAGGTCGGTGCGCTGACGGCGACGCAGGCGGCAGCGCTCGGCGCGGACGATCTCGCCACCTTCTCGGTCGAGGATATTCTGGCGCTCAGCTCGAATGCCGTCGTCGGTCTCAGCACGGCGGCTCTGGCAGGGCTCACCGCGGAACAGGCGAACGCCTTCATGCCCGGCCAGCTTGCCGCCATGACCTCCGCGCAGATCGCGGCCCTGCCGCGCGGCCCGGCCGTTTCCGGCTTCAGCTTCATGGCTGCCGACACCGGCAACACCGTCGCACCGTCCACCGACGAGGTGGCAGGCACGCCGGAAGCACCGCAGGGTTCGAGCGATCCGCAGAACGATATCGCCGCGATCATTTCGTCCTATCTGGAAATCTGAGCCGGAGCAGGCCCGGTCTTCGGGCCTGTATTCGATGCAGGGCAGTCCTCCGCTGTCATGGCGGGCGGCACGGCGATGAGCATGCGTGCCGCCGTCGCCTCGGCAAGAGCGATCTCCACCCGGTTGCGCCCGTTCGACTTGGCGCGGTAGAGCACGCCATCGGCCCGGCGCAGCACATCGTCATAGCCGGCATCGTCCGGCTGGGCGAAGGCGACACCCGCCGAAACGGTCAGCGCGACCCGCCTGCCGTCCAGACGGAAATCGGCGCGTTCGACCGCCGCGCGCATCCGCTCGGCAATAGCGGGAATATCCGCTTCACGCGTTTCGCTGAAGAGCACGACGAATTCCTCGCCGCCCGTCCGGGCAAGCATGTCTCCGGGACGCAATTCTCCGCTCAGGCTGTTAGCGATCTGGACGAGCGCGCGGTCGCCGGCTTCGTGCCCGTAGGTGTCGTTGATCGCCTTGAACTTGTCGACGTCGAAGACAGCCAGGGCGAAAGCACCAGCCTCCGCCCTCGCCTCGAGAAAGGCGTCGCTGCCCGCCTGGGCGAGGCTGCGCCGGTTCGGCAGGCCTGTCAGGTAATCGGTGGCCGCCGCGCGCTCCAGCCCGCGCCGCAGGCGATCCGAGCACATCAGCAGGAAGGCCGTCGTCCCCATCACCGGCAGCATGGTCAGCAGGAGCGCGGAAAGCACGTTCAGCCAGTTGCCGCCGGCTTCGACCGCAAAATCCTCCGGGAAGTCTCCGAAAAGATAGACGATGCCGCGTGCGGCGGAATAGAGCCCGACCGCCGTGAACAGGACCGCCAGGATCGAGCGCGCCAGCGAGGCATGGCCGCGCGAACGGTTCGTCAGGTCCTTCACGCTCATCGCCATCAGGCCGACCCAGACCAGCGAGACCGCGGCCATGCGCAACTGAAAATTCGGCTCGACGGCGGAAAACCATAAAACCGCGGCAGTTGCCACGACGCCCGGCAGGACGTGCCAGGCTTTCACCTCCAGCCGGAGGAAGCGGCGGATCGCCACGAAATAGGCGGTCAGGCCGAAAGCAAAGGCAGCATTGGCAAGCGGCAGCATGACCGCGCGCGGCAACGGCTCACCGAAAGCGAAGACGACGCAGCCAAGCGCCACCAGCAGCGTGCCGGTGCACCAATGGCCGGCGGCCGGCCGCAGGTTCGCGGGGAGCTCCCGCCCCATGGCGGTCAGGATCGCTCCATTGGCCAGCACCATGATCGAGGCCATCGTGAATATGGTTTTCGCATCCATCGCGAACGCATTCCTCCGGGTCGGAGATCGTTTTCGGTCCTGCGGACGGCGCAGCACACAGGCCGGACCCTAGCGCAGGACTCCTAAATGCAGGTTGCAAGACACAACCAACAGAGCGTTAAGAGGGTGGGCGCAAACGTTGCAACGCCCGCGGCGAAGGAATATTCGGAAGGGCGCAGCCGTCTTGCTATCGCAAAGGCGGTGCGTCGTCCCTGACGCGGAACGGGGGACGATGCAGGCCGTCGATCCATCGCAACCGGAGATGCAGCCATTCTTCCCATTCGCATAGCAGGAACCGGTCACGCCCTGCCGCAGACCGTCCTGACCTCAGCGGCGCTGGATCGCCGGTTCGGCTTCGATCCGGGACACCTGCAACGGCTCACCGGTGTCGAGAGCCGCCATGTCTGCACCGACGAGGACCAGATCGACCTCGCCGTTCGCGCCGCCGAGCGCGCCATTGCACGGGCGGGCGTCCCCCTCGAAGACATCGACCTCGTGCTCGGCGCCTGCGGTGTACCCTACCAGCCGCTGCCCGCGACGGCGCCGCTCGTCATGCGCCGGCTCGGCATGGCCGATGGGGCGGCGGCGGCCTACGACGTCAACGCCACCTGCCTCAGCTTCCTGACCGCGCTGGAACTTGCCGCCGGCCGGATCGCGCTCGGCCAGAGCCGCGCCGCGCTTGTTTTCTCGTCCGAAATCGCCTCGCGGGCCCTGCCCTGGCAGGACCAGCCCGACGTCGCGGCGCTTTTCGGCGACGGCGCAGCGGCGGCCGTGCTCCTGCCGGCGCCCGGTGGCCGTTCCGGCATCCGCGCCAGCCTCCTGCGCAGCTATCCCTCCGCCTACGAGGCCTGCGAGATCGGCGCGGGCGGCACGCGGTTCGATTTCCACCGCGAGCCCGCGCAATTCGCCGCCCATGCCCTCTTCCACATGGACGGCAAGGCGCTGTTTCGCGTCACGCATCGCCATTTTCCGCCTTTCGTCGAAGAATTGCTCGCAGCGGCCGGTTGGTCGCGCGGCGATGTCGACCTCGTCGTGCCGCACCAGGCAAGTCCGCTGGCGCTGGAGCATATGGTCCAGCACACCGGCATGGCGCGCAGCCGCGTCGTCGACATCGCCGCGCGGCTCGGCAACCAGATCGCCGCCTCCATCCCCACCGCGCTCGATATCGCCTGGCGAGACGGCCGTATCGGGCCGGGCGCCAAGCTGCTGCTTCTGGGCACGTCCGCCGGCGTTTCGTTCGGCGGCATGGCCATCGAGGTGTGAGCGGGATGCGCGTGCTCGTCACCGGCGCAACGGGTTTTCTCGGCGGCGCGCTGCTTCGCCATCTGCGCAGCAGAGGGTGCGATCCCGTGGCGCTTGGCCGGGACGCCGCGCGCTGCGATCGCCTGACGGCGGCCGGCTTCACAACGCTCCGTACCGACCTTTCGAAACCCGACCCGCAGCTTGCCGACCATATCGGCAGGCTGGATGCCGTCGTTCACTGCGCGGCGCTTTCCTCTCCCTGGGGACGGCTTTCCGCCTTCCGCGCCGCCAATGTCGAGGGCACGCGCAATGCGCTCGATCTGGCCGCAAGGCTCGGCGCCCGCCGCTTCGTCAACATTTCCTCGCCGACCGTCTATTTCGAGCTGAAGGACAGGGACAATGTCGGAGAAACCGCGCCATTGCCGCCCCCGATCAATGCCTATGCGCGAACCAAGGCGCAGGCGGAGCGGCTGGTGCTGGCGCACACCGATCTCGGCCCCGTCAATCTGCGGCCGCGCGGCATCTACGGCGCAGGCGAGGAAACCCTGCTGCCGCGCCTCATCGCCGCCGCCCGGCGAGGGCCCCTGCCGCTGCTGCGGGGCGGTGTGGCGTCCATCGACCTGACGCATGTCGATGACGTGGTCACGGCCATCGCAGCGGCCCTCTCGCCCGATCCGGCCCTTTCGGGGGAAACCTTCAACATCTCCGGCGGCGAGCCGCTGGCGGTGCGTGACATCGTCGAGCGGACCTGCGCAGCGCTTGGCGAGCCCGTACGCTGGCGCCGGATGCCCTTCGGGCCGGCGCTGCTCGCCGCGCGGCTTGCCTATGCCGCCAGCCTCGCCCGCCCCATGTCGAAGGAGCCGCTGGTAACGCCCTATACGCTCGGCCTCTTCGCCTTCCGCCAGAGCCTCGACATCGCCAAGGCGAAACGGGTGCTCGGCTGGCAGCCGAAAATTCCCTTCGCGCAAGGCCTCGCCATGACACTTGGAGGCGCGCAATGAAGCCGATCTTCGCCAACAGCGCCTTCGTCACAGCGCCCGAGCGGTGGATCCTGCGCAAAGGGCGCTGGCGGAGCCTGCCGCTCAAGGTACGCTACGGTCTCTTCCGCCACCCCGAGGCGGGGCTCGTGCTGATCGACGCCGGCTATGGACCGCGGGTTACACAGGGTCGACGCAGCCTCGCCCTCCGGCTCTACAATGCCCTCTTCGGCCCGAAGCTCGTGGAGGGCGGCCAGCCGGAGGCCGTGCTCCGGCAGCTCGGCGCAACGCCGGCCGATGTCGCCGTGGTCGTCCTGACCCATGTTCACGCCGACCACGTCTCGACGCTCGACCTCTTTCCGCAGGCGCGGATCATCGCCAAGACAGGACTGCTGGCGCAGGTCGAAAACCGCGGTCTCTGGCAGAACCTCAACCACGGCGTCTTCGCCGAACTGCTGCCCAAAGGGCTTGCCGCACGCGCCACCGACGTCGACGGCTTTGCGCTCCGGAACGCGCCGCTCGGTCTTGGCCGAGGGCGAGACCTGTTCGGCGACGGAAGCGTCCTCGCCATCGATCTTCCCGGCCATGCCGAAGGCCATTACGGCCTCTGCTTTGCGGCATTGCCCGTGCCGCTTCTCTACGCCGTCGACACGCAATGGCTTCTCGCCGCCCTGCCTAAGGAACGGCAGCCCGGCTTCCCGGCCAGCCTGATCGCCAACGATCGGCAGGCGCTCGCCGAAAGCGCCCGCCGCGTCCTCGCCTTCCGGCAGGCGGGCGGCGACGTGCTGCTCTGCCACGACCCGGGGCAGAGCCCCTACGACCTGCCGGAGGCCCGGCCATGACCGGCCTCGGCCAGATCGCGGCGGCCTTCGCGCAGACCCTGTGGACCACGCGCGCCGGCCGGGCGCGCGCGGATTTCGAGCGCTGGCAGGCGCGCACGCTGCAGCGTTGGCTCACCCGCGATCTTCCGGGCGTGGATTTCTATCGCGATGCTCCGCCGCGACTTGAGGCCCTGCCGATCATCGACAAGGCGACCGTCATGGCCGATTTCGCGGCCTTCAATCGGGAGCGCATCACGGCCGAAGCGGGCTGGCGGGCCTATGAGACGACCGGTAGCCATGCCGGCGTCAGCATCGGCGCCAGCACCGGCACGAGCGGCAACCGCGCCCTCTATGCCATCACCCCGGCCGAACAGCACCGCTGGCTCGGTACCATCCTCGCCAAGGCCCTGCCGCGCTTTCTCGTGCAGCCCGAGCGGGTCGCAGTCATCCTGCCGCAGAATTCCGCGCTCTACGACGGCGCCAACCGGTCCCGCCTGCTGCGGCTCCAGTTCTTCGACCTGCGACGTGGCCTTGAAAGCCTGCTGCCGACGCTGGAGGCCTTTGCGCCCACCACCATCGTCGCGCCGCCGCGCGTGCTGCGGCATCTGGCGGAGCACACGAAGGAGCTTGCTCCGCGGCGGCTGTTTGCCGGCGCCGAGACGCTCGATCCGGTCGACCGTATGGCCATCGAGGCGCGTTTCCGGCTCAGGCTCGGTGAGATCTACATGGCGACCGAGGGGCTTTTCGCGGTTTCCTGCCGCCACGGCCGCCTGCATCTGGCCGAGGATGCGAATGTCTTCGAGTTCGAGCCGATGGCGGGCGGGCTGGTCTCGCCGCTGGTGACGGGGTTCCGTCGCCGCTTCCAGATCATGGCCCGCTATCGCATGAACGATCTCCTGCGCCTGTCGGACCGGCCCTGCCCCTGCGGCTCGCCGCTGCAGGCGGTGGATGAGATCGTCGGCCGCCTGGACGATGTCTTCGTCTTCGACCGGGCGGATGGCGCGCGCGTCCTCGTGACGCCGGACGTCATGCGCAACGCGGTGCTCGATGCCGCGCGCGACATTGCCGATTTCCGCATCCGGCGCGAGGACCGCGAGGAGATCGTGCTGCTTCTTCAGCCGGACCTGCCGGAGGCCAGCGCACGGGCGGCATCCGCTGCGCTTGTTCAACTCTTCGCCGCGCGTGCGCTCGCCCCGCAGGTCACCGTTCGGCGAGAGGCGATGGTCTTCGAGCCGCACCGCAAGCTCCGGCGTGTGGAATGCCGCTATCGTCCCGGGGCCGGGTCATGAGCGAGGGAAACGTTCTCAACGCGCCCGAGATGGTTCGCCGCTTTGCCGGCCTCTTCGCCGATCATCCGGTGGAGACGTTGATCGCCAACCTGACGACGACGGTCTCTTCCATCGAGATCGAGGGGCGCGCCTTTCCGCTCACCCTCAATGACCGGCAGGACGCGCCGACCTGCTACATCTGCTGTCCGAGCAGCACCTATATCGACTATGCCATCGACGAGACGCGCAATTTCGCCCGATCGCCCATGGTGCGGCGGGTCGTGCAGGCACTGATCCGCGCCGCAGCGCCGTTGCTTGCCGCCAGCGGCCTCGACCATCAGGTCCAGGTGAACAACTGGCTGCTCTCCACCAATCCCGTGCCCGCCATCGGCCCCTCCGCCGCCCGCGCGCTGATGGAGCGATTGACCGGCCAGTTCCCGGACCGGGCCATCGTCATCCGCTCGCTCAATGCGCGCGCCGACGCCGACACCATGGAAAGTCTCGAGGCCGCGGGCTTCCGGATGCTGGCGGCACGGCGGATTTATCTCTTTTCCGGCGACGCCCGCAAAACGCAGAACATGGGTTACGACCGGACGCTTCTTCGGCGCACGGCCTATCGCTTCGCTTCGGGCGAGACCTTCACGCCGGAGGATTACGAGCGGGCGGTCGATCTCTACAAGCTGCTCTATCTCGACAAATACACGCCGTTGAACCCGCAATACACCGTCCGCTATATCCGCGAGATGCACCAGCGCGGCCTCTTCGACCTCATCGGCTTTCGCGACGGCGAGGGGCGGCTTGCCGCCGTTTCCGGCTTCTTCGCCAATGGCCGGACGCTGACGCAGCCGATCGTCGGCTACGACACCGGCCTGCCGGCAAAGGATGGGCTGTACCGGCTGGTCATGGCGACGGGGCAGGCCATCGCCACGGAGCGGAACCTGTTCTTCAACATGAGCGCCGGCGCCGGCAAGTTCAAACGCCTGCGCGGAGCCGAGCCCACCATCGAATACAGCGCGGTCTACGTGGCGCACCTTCCCGTCAAGCAGCGCCTCGCGGTCCGCCTGATGGAGGCGCTTCTCCGCCACATCGGCATCCCTCTCCTGAAGGCCTTCGACCTATGACCTCTTTCTCCGATTGCTGGCATGCCGTCGCGCTCGCGGCCGATATCCGCACGAAGCCGCTCCGCATCCTGTTTTCCGGCCAGCCCGTGGTGCTGTTCCGTTCGGGCGGGGAGATCGCGGCCTTGCAGGACCGCTGCCCGCATCGGCAGGTCGAGCTTTCGACCGGCAAGGTGGTGGGCGGCGAGATCGAATGCCCCTATCACGGCTGGCGCTTCAACGCCGCCGGCGCCTGCACCGCCATTCCCGGCCATGCGGGTGATATTCCCGGCTACCGCGTGCCCCGCTACCGGACCGTTGAAAAGGATGGCGTGGTCTTTCTCGCCAAGGGCGATCCGGACGGTGCGCCCTATCTCCACTGTGCGGAGGGTCAGAACATCATCCTGCGGCTGGTGCGCAGCAGCACGCGCTCGACGCTGATCGACACGGCCGAAAACATCCTCGACGCCACCCATACGCATTTCACCCACAAGGGTCTGCTGCGCGGCCTCAGCACCAGACGACAGCGGGTCCGCGTCGACATCAGCGGCGGCCCCGGCTGGGTGGAAGCGTGCTACACGGGCGAGGAGCATCAGGACGGCCTCATCAGCCGGCTGCTGGAGGGCGCGCGGGTCAAGACCATCGGCCGCTTCCGTTTCCCCGGCATTGCCGAGCTGGAATATTGGGGGCCGAAGGGGCTGGTGCTGGCCACGACCTTTCATCTTCGCCAGGCGGCCGAGGATCAGGTGGACGGCATCGGCTGCCTGATCGGACCGCGCAACGGCATTCTCGACCACCTCAAATCCTATGCCTTCCGCCCGATGTTCCGCATCGCGCTGGAACAGGATCGCCGTGTGCTGACCTCGGCAAGCCGCAACGCGACCTACTGGCCCGGCGCGACGCCCGTGGTGGGGCCGCTCGATTTCCTGCGCCGGAGCATCGAGGCGATCCTTGCCGGCACCCTGCCGCCCGTCGCCGAGAAACCCGAGACGACCTATATCGATCTTTGATCCGGCCCGTCCCACTCGATATCGCGGGTGGAGGCCCGTTGCAGGGAAATGCGATGACGTAGCGCCAGCGCCGCGATCTCGCCGAGCGCCCGCCATTGCGCGCGCTTCGGGGCGGTATCGCCCGGCCAGTCGAGAAGCTCCTCGGCCACACCGAGAGCGTGGCGGAAGCGGCCGAGATCGCCGGCCCTGAAAGCTTCGGGCAGACCATAAAACCAGAGGGCAAGGCGCACCGTCTGCGGCCGCGTCACGCCCGGCGCGACGGCATCCGTTTCACGGGTGAGAGCCGAAACGAAACCGTGCGGTTCCCGGAAGAAATGCAGCCCGCTCGTCGCCCGCGGATTGCATTCCAGCGGCAGGACCCCGCCGTCGGCCATGCGCATCAGGTCGAAGGAAATCTGCCCCGTCCAGCCTGTTCCTGCGACGAACCGCGTGACGAAGTCCCGCGCGGCGGCGTCCTCGACCGGCTCGAAGCAGATGCCGGCCCCCTTGCCCGCCCGATAAAGCGAGCGATAGAGCGAAAACGCCACCAGCCGCCCTTCCCGTGCCACGGCATAGACGCTCAATTCCTCGCCGGGCAGGAATTGCTGCGCAACCCAGGGCGCTTCCCGGCTCGGCGCCAGTCGGTCGAGCGCTTCCGGCGACGGGCGGACGAAAACGCGGCTGGCGAAACGCGACCAGACCGGCTTGAAGACGAGGCTCGACGCCTCCGTCCGGACGGCAGCCACATCCTCCCTCGTTGCCAGGAGCCGCGTGTGCGGCACGGAAAGACCAAGCGTCTCGCAAAGGCCGATGAAGGCGAACTTGTCGTGCACGCGCTGGAGGAGGCTGGTATCGGACGTGAGGAGCCGCGCGGCCGGGCGGCGTTCCTGCCAGACGCGTGCGAGATAGAACACCTCCTCGCAGGTCGGCAGCACCAGCGAAATGTTTTCCCGCGCGACAAGGGCGTCGACGGCATCGCCATAGGCCTCGAATGCGAAGCGCGGCGGCGGCAGACGGACATAGGCGGCGCAGGCGCGGCTTGCGGCCGAAAGCGGAGCGGCCGGTGTATCGGCCAGCACCACCCGCCAGCCGGCGCCGTGGAACAGCCGGGCAAGATGCAGCGCGACGGGCGCCCGGGCGCCGGTGATCAGGACGGACGGGACAGGCGCTGTCATGGCGACCGTTCAGACTTCAAAGGATTTCAGGATGGGGCACGGGCCGGTCTTGCCGGCCGCGCATTCCGCAACCAGCTTCTGCAGCGATATCTTCGCCCGCTGCAACTCCTCCATGCGCGCATCGAGTTCGGCAAGGCGCCTGGCCGCCATCTGCCGCGCCGCCGCACGATCCTCGCCGGAATCGAGCGCCAGAAGCTGGCGGATTTCCTCCAGCGTGAAGCCCGCCGCCTGCGCCTGGCGGATGAAACGCAGGCGCGACACGTCCGCCTCGCCGTAGCGGCGGATACCCTCGATCCGTTTCGGCGTCGAAAGCAGGCCGCGGCGCTGGTAGAAACGCACGGTCTCGACGCCGACATTCGCTGCCGCCGCAAATTTTCCGATTGTCAGCTCTTCAGGGTGTTGACTCCGTACCATGGTACGGAACCTATAGTCCTGCCAACGGTTTCACAAGACAGGAGACGTGAGATGTTGGACAAAGTGCACAATGCCGGCCCCAAGGCCATTCTCTACCGCATGGTGATGGCGAACCACACCTGCCCCTATGGCCTCAAGGCGAAGGACCTCCTGCGCCGCGCGGGCTACGCGGTCGACGACCGCCACCTGACGACCCGCGAAGAGACGGACGCCTTCAAGGCCGAGCATAACGTTGCCACCACGCCGCAGGTCTTCATCGACGGCGCGCGCGTCGGCGGCTACGACGACCTGCGCCGCTACCTCGGCAAGCCGGTCGCCGACCCGAAGGCCACCACCTATCGCCCCGTCATCGTGCTCTTCACCCTGACGGCGCTGACCGCGATGGCGGCAAGCTATGCCGTCAGCGGCTCGCCCTTCACGCTGCGGGCGGCGGAGTGGTTCATCGCCTTCTCGATGGTCGTGCTCGCCCTGCTCAAGCTGCAGAATGTCGAGAGCTTCGCGACCATGTTCCTCAACTACGACCTGCTCGCCAAGCGCTGGGTGCCCTACAGCTACATCTACCCCTATGCCGAGGGCCTTGCCGGCGTGCTGATGGTGGCCGGCGCCCTCACCTGGCTGTCGGTCCCGATCGCCCTCTTCATCGGCACGATCGGCGCGGCTTCGGTGTTCAAGGCGGTCTATATCGACAAGCGTGAATTGAAATGCGCCTGCGTCGGCGGTGCGAGCAACGTCCCGCTCGGCTTCATCTCGCTGACGGAGAACCTGATGATGATCGCCATGGCCGTGTGGATGGCCGCCGCCGCGCTCGGCTATACCGGCCTCCACGCCATGTAGGCAGAAGCAATCAGGAAAGCGCCGGTTTCCAATCCGGCGCTTTCATGCGCCAGGTGGAGAGGCCGCGCACGATGGTCCGCTGAAGCGACCAGGCAAGCATACCTGCAGCAAGACCGCCGACGATGGCCGTGACATGGAAGAGCATCGCCGCAACGCCGGTCCCGTGCAGCGGCACCATCAGCACATCCGGCACCAGCCGGTGGAACAGATAGATGTGGTAACTCGCCGCCGCCAGCGGCATCAACAGGGAAAACAGCCAGCGCGGCACCGGCATGGCCGGGCCGTAGAGAAGGGCGAGAAACCCGGCGAAGACGACGAGATACTTGATCGTCGTGCCGATCCAAACGCCATCGACAAAACCGAGCACGAAGAACAGGCCGCCCGCCAGCCCCGCCAGCAAGGCCTTGCTGCGCCGCCCCAGCGCAAGGCAGGCGCACCAGCCGAAGGCGACGAGATGCAGGTTCCAGTAGAGCGTGAAGATCTGCCGGTTGCCGATGTCGATGAGCGACGGCGCCAGGAAGCGCAGGGCGACCGCAAAGGCGAGCACGCAAAGCCCCGCCGCGAAGGCATTTCGCGCCACGGCCGCCCGCGCCCGCGGCACGAAGGAAAGCGCTGCGAAGAGCAGCAGGATCTGCGTGAAGAGTTCCACGAACCAGTAGAGATAGGGCAGCATCGTGTGCCGGTCCGGATCGGCAAAGCCGAAATTGCCGGTCAGGAACACCGAGGCCCAGGGAATATCGCTCCAGGCCAGCGCATAGCCGGCAAGCAGCACCCCATAGGGCACGAGCACCGTCGCGAGCGGCCGCAGCAGCGCCCGCCAGTCGCCAGCAATGAAATTGGCCTGCTGAAAGCGCGCCAGCGAAAAGCCGACGAGGACGAGCATCAGCGCCGAGCCGCCGGGGATCGGCCAGAGCATTTCGTGATGCACGACCACGAGCAATATGGCGAAAACGCGCAGCGGAATGTCGATGCCGACCCGCGGCAGCCTTGCCACCCGCGGTTCGCAGGCGGCCAGCGCGCCGATGCTCATGCGCTCCCAGCCGTCCGGCAGCGCGCCGAGCGCGCGTTCCAGCCCGAGGGAGAGTTCGACGAAGCGCAGGGAATCGCCGCCCAGCGAAACGAAACTGTCGCTCGCGGCAACCGCGTTGGGGAAGAAGGCGCGCCGGAAGGCCTCGTGCACGCCGGCCGAAGCCGGCTCCGCGCCGGTCGCCATGCCGGCGAGGGCGGCGTGGTCGATCTTGCCGCTCTCCGTGCGCGGGATCTCGGCCAGACGCCGGGCATGGACATGCAGAAGCGTCAGCCCACTTGCCGCCGCCAGCCGCGCCCGAACCTTCTCCTCTCCGGCCGGGCCGATGAAAAAGGCGGTGAGCCGGCTGTCCGTGCCGGTGACCGCCACGTCCAGCCCCTCGCGTGCCAGCGCCTGCTCCACCGCGTCATGGGCGATGCGCAGTCCGGCAATCTTGGAAAAACGCTTCAGCCGTCCCACGATGCGGAAGAAGCCGTCTTCCGTTCTTTCGGCGAGATCACCGGTCCTGAGGCGGTCGATGTCGTGGCCGCGGGCAAGATCGGCGCGGCCGCCCGCATAACCCATCATGACATTCGGCCCGCGATAGACGAGTTCGCCGGAAACGCCCGGCCGGGTGATCTCCGCCTCATCGGGGCCGAGGATGGAGAGCGCGCCGCCGGGGATTGCCCGGCCGATGCAATCCTCGTGGCCGGCCAGTCGCTCCGGCGGCACATAGGCGATGCGCGCCGCAGCCTCGGTCTGGCCGTACATGACGAAGAACCGGCCGCCGCGCACCTCCATGTGACGGCGGTAGCGCGTGACGAGGTCGGGCGACAGCCGGCCGCCCGCGACGGTCATGAGACGCAGTGCCGGCAGATCGCGATCGCGCAGCCCGATGCGCTCGTAGAGGTCGAAGCTGAAAGGAACGCCGGCCATCGTGGTGACGCCACGCGCCGCAAGGTCTTCGGCAAAGCCCGCATCGAGCACCTGACGGCGCGGCACGAAAAGGCTGGCGCCGACCGCCAGATGCGCGTTGAGCACCGAAAGGCCGTAGGAATAGTGGAGCGGCAGTGCCAGCAGACCGCGATCGTCTGCCGTAAGGTCGAGATAGGAGGCAATCGCGCGTGTATTGGCCTCGACCGCCGCGGCGGAAAGCCGGACGCTCTTGCTGACCCCGGTCGAACCTGACGTCGAGAGCAGGAGGGCAAGATCGGGATGGAGCCGCTCGGTGTCGAGGTGGATATCGGCGTCCATGCGCCAGCGTTCGCCAACGAAGCGGCAGACGGTTTCCGGCCGGAAATCCGCGCAGAAACCGTCGAGAACCGCCGCCTGGCCCGGCGGCAGCAGCGCCACGGCATGGCCGGCGGAAAGCGCGGCGAGATAGGTGACGATGGCGTGTTCGCAGGTGCCGGCCTCGATGGCGACGAGACGCCGGCCCCTGCCGAGAAAGGCGACGCGGCTTTCGATGCGCTTTGCCAATGCGCCATAGCTGATGGTGCGGCCATCGGCAAAGACGAGCGCCGGGCGTTCGCCCCGTTCCTCGAACGCCGCAATGAAAGACAGGGACATCGACCGCACGCCTCAGGCACAGCGCGGCCGAACCGGGCCGCATCGCCCTGCGCTTAATTTAACATGAGGTAATATGTCAAGAAATCTTCCGGGCTTTACACACGATGCGCACATTCGTGGGCGGCTTGAAATCCCGGCAGCGCCGTCTATCCTGTCCACATGCAGGCGAACCTTACCTTCGAGCAGCTCCAGCGCTGGAGCAGCGGCATCACCGCTGCGGTGAGCGCCACCTTGCCCGAGGAAATCTCGGCCCATTTCACGGCCGGCGCGCGCGGCCTCATCGCCTCCGACCAGGTCTATATCGGCCTTTACCTGCGCGACGGCAGCTCGATGACCATCTACGAGCGCGACCCGGACCGCTGGAACCACAATTACGATACCCGCAAGTATCACGAGGATCCGTTCTTCCGGCGCTTCGCCGGCTCGCGGCAGGATTTCCTGCTGCCGCTCTCGGCCCTCGACAAGGGGGATTTCCACACCAGCGCCTATTACCGGGACTTCTACGAGCCCTCCGGCAGCTTCGACGAGATCACCGGCGTCTTCAATTTCGACCGCAACGCGGCCGGCTTCGTCACCTATCTGCGCCAGCGCGGCGCTCGCCCCTTCGGCGCGGATGACATCGCCATGGCCGAGGCGACGGCGGAGGCGACCCGCCGCGTGCTGGAACGGCTCTGGCGGCAGTGGCGGCCGGGGGAGACCGCGCTGTCATTTGCCGATCTCAGCGCCCGCGAGCGGCAGATCGCCCTTCTCCTCATCGATGGCGGCTGCGCGAAGAGCATTTCACGCGACCTTGCCATTTCCCCCGGCACCGTGCGCAACCACATCAAGACGGTCTACCGCAAGCTCGGCATCCACTCTCAGGTCGAGCTGATGGCCGCCGCGCGGAGCGGCGACCTTTCCGTCGCCTTACTGCCCTGAGACGATCCGCGTCCACATGCGGTTCTGCAGGCGCAGGAGCTTTGCATCGCTCGATTCCACGACGAAGAGCTTGGCCTTCACGTCCTCGGGCGGGAAGACGCCGGGGTCCTTCGCCACGGCCTGATCCATCAGCGGCAGCGATTCCGGGATGGGATTGGCATAGGAGACATAGCTGGAATTGGCCGCCGCGATCTCCGGGCGCATGTTGAAATCGATCCAGGCGAGCGCGTTTTCCGGATGCGGCGCATCCTTCGGCACCGCCATGGTGTCGAAATTGATCAGCGTGCCTTCCTTCGGAATGGCGTAGGCGATCTCCAGCTTCTTTTCGCTTTCCGCCGCGCGGGCCTTGGCCTGCAGGATATCGCCCGACCAGCCGAGCACCACGCAGATGTCGCCATTGGCGAGATCGTTGATGTAGCGCGAGGAATGGAAGTAGCGGATGTGCGGGCGCACCTTCAGCAGCAGCTCTTCCACCTTGGCGATGTCGTCCGGATTGGTGGAATGCGGGTCGATGCCGAGATAGTTCATCGCCATGGGAATAATCTCGGCCGGCGCGTCGATCATCGCCACGCCGCAATCGGCGAATTTCTCGACGACGGCGGGGTCGAAGATCATGGCGAAGCTGTCGACCGGCGCGTCGGCCATGCGCTGCTTCACGGCCGCGAGATTGTAACCGATACCGTCGGTAACGGCCATGTAGGGCACGGCGTTGGCATTGTCCGGATCCGCGCCTGATATCAGCGACAGCGCCTGCGGATCGAGCTTGCCGATATTGGAGAGCTTCGCCTTGTCGAGCGGCCGGAAGGCGCCGGCCTTCACCTGGTTCTTGAGGAACGGATAGGCGGAGGGATAGACGACGTCATAGCCGGAACCGCCGGTCAGCATCTTGGTTTCCAGCACCTCGTTGCCGTCATAGACGTCGTAGACGACGCGGATGCCGGTCTCCTTCTCGAACTTCTCCGCCGTATCCGGCGCGATATAGTCCGACCAGTTGTAGACGTTGACGACCTTTTCCTCCTGCGCGGCCGCGCCGCCGACGGCGGCAACGAGGGCAAGGGCCGAGACGAGCATTCTGCGCATGGCGTTCTCCTCAGGCTTTCGTCTGGCCGGCATAGACCGGCAGGGTGATGCAGGCGACGTTGCCGCCACCGAGCAGGATTTCGCGGGAATTCTCGATGCCGACGATGCGGTGCTCCGGGAAGAGCTCGGCAAGCTTGGCCTTGGCGGCGCGGTCCAGCGTCTCGTCGTCGAATTGCGGCACGACGACGGAGCTGTTGCCGGGATAATAGTTGATATAGGTGGCGGCGATGCGGTTGCCGGCCGGCCGTGCCCAGGTGCTGTCGACCTGGTCGACGCCTGCCGCCTCCTCGGCCGTCATCTCGATGGGGCGCGGATGGTAGATGCGGTGCACCTCCAGCGACCGGCCGCGCGCATCGCGTGCCGAGCGCAGCGCATCCTCCACCTCGCGCACGATCTCGTATTGCGGATCGTCGCGGTCCTCCGTCCAGCTCATGGCCACCACGCCCGGTCGCACGAAGCAGCACACGTCGTCGATATGGCCGTCCGTCTCGTCGAAGCAGAAGCCGCGCGGCAGCCAGATGACATGCTCCAGCCCGAGATAATCGCAAAGCTGCTGCTCCACCGCCGCCTTGCCGAGATGGCCGTTGCGGTTGGGGTTGAGCAGGCACTGCTCGGTGGTGATGAGCGTGCCCTCGCCGTCGCATTGCAGGCCGCCGCCCTCGGCGATCAGCGTCGAGCGGTAGCGATCCATGCGCTCCGTTTCCAGCACCTTGCGGGCCGCGAGATCGTCGAGGTTCCACGGCGCATAGAGGCCGCCGTCATTGCCGCCATAGGCGTTGAAGGTCCAGTCGACGCCGCGCACCTCGCCGCGATCGTTGATGACGAAGTTCGGGCCGCTGTCGCGCAACCAGGAATCGTCCGTCGACATTTCCACCAGCCGCACGTTTTCCGGCAGCATGGCGCGAGCGTTGAGCCACTGGCGCGAGGAGACGGCTATGGTCACGGGTTCGCTCTCGGCGATCGCCGCCGCGACCTGCGCGAAAAGCTTCTGCGCCGGCTTTGCGCCGAGCCGCCAGGTGTCCGGCCGTTCCGGCCAGATCAGCCAGCAGCCGGACTTGGGCTCGAATTCCCCCGGCGCGCGAAAACCGTCTGCCCTGGGTGTGCTTTTGAGCGTGCGTACCATCGTGTCCCCCGAATGAAAATCCGGGGCGGATTAAGGCAAGCGCAGCCCTTTCGGGTCAATGTCCCATTTGGGACGGGTGGAGGGCTGGCTTCAGCCCTCGAACACCATCAGCGTGTCGCCCGCCTGAAGGTAGTCGCCCTCCTTGACGCGGAGGCGCAGGCGGCCGGCCCGGGGGGCAAGAACCTGCGTTTCCATCTTCATCGCCTCCATGACGGCCACCAGTTCACCCTCGGCGACCTCGGCGCCATCGGCGATCTTGAACGCCTGCAGCGTTCCCGAAACCGGGGCGGCGATGCTGTTTTCCGCCGGCTTGGCCGCTGCGGCGGAAACAGCGCCCGACCCCGCCGTGCCGAGACCGGCGAGAAGCAGGCTCGGCAGCGCCAGCGAAACGCGCTTGCCGTCGATTTCAAGATGGGTGCGGACGAGCGACGGATCGACGGCCGGTTCCGGCCGGGCCATGGCCTCGGGCATGGCGGCGAAATCCGTCTCGATCCAGCGCGTATGCACCTTGAAGCCGTCAGTTCCGACGAAGTCCTCGGTATCGATGGCGGCGCGGTGGAACGGCAGGACCGTCGCCACACCCTCGATGCGGAACTCCTTCAGCGCCCGGCGGGCGCGGCGGATCGCCTCCTCGCGCGTTGCGCCCGTGACGATCAGCTTGGCCATCAGCGAATCGAAGACACCGGGAATGGAGGAACCGCTGACGACGCCGCTGTCGAGGCGCACGCCGGGACCGGACGGCGGGTCGAAGACGGTGATCGTGCCCGGCGTCGGCAGGAAGCCGCGGCCGGGGTCCTCCGCATTGATGCGGAACTCGATGGAATGGCCGCGCGGGGCTGGCGTTTCGAGAAGGCGAAGCCGCTCGCCCTCGGCGACGCGGAACTGTTCGATGACGAGGTCGATGCCGGTCGTCTCCTCGGTAACGGGATGTTCCACCTGCAGGCGCGTGTTGACCTCGAGGAAGGAGATCGTTCCGTCGACGCCGAGCAGGAATTCCACCGTGCCGGCGCCGGAATAGCCGGCGGCGGCGCAGATCGCCTTGGCCGCGGCATGGATCTTCTCGCGCTGTTCCGGCGAGAGGAAGGGCGCCGGGGCCTCTTCGATGAGCTTCTGGTTGCGCCGCTGAGCCGAGCAGTCGCGGGTGCCCAGCACCAGCACGTTGCCGTGCTTGTCGGCGATCACCTGCGCCTCGATGTGGCGAGGCCTGTCGAGGAAGCGTTCGAGGAAACATTCGCCGCGGCCGAAGGCGGCCGTCGCCTCGCGCACGGCGGATTCGTAGAGGTCCGCGACCTCCTCCATCTTCCAGGCCACCTTGAGGCCGCGCCCGCCCCCGCCATGCGCCGCCTTGATGGCGACCGGCAGGCCATGCTGCTCGGCAAAGGCGATGACCTCGGCGGCGGAGGAAACCGGGCCGTCGCTGCCGGCGACGAGCGGCGCGCCGACACTCTGGGCGATGCGCCGCGCCTCGACCTTGTCGCCGAGCGCCGTGATCACCTTCGGGTCGGGGCCGATCCAGGTAAGGCCGGCATCGAGCACGGCCTGAGCGAATTCCGCCCGCTCGGAGAGGAAACCGTAGCCCGGATGCACCGCATCGGCGCCGGAGCGCCGGGCGATGGCGATCAGCTTGTCGATATCGAGATAGGTTTCCGCCGGCCGCACGCCGTCGAGCCCATAGGCCTCGTCGGCGAGACGCACGAAGAGCGCGTCCGCATCGGGATCGGCATAGACAGCGACGGACTGGAGCCCATGGTCGCGGCAGGCGCGCAGGATGCGCACGGCGATCTCGCCACGATTGGCAATCAGCACTTTCTTCATGGCATTTCTCCTAGCGGGTCGCGGCGATGTCGGCGAAGGGGCCGATCGGGCGGAAGCGGATCTTGGCATTGATGGGGATCTGACCGGCAAGGTCGAGATGGTATTCGGCGACCGCCCCGATGACGGGGTAGCCGCCGGTGAGCGGATGGTCGGCGAGGAAGAGCACCGGCTGGCCGCTGTGCGGCACCTGGATCGCGCCCGTCGCCGTGCCCTCGCTCGGCAGCTCCGCGCTGTCCTTGCGCTCCAGCGGCACCTCGCCGGCAAGGCGGATGCCGACGCGGCTCGATTGCGGCGTCACCTGCCAGAACTGGCTCGTCAGCGTCTCGATGCCCTTCTGCGTGAACCAGTCCGTGCGTGGGCCGAGCACCACGTCGAGTGTCACCACGTCGCCCGCCGACGGCGGGTCGAAGGCGGCGATCTCGTTCGTAGAAACGCTTGCCAGTCCCTTGCCGTCGCCCTTCAGCGCAAGCACGGCACCGGCCGCCACCGGCTCGGGGCCGACGATGGCCAGCGTGTCGGTCGCCGCGCTGCCGAGCACCGGCGCGATATCGAAGCCGCCGCGGACGGCGAGATAGGCACGCATGCCCTTCTTCGGCTGGCCGATGGTCACGACGTCGCCCGGTTCCAGCGCGACCGGCTGGTAGGCCGGAAAATGTTGGTCGCGGCCCGCCGCATCGCGCACCGTCACCGGACAGGGCGCGCCGGCAAGGCCGATCACCGCACGGCTGTTGCTCTCGAAGGAAAAGCCGCCGAGGGTGAGTTCGAGACCGGGCGTATTGGCCGGATTGCCGACGATGCGGTTGGCGGCGTTGAAGGCGCCGCGATCGAGCGCGCCGGAGGCCGAGACCCCCTGCCCCGTCTGGCCGAAACGACCGAGATCCTGGAACACGGCCGGCATGGGCGCGGCGAGAACCTTGAACTGCGGCGTATCCGCTGCAACCGTCCGTGCCGGACGTATGGCGGGTTCGGGAAGACTGACCGTCCGGCCTGAGGCATCCATGTCGAAGAACCGGACGCGATAGCCGGGTTGGAACAGCGCGCCGGGATCGCGGTCGATGTCCCACATCTTGACCGGCGTCGTGCCGATGATCTGCCAGCCGCCGGGGCTTGCTTGCGGGTAGATGCCGCTGAAGGCGCCGGCGAGTGCGACGGAACCGGCGGGAATGCGGGTGCGCGGGCTCTTGCGGCGCGGCACCTGCAGCGCCGGATCGCCGCCGACGAGATAACCGAAGCCCGGCGCGAAGCCGCAGAAGGCGACGGTGAATTCGCTCTCCGTATGGCGACGGATGACCTCCGCCACGGAAAGGCCCGTGAGATCAGCGACGTCGGCAAGGTCCTCGCCGTCATAGCGAACCGGGATTTCCACCAGATGCTCCGAGGGCGCGATTTTCGCCGAGAGGTCGCGGGTGGCGATCCGTGCGGCGAGCGCCGCCGGCGTCACCTTTTCGGGGCGGAAGCGGATCATCAGGGTACGGGCGGCCGGCACCGTCTCCTCGATGCCGTCGATGGGGTCCGCCTCGAGCGAGGCGAAGAGGGCAAGCGTCTCGTCGAGATCGGCGAGTTCGACAAGGATCGTGGTCAGGCTGACGGGAAGAAAGCGCATCGGGCCCTCACGCGTGATAGGCGGAATCGGGAATGTCGGTGATGAACATGTAGCCGGGTGCATGGGTTATGGCGAAGGGCACGCCCGAGGCCATGACGGCTGCCTGCGGAGTGACGCCGCAGGCCCAGAAGACCGGCACTTCGCCCGGCTCGATCCGCACCGCGTCGCCGAAATCCGGCCGGGCGAGATCGGCTATGCCCAGTTCTTCCGGCGCACAGACATGGACGGGCGCGCCGTGCACCGCCGGGAACCGGCCGGAAATGGTGGCGGCATCCGCAACACGCGCGGCCGGGATCGGCCGCATGGAGACGACCATGTTGCCCTTCAGCCGGCCGGCGGGCCGGCAGGCCCGGTTGGTGAGGTACATCGGCACGTTGCTCTTGTCCGTCATGTGGCGGATCTCGATGCCCGCCTCCACCATCGGCGTTTCGAAGGTGAAGGAGCAGCCGATCAGGAAGGCGACGAGGTCGTCACGTTCCGCCCAGGCGGCCGTTGCGTCCGGGGTTTCCTCGGCCAGCTTGCCGTCGCGCCAGATGCGGTAGAGCGGCAGGTCGGTGCGAAGGTCCGCGCCGGGCGCGAGCAGCGTCGTCGGCGCGCCGGGATCGGAAACGTCGAGCACCGGGCAGGGCTTGGGATTGCGCTGCGCATAGAGCAGGAAATCGAAAGCCCAGTCGCGCGGCAGCACGATCATGTTGGCCTGCGTGAAGCCCGGCGCGATGCCCGAGGTGGGCTCGACGCGGCCACCGCGATAGGCCGCGCGCGCTGCGCGGGCCGGCGAAGCATCCGCGTGGTCGAGATAAGCGGTCGGAAGCGTCATGGCCGCACCTCAGGCCTTGTCGGCGAACGAGCGGATGGCAATGCCTTCCGCCTCGAAGCGACGGCGGATTTCCTGCGCGATGGCGACGGCGCCGGGACTGTCGCCATGCACGCAGATCGACTGTGCCTCGACGCGGATCGTGCTGCCGTCGATAGCCTCCAGCGTGCCTTCTCGGGCAAGCTGCACCATGCGATCGGCGATCTTCTTTTCATCGTGCAGCACGGAGCCCGCCTCGCGGCGCGAGACGAGTTCGCCCTTCGGCGTATAGGCGCGGTCCGCGAAGGCTTCGGCGACGACGGCAAGCCCGGCACGGCGCGCGAGATCGAGGATCGGCGCATTGGCAAGGCCCATCAGGATCAGCGAGGGATCGACGGCCTTGATGCCGTCGATGACCGCCTGGCCCTGCCTGGCGTCATAGGCGATGCGGTTGTAGAGCGCGCCATGCGGCTTGACGTAGCGCACGGTGGTTCCGGCGGCCGCGGCGACGCCCTTGATCGCGCCGATCTGGTAGATCACGTCGGCGATCAACTCTTCCGAGGTGGCGTCGAGGTCGCGCCGGCCGAAGCCGACGCGGTCCGGATAGGAGACGTGGGCGCCGATGACGACGCCGTTCGCGGCGGCCGCCTTCACCGTGCGGTAGATGCCCGCCGGGTCGCCGGCATGGAAACCGCAGGCGATGTTGGCGGAAGAGACGACGGCGAGCATCGCCGCGTCATCGCCCATGCGCCATGCGCCGTAGCTTTCGCCGAGGTCGCTGTTGAGATCGATCGCTGCCATGGTTTCCTCCCTATCAGGCGCCGAGCAGGCTGAAGATCGCGCCGGCCGACTTGTAGCCCATATACCACGTGAGCGCGCAGGTCAGGACACCGAGGACCAGCAGCCAGCGCGGATAGCGGTAGCCGCCCATCAGGTCGGGACGCGCCCAGGCCGCGAACATGAAGATCGAGAAGCCGATCGGCAGCACGAGACCGTTGAGACCGCCGACGAAGACCAGCATGGCGGCCGGCGGCGTGGTGATCAGGATGTAGCAGACCAGCGAGAAGGCGATGAAGGCGACGGTCGCAAGATTGCGCTGGCGTTCCGTCATGTCGGGCTTGAAGGCCGTCAGGAACGAGACGGACGTATAGGCGGCACCGATGATGCTGGTCATGGCCGAAGCGAGGAAGACCGCGCCGAACAGGCGGAAGCCGATATTGCCGGAGGCGGCATGGAAGGCCTGGCCTGCCGGGTTCGCGGCCTGGCCCGAAAGGTCGATCACCACACCGCTTGCGACGACGCCGAGGATCGCCAGGAAGAGGATGTAGCGCAGCACGCCCGTGATGGCGATGCCGCTGAAGGCCGCGCGGTTGACCGCATCGATGTTCTCGACGCCGACCGTGCCCTTGTCGAGCAGGCGATGCGCACCGGCATAGGTGATGTAGCCGCCGACCGTACCGCCGACGATGGTGGTGATGGTGGCGAAATCGATCGTGTCGGGCAGGAAGGTCTGGCGGAAGGCTTCCGCGACGGGCGGTCCGGAAACGACGGCCGCATAGACGATCAGCGCCAGCTTGATGAAGGCGGCGACGAAGACGACGCGGTCCATGGCGATGCCGGCACGGCGCGACAGGAAGATGCCGATGGCCGCGAGCGCGCCGATGGCGCCGCCGATCTTCGGATCGAGGTCGATCATCGCGTTGAAGCCGAGGCCGGCGCCGCCGATATTGCCGATGTTGAAGAACAGGCCGCCGATGATGACGAGCACGGCAAGCAGATAGCCCGAACCAGGAATGGCGGCATTGGCGATGGCCGGCGCACGCATGCGCGTCACCGTCACGATGCGCCAGATGTTCGCCTGGACGACAAAGTCGATGATGATCGAGATAAGGATGGCGAAGGCGAAGGCAGCACCGAGTTTGACGGTGAAGGTGGCGGTCTGCGTGATGAAGCCCGGTCCGACGGCGGACATCGACATCAGGAACATGGCCGAAAGCAGGGCGCGTCGCTGGTTCAGTTTGCTCTGTCCCGCGCCGCCGGCCTGGCCGGCCGCAAGCTCGTTCTGCTGCATGGGGATTCTCCCTGTTCGTCACCCGCCCCTCGCGGATGCTTGAATGACGGAATGATGAACCGCTGCACAAAAATGTCAAGATTGTTCAACAATATTTCCATATCGTTCCTTATTTCTGCCTTTTTACCAAGCACATAGGTCAGGATTGGCCTCAGTTTTCATCCCCATTGTCCCCGCATTCGTGCTAAGGCCAGCCGGAACAGAGGGGCTTGCCCGGTCGGAAAACCGGGATGGAGGGTAGCATGACGGATGACGGGGATGGGCTGCCGCTCGCGGATCGATTGGCGCGACGCATTCGCACGCTGCTGATCTCGGGTGAGCTTTCGCCCGGCCAGCGCCTCTCCGAAGCCGCCTTCTCCGAACGGTTCGACGTCTCGCGCAATTCGCTGCGCGAAGCCTTCCGCCTGCTCACCAAGGACGGCCTCCTGCGCCATGAGGCCAACCGCGGCGTCTTCGTCGCCGTGCCCACCATGGCCTCGATCATCGATATCTACCGGGTGCGGCGCATGCTGGAATGCGGCGCGCTGCGACAGGCCTGGCAACAGCACCCGGCGATCCGGGTGATGCGCGAGGCGGTGAGCATGGCGCATCAACGGCGCGGCGAAGGCGACTGGGTCGGCGTCGGCAGCGCCAACATGGTCTTCCACACCGCCATCATCGACCTGTCGGACAGCGTCCGCCTGAACGAATTCTACGAACGCATATCGGCGGAACTGCGCCTCTGCTTCGGGCTGCTCAACGACCCCGAACACCTGCACGCGCCCTTCGTCGACATGAACGACGCCATCGTCACGCTGCTCGAGGACAACAGGCCGCTGGAAGCGGCGGCGCAGATGGAGACCTATCTGAACCTCGCGGAACGCACCATGCTGAAGGCGCTGGAGCGGGCGTCGGAGCTTGCCTAACCGCCAGGGCAATCCGGGGAAGACCGGCCCAGAGGAATTGGTCTCGCCTCTTGTTCTTGTGGCGTGATCCAGTGCGCAGGCGATGCCGCTTCGGCTGGAAACGCCCTATGCGACGTCGGCATGGCGGGGCGATAGCGCGGGAGCGGCCGTCTCCGGGCGGAACGGAACCGGATGGCCGATCGCGTAACCCTGCGCGTAATCCACGCCGATAGTGGCGAGCGCGGCCAGGATTTCCGCATTCTCGACGAATTCGGCGATGGTCTTGCGCCCTGCAAGGTGCGAAATCTGGTTGATCATCTCGACCGTCATCCAGTCCGTCTTGTCCGTCAGCATGTCACGCACGAAGCTGCCGTCGATCTTCACATAGTCGACCGGCAGGCGTTTCAGATAGGTCAGGGACGACATGCCGACCCCGAAATCGTCGAGCGCGAAGCGGCAGCCCATCGCGCGCATCGCGTTCATGAAGGCGACAGCCTCGTCGAGATTCTCGATGGCGCTGGTTTCGGTGATCTCGAAGCAGAGCAGGTCGGCGGGCACGCGGCTGCGGCGCAGCGCGTCGCGCAGGAACGGCAGGAAGGTATCGTCCTTCAGCGTCAGGCCACTGAGATTGATGGAATAGGTGCCGGCGGATGCGCCCTCGCGCCGGGCGATGACATCGAGCGCGTGGCGTACGACCCAGCGGTCGATGGCCGGCATCAGGCCGAAACGCTCGGCGCCGGGAATGAAGGCGCCCGGCGTCAGGAGCTTGCCGTTCTCCTCCAGCCGCAGCAGGATTTCGCAATGCTCCTGCCCGTCATCGTCGCTCGCGACAGGCACGATCGCCTGGGAATAGAGCTGGAAGCGATCCTCCTCCAGCGCCCGGTGCAGGCGCTGCACCCAGTTGAGGTTGGCCGTGAACTGGGTCTGCGCCGCATCGTTCGGCTCGAAGACGTGCACGCGGTTGCGGCCCTTCTCCTTGGCCATGTAGCAGGCGATATCGGCCGCGCGCAGCGCCTCCTGCAGGGTGTAGCGCCGACCGGCCAGATGCACCACGCCGATGCTGGCGCTGATGGCATAACGGTGTCCGTTCCAGGTGAAATCGATCCCCTCGGTCACCTCGCGCAGGCGAAGCGCGATGTTGTGCGCATCCTCCAGCGAGCAATCGGGCAGGACGATGCCGAACTCATCGCCGCCCAGCCGGGCGAGCAGGTCCGTATGGCGGATCGCGTTGCCAAGATCGTGCGACACGCGGCGCAGCAATTCATCGCCCGCCGCATGGCCGCCATTGTCGTTCACCGCCTTGAACTGATCGAGGTCGATGAACATCAGCGCGTGGCGCGCACCGGCACCGTCGAGCGACTTCGCCAGTTTCTCCTCGAACAGCCGCCGGTTGGGCAGGCCCGTGAGGTCGTCATGGTTGGCACTGAAGGAAAGCTGCGCCTCGATCCGGCGGCGATGGGCAAGGAAGCTGTTCAGCCGCCAGACCGTCAGCACGACGAACAGCAGCGCCATCGCGGCGTTGACGATGAACAACGCATCCTGCACCTGGCGGGTGCCCTCGCCCAGACGATCGGAGAAGCGCTTGGTGAGGGGCGTCACCAGGGCGTTGATCTCGTCGAGCTGGCGCATGATCTCACGCCGGTCCACGTCCCGGATCTGGGGCGGCAGGTCCACCGCCGCGCCGATCGGAAGCAATTGCAGGAGCACGCCCTCGGCCGTACGCCAGTCGCGAATGCATTCCTCCATCACCGGCAGCCAGCGGAAATAGCGGAACAGCCAGATGACGTTCGGAATATCGTCGGGATGATTGCCGCCCTTCAGAAAGCCCCTGAAGGCGGCCGCGGTGTCCGGCGGATCGGCTTCCAGCGCCAGACGCGCCGCACGGTCGCCGAGCGGCACCGCCATGGCTTCGCGGTAGCGGGCGATGAAGGAGCGGTTGCCGGATTCGGCATAGCGGTTGAGGTAGTAGAGGGCATCGTGCTGCCCCTTCGACCACAGGCTTTCGCCGGTCACGAAGGCGCGCAGCGACGAGGTGACCTGCAGGCTGAAGGTGGCCAGCACCGTCTGCAGAACGACGATCAGGACAAAGGGCCAGGCAACGGTGATGAGGCGAAGCGTCGTCTTCGGTGGCGTCTTCATCGCGGATATCCGTTCGCCGCCCTTCGGCGTGCGCCGTGCCATTTTCTTCCGCTCGCGATCGCTGTCGTCCCGCGCAAAGGCCGCACCCGTCTTACCCCACTCATCCGCCGGCAACCGGGCGAAACCGCGGTCGCTTGGGCAGGTCGAATTGAAGCACAAGAGAGTGATGAAAGTCCTAATACAACCAGAAGATTTGCTCGTATTCCCTGATTTACGCGGCTATGTGCACCATTTCAAAACCGCGAAAGCCCTGCATTTTGAGGGTGTTTTCAAACGAGACAGTCGATGGGCGCCCTCGCGGAGAACGACATCCGCGCGAATGGAGCCCCGGAGACAACATGCCGTGCCCGGCCTTCCCGCGGTGTCTGCGACGCTTTCAGGCGCGTGCCAGCATCGCCTCGGCCGCCTTTTCAGCGATCATGATGACAGGCGAATTGGTGTTGCCGGAGACGATGGTCGGCATGATCGAGGCATCGACGACGCGCAGGCGCTCAAGACCATGCACCCGCAGCCGGGAATCCACGACGGCCATCGGATCGCTGCCCATCTTGCAGGTGCCGACCGGGTGGAAGATGGTCGTCGCAATGTCGCCGGCGCGATGGATGAGGTCCTCGTCGCTCTGGTATTGCGTGCCCGGCAGCATTTCCTGCGGCCGGAAGCGGGAGATCGCCTTCGTCTCCATGAGGCTGCGGGCATGGCGGATGGATTTCGCCGCAAGCAGCCGGTCGCCGACCGTCGAAAGATAGTTCGGCCGGATTTCCGGCGCCAGCGAGGCATCGCGCGCCGTCACATGCACCGTACCACGGCTTTCGGGCCTGAGGTTGCAGACGGAAACCGTGACGGCCGGATAGCGGTGCAGCGGCTCGCCGAGCCGGTCGGTGCTGAGCGGCTGGACGTGATATTCGAGATCGGCGGTCGCGACCGCCGGGTCGCTCTTTGCGAAGATGCCAAGCTGGCTCGGCGCCATGGAAAGCGGTCCCGAACGGCGAAGAGCATATTGCAGGCCCATGCCGGCGCGGGCGAAGAGATTGTGGTAGAGCTGGTTCAGCGTCTTCGCGCCTTCGATCCTGAAGACCGTGCGGATCTGCAAATGGTCCTGCAGGTTCTCGCCGACGCCCTGCAGTTCATGATGAACCGGGATGCCGAGCGTGGAGAGCAGGTCCGGCCGGCCGACACCCGACAGTTCCAGGATCTTCGGCGAATTGATCGCGCCCGCCGAAAGCACGACCTCGCGGGAAGCGCGGGCCACACGAAGGCGTCCGTCGAGCCGGAAGCGCACGCCCGTCGCGACCTTGCCGTCGAAAACCAGCCGCTCGGTTTCGGCCCCGGTCACGACGCGCAGGTTCCCGCGCTTCATGGCGGGACGCAGGAACGCTTTCGTCGTGTTCCACCGCACGCCACCGCGCTGGTTGACCTCGAAATAACCGGAGCCCTCATTGTCGCCGTCGTTGAAATCGTCGGTCTTGCGAACGCCGAGCTCTTCCGCCCCATCGCGGAACGCATCGAGGATCGGCCAGGAAAGGCGCTGGCGCTCGACGCGCCATTCGCCGCCGGCGCCGTGCATGGCAGACTTGCCGCGATAGTTGTCCTCCGATTTGACGAAATAGGGCAGCACGTCGTCCCAGCCCCAGCCGGCATTGCCCGCCTGGCGCCAGCCGTCATAGTCGGCCGCCTGGCCGCGCATGTAGATCATGCCGTTGATCGACGAGCAGCCGCCGAGCACCTTTCCGCGCGGATAGTTGAGGGCGCGGCCGTTGAGGCCGGCCTCCGCCGCCGTCTTCATCATCCAGTCGGTGCGCGGGTTGCCCATGCAGTAGAGATAGCCGATCGGCACATGGACCCAGTGATAACGGTCCGATCCGCCGGCCTCCAGCAACAGCACCCGGTTCTTCGGATCGGCCGAGAGGCGGTTTGCCAGAACGCAGCCCGCCGAGCCGGCACCGACGACGATGAAATCGTAGGTTCCTTCGTCGACCGGCTTCTCATCGTCATGCCTGTTCACGCCGCAACTCCCGCTGCCCTGTTTTCCGGGACCGACAGCCGCCGCCAGAGCGGCGCCATGGCCTCGGCCATATCCATGTAAAGCGCGTAGCGCCTGGTGTAATGGGCCGCAAGCGCGCCGTTCGGCCGATAGTGCCGGTCCGTGCGCACCATGGCCTCTGCCCCTTGCGTGAAATCGGCAAAGAGGCCGACACCCGTTCCCGCCGCGATCGCCGCGCCGAGCGCCCCGGTTTCCCGCGAGGTGGCGACGGAGACGGGCACGCCGAGCACATCCGCGAAGATCTGCGGCCAGAACCGGCTGCGCGAGCCGCCGCCGGACAGCACGGCCGTCTCGAAGATCGCGCCGGCCTTGCGGATCGTCTCCACATGCTGGCGATGGCCGAAGGCGACTCCTTCCAGGAGGGCGCGAACGAGGTGCCCCTTGGTGTGCCAGCCGGCCATGCCGTAGAAGCCGGCGCGGGCATGGCCATCCTGCTGGGCGCCGTAGAGATAGGGGTGGTAAAGCGGATCGTCCGCCGCGGGCACGATCGCCTCCGCCAGCGCACAGCAGGCATCGAAGGGTGAGACCTCGCCGTGATGATCGCCCTCGAACAACTCCCGCACCAGCCATTCGAGATTGGCCGCCGAGGTGGCGCTGTTTTCCATCGCCATGTATCGGGTGTGGTCGAAGGTCGAGGACATGAAGACGGGTGCGCCGAGATCGGGACCGTCGATGACCACCTGGTTGATGCTCCACGTTCCCGCGATGATCGAGGCGCTGCCCGTGCGCGAAACGCCCGAACCGAGCGCCGATGCCACCACGTCGAAGAGACCGCCGACCACGGGCGTGCCGGCGGCAAGCCCCGTCTCCCGCGCCACGTCCTCCGTCACCCGCCCGGCGATATCGGCGCTTTCGATGAGGGGCGGCAAGAGGTCCATGCAGTCGCCAAGCCCATAGGCCTCCATCAGCGTCTTGTCGTAACGCCGCGCGGCAAGATCGAGCAGGCCGGCGCCGGACATGTCGGACACTTCACTGAGACGCTCACCCGTCAGTCGGTTGACGACGAAGTCCTTGGAGAAGAACACCGTGCCGATGCGCCGGAACAGCTCCGGCCGATGACGTTTCAGCCAGGCGAGCAGCGTCGGGGTCTGGGAAGGCCACGGGCGCTGGCGGGCGATGGGATAGGTTCGTTCGCCAACGCCGGATACCGCCCACTCCTCCACGAGACCGGTCGCCCGGGTGTCGAGTGACTGGATGCCGATCAGCGGCGCGCCATCCCGGTCGAGCGCATAGAGCCCGTTGCCGTGGCCGGCACAGCCGATGGCGGCAATCTCCTCCGCCGCGATGCCGGCCTTGTCGAGGCAGGTGCGGATGACCCGCTTCGCATTGGACCAGAGCTCGTTCAGATCGCGCTCCACATGGCCGGGAGACGGCATGCGGCTATGCCCCTCCTCCCCGGCCTGCGCCAGTTCCCGGCCGGTGAGATCGAAGATCACCGCCTTGATGACCGTGTTGCCGGCGTCGAGCCCCAACAGATAGTTTTGCATTCCGAACCCCTCCCAAGGTTCATTTCATCTCCGCAATCCCGGGAACCGCTGCGCACGCTTCCCGGATTTGCCCGACGCTCATCCCTGCTGGTAGACCGCGAACGCGGCCTCGCCGCTGGCATCCGCGTGGATGATCGCCATCAGCCCGCGCACCACCGCGCTCGGATTCGCGTGCTGGTAGATGTTGCGCCCATAGACCATGCCCATTGCGCCCTGCCGCATCAAGGCGGCGGATTTGTCAAAGACGGCGCGAAGGTCCTCCTTGCCGCCGCCGCGCACCAGAACCGGGCAGCGCGCCGCCTCGACGACCCGGTGGAAATCCTCCGCATTGGTCGTCGGATCGGCCTTGACGATGTCTGCGCCCATTTCGCGGGCGAGCCGCGTCAGCGTGACGATCTTCTCCGCATCGCCATCGACCATGTAGCCGCCGCGCTCCGTGACCGGCTGCATGACGAGCGGTTCGATCATCAGCGGCATGCCGTATTTCTCGCAATCCGCCCGGACGCGGGAAATGTTCTGCACGCATTGGCGGAAAAGATCCGGCTCGTCCGGCAGCATGAAGAGATTCACCACCACGCAGGCCGCATCCATCTGAAGCGCGCCGACCAGCGGCTCGGCATCGTTCTGGAGAACCGCCCACATGTCGCGATGGCGAATGCGGTTATAGGGGTTGCCCATGTCGATGCGCATGACGAGCGCCGGCTTGTCCTTGCCGGGCATGTCCTGAAGAAGATCCGCCTGGCCGTAGTTCATCTGGATCGCATCGGGCTTGGCATCCACCAGCGCCTTCACGACCGCGGGCATGTTCTCCAGCCCGTCGAGGAAGGACGGCTCGTTGCACACGCCATGATCGATCGCCACGTCCAGGCAACGGCCGTTGCCGAACAACCGGTTCATCCGGACCTTGCGGTTGTCTCGCATATTTCACTCCTGTGTTCGTTCCGTGCGGAAAGGGTTTTTTCCGAAACGCCGTGGCGTTCCTGCATGAGGGTGAGGAAGCGGCCGCGCTCCTCGGCCGTCCGCGTCGCGGACCAGCCTTTTTCGGCAGCGAACAGATCGAGCGCAGCCTCGGCCATGGCGAGGGAAAGCTCGCCGGAAATCGCCAGTGCCGTGCGGCGCAGCAACAGGTCATCGAGATGCTCGACCGCTTCGGTGCGGATCAGGAACAGCAACTCGCGCGCGCTGTAGCTGGCATGCGGCAAGGCATGATCCGGGCCCGCGGCGATGAAGGCGGCAACGGATCTTGCATCCGTGCCATAGCGCTGGAAGAGCACGGTCGCCCGCTCGACGGAAATGCCGGTGGTCACCGCGAGGTCGCGTATCCAGGCCACAGGATCGGCCGGAAAGGCCCTTCCCCCGCCAATCATGCGGTCCGCCGTTTCCACCTTCCGCGTGAGGCCGAGGCGTTCCAGCGCCATGTCGGCGGCAAGTTCGCCGAAGGAGCGGAAGGTCGTCCATTTGCCGCCGATCATGCAGAGCACGGGCGGGCCGCTCTTGCCGTTTTCCAGCACGGTGCAGAAATGGTCGCGCGGGATGCGGCCCGTGAAGCTGTCGTTGCTGGCCGGCAGGGGACGCACGCCGGCGAACTGGAAGACGATCTCTTCCGGGCGGATCTCGATGCCCGGCAGAACGAAGGCGAGAGATTGCAGGATATAGTCCCGCTCCTCCGCCTCGCAGCGCACCGTGCCGGGATCATCGACGCGGATATCCGTCGAGCCGACCAGCACCTTGCCGAGATAGGGAAAGAGGATGCAGATGCGCCCGTCCTCGTTCTCGTAGTAGATCATGTGGCCGTCGAGCATGTCGCGCAGGGCCGGATTGTCGACGATGAGATGCGAGCCCTTGGTGCCGCCCATCAGCGGCGCGGGCCGGCTTTCCGGCGGAAGCAGCGTCCCGTTGGCGATATCGATCCAGCCGCCCGTCGCATTGACGATCAGCCTCGGGCGGAGAGGGAGCGTTTCACCGCAAAGCCCGTCCCGCAGATAAAAACCGCCCTGCCCGTCCTCTTCGACCGTGGCATAATTGAGGGCTTTCGCCGTCGGCCCGGCGGAGAGGCCGTCCTGCAGAAGCTCGATGCCGATGCGCTCGGGATGGCTGACCCAGGCGTCGTAGTAGGTCGCGGAATTGCGAACCGCCGGATTGAGCGCTGGCCATTTGCCGAGCGTCGCCTTGCGGCCGCGGAACTGATGCTTCGGCATCAGCGCGCGCTTGCGCGTCAGGAAATCGTAGATGCCGAGGCCGGCCTTGATGGCGACGGCGCCGCGCCGGCTGGGGCGGCGGGTGAGGCCGAGGAACCGCACGATGCCGTTGGCAAGGCCGGAAAACGTGTCGAAGATCGGCACCGTCGTCGGCAGCGGCGCGACATAATGCGGTGCATTGCGCAGCAACCGGTCGCGTTCGACGAGGGATTCCTTGACGAGGCTGAACTCGCCGTTTTCGAGATAGCGCAAGCCGCCATGAACCATGCGCGACAGCGCCGCGCTCGCGCCGGAGCAGTAATCGGCCTTTTCGACCAGCAGCACATTGACGCCCTGCAACGCCAGCTCGCGGAAGACGCTGAGCCCGTTGATGCCGCCGCCGAGGACGCACACGTCCACCTTCGGGCTGTGGCGGAGCCCGTGCAAAGTCTCTGTCCGGTTCATGATGGCTGCCCGTTATCCGTCCATGTTGGCCAGCGTCGCCGCTATCGCAGCGTCGATGGCCGCAAGGTCATCGGCCCCGAGCCGGAGCGTGCCGGCGCGGGCATTGTCGAGCGCCTGTGCCGGGTTTCGCGCACCGCACAGAGCAAAGGTCACGCCCGGTTGCGCCAGCGTCCAGGCGATCACGGCCTGCGCGATGCTCGCGCCGTGCCGCTCCGCAACAGGGCGGATCGCTTGCGCAAAATCCGTCGTCTTTTGCCGGTTGGCGACCGAAAAGCGCGGATTGTCCTTGCGCTGGTCGTCGCCGGAAAAGACGCGCTCCGGTCCGATGGTGCCCGACAGGAGACCGAGCGCCAGCGAGGAATAGCTGAGCGTCGCCACGCCGTTCGGAACAGTGAGCGGCAGCAGGTCCGCCTCGATCTCGCGATCGATCATGCTGAACCGCTCCTGGATCGCGTCGAGCGACCCGGTCTGGATATAGGTTTCGAGCTCCGTCCGGTTGACGTTGCTCGCGCCGATGGCGCGGATCTTTCCGGCCTGCTTCAGGTCCTCCAGCGCCGCGACGGTCTCCTCTATGGGTGTCGTTGGGTCCTGCCAGTGGGTGATGTAGAGGTCGATGTAGTCCGTGCCGAGCCGGCGCAGGCTTTCTTCGACCTCATTCACGATCGAATCCCGGCCGAGATAACGATGAACCGGCTTGTCGTCCTGATCGAAAAAGTGCCTGCCCTTCTGCGTGTGCCAGACGAGGCCGCATTTCGTGGCGATCACGGCCTTGTCGCGGCGGCCGGCAATGGCCTTGCCGACGATCTCCTCCGAACGGCCGAGACCGTAGGCCGGCGCGGTGTCGATGAGCGTCACGCCGGCATCGAGCGAGGCATGGATTGCGGCAATGGATTGCGCTTCGTCCGTACCGCCCCACATCCAGCCGCCGATGGCCCAGGTGCCGAGGCCGACGGCCGAGGCGCTGACGCCGGAGCGCCCGATGTCGCGGATCAACTGTTCGCCGCTCATGCGGTAAGTCCTTCTTCGGATGCCAGTTCAAGGATGCGCGCGCCGGTCGCCTCGTCGGTGACGAGCGTGTCGAGATGGCTGCCGCGCAGGACGGAGAGGATGGAGCCGGCCTTGTTGAGCCCGCTCGCAACGCCGATCTTGGTCGGGATCGAGGCGAATTCCTCAAGGGTCAGCGAGACGAGAGCACGGTTGAGACTGTACTCGCAGACCCGGCCCCTGCCATCGAGCAAATGGGCCAGGAGTTCCGCGCTCGCACCGGAATGCTCGATGGCGTTACGGTCCGTGCTGGAAGACGGGTGCAGATCGTAATAGGTCGAGTCGGCGCTGAGGATCGAACCGATACCGACGACGGCCACCTTGGCTTCCCGCGCCCGCTGGAAGACATCCGCGACGGAGCGCATGTTCATCAGCATCGCGCGCTGCGCGGCATCGTCGGCGAAGAGTGGCGCATGGATCTGGTAGGAGCGCCCGCCCAGCCGTTCGGCCATCAGCGTCGAGACGTGGTTGACGTCCGTATAGTGCTTGCCCTGGACGCAGCCCGTCGCCGGGATGACCTCGACATCGAAGCGGCGCGGCGCCTGAAGCCCCGCTACGACGGCGCCGACGCCCTTGCCGCCGGTGATGCAGATCGTGTCGCCATCGGCGATCTCTTCGATGAGCAGTCGCGCAGCCGCCTCCCCGACCGCCTGCAGGGCGGTCTGCGGATTGTCCGAAACGGTCGGCACCACCACGGCGCGGCCGATGCCACCCAGCGCCAGAAGCCGTTCCTCCATGTCCACCAGCGGCTCGACCGGCGACTTGATCTTGATCTCGACGAGGCCGAGCTGGCGACCGCGCTTGATGAGGCGGTTGACGGTGGCGTGCGAGATGCCGAGCTGGTCGGCGATCTGCGCCTGCGTCAGGCCTTCCAGGAAGTGCAGGACGAGCGCCTGGTGCATCTGGCGGGCGATGACGATCTCTTCGCGCGGGGCGCTCGTGCGGGGCTTCAGTTTGGCGATCGGCATGTCAGGCGGCCTTCCGCTTGTGCAGGAAATGGTCGATGGAAACGGCGGCGAGCAGAATGCAGCCCTTGATCATGTCCTGCCAATAGACCGAGACGTTGAGCAGGATCAGCGACGAGGTGACGAGCGAGAGCAGCGCCATGCCGAGGATGGCCCCGAGGATCGTGCCCGAGCCGCCGCTGAGCGAGGCCCCGCCGATGACCGCCGCGGCGATGATGTTCAGCTCCATGCCGACGCCGAAGGTGGGCGTCGCCGCGCCGAAGCGGGACATGTAGATGACGCCTGCGACCCCGGCGAGCGTCGAGCACAGCACCGTCACCCAGAACTTCACCTGGTTGGTCTTGATGCCGGAATAGAGCGCGGCCTTCTCGTTGCTGCCGGTATAGAACACCTTGCGGAAGGCGGTCGCCCGGCGCAGCAGGAAATCGAACAGCACGACGACGGCGACGAAGATCAGGATGACATAGGGAACGCCGTAGAAGGTGCCCTGCCCCACCGCCTTGAAGCCGGCCGGCAGCGTGAAGAGCGAGAGCGGCGTGCCCTTGGTGATGATGAGGCAAAGGCCGCGCACGATCACCATCGCCGCCAGCGACGTGATGAAATGGTTGAGGCCGACGACCGTCACGAAGAAGCCCATGATGCCGCCGATGGCGCTGCTGGCGGCAATGCCGGCGAGCGATGCCGTCCAGGGGTCGAGGCCGGCAAGAAAGAGCGAACCCGACAGCACCATGGCGAAGCAGACGACGGAGCCGACCGCCAAGTCGATGCCGCCGACGATCAGCAGGATCGTCATGCCGACGACGACGATCCCCTCCACCGAAAAGCTCATCAGCATGGCGCGGAAGTTGCCGAGCGTCAGGAAGTGCGGCGAGGCGAAGGTCATGATCACGCCGATGGCGAGGATGATCGCGATCAGCCCGGCTTCCCGCATCGTGCCGAAGCGCTTGATGGACGATGTTTTCGGCGCAGCCGCCGCCATCGTGTCGATTGCCATTTCCCTCTCTCCCATTTTCTTCTCACGCGGCATGATGGGCCGCCTGCGCCGCGCCGAGCCCCGAGGCAAGGCGGATGACGGCTTCTTCCGACATCTCGTCCGCGCCCAGTTCCCCTGCGATCTGCCCTTCCCGCACGACCAGCACGCGGTCGGCAAGGCCCAGCAGTTCCGGCATTTCCGATGATATGACGACGATACCGATGCCCGAGCGCGCCAGGTCGCGCAACAGGCGGTGAATTTCCGTCTTGGCGCCGACATCGATGCCGCGCGTCGGCTCGTCCATCAGGATGACCTTCGGCTTCACCGCCAGCTGCTTGGCGATCGCCACCTTCTGCTGGTTGCCGCCGGACAGCGACTTGACGGGCGCTTCGATGCCGCCCATGCGAACGGCGAGCCGCTTTGCGAAATCCTCCGCAAGCGCCGCCTCGGCGCGGCTGTCGAGCAGACCCGCGGCATTGGTGAGCGCCTTGAGGTCCAGCACGGAAATGTTCTGCGCGATGGACATGTCGAGAAAGACGCCGGACCCCTTGCGGTCCTCGGAGAGATAGACGATGCCCGCCTTCACGGCATCGGCATAGGACGCGATCTTCCGGGGCGCGCCATGCAGGCGCACCGTGCCCGTGACATGCGAGCGCAGGCCGCAGATGCCTTCGGCGATCTCCGTGCGGCCGGAGCCGATCAGGCCGCCGATCCCCAGGATCTCGCCTTTTCGTAAGCTGAAGCTGACATTCTGGAAGCGCACGCCGTCGCCGAGACCATCGACATCGAGGATCGTTTCGCCGCTGGCTTCCTGCGGGTCGAGCTTTGCCGGATAGAGCTGCGTGATCTCACGGCCCACCATGCGGCGCACCACGTCGTCGGGCGTCACGTCGGCGATGCGGTCTGTGCAGACGTAGCGGCCGTCGCGGAAGACGGTTACCCGGTCGCACAGGCTGAAAATCTCGGCCATGCGGTGGCTGATATAGATGATCGAGATACCATTCGCCTTGAGGTCGCGAATGATCGCAAAGAGTTGCTGCGCCTCGGTTTCGGTCAGCGCGGCGGTCGGCTCGTCGAGGATCAGCACGCGGCAATCGAGCGTCAGGGCCTTGGCGATCTCGACAAGCTGCTGGCTGGAGATCGGCAGGTCCGCCACCTTGCGGCGGACATCGATGGCGGCAAGGCGGTTCATAACGGCCTGCGCGTCGCGTTCCAGCGCACGGTAGTTCATGAAGGGCGAGCGGCGGCGGTTGGTGGCTGCCATGAACATGTTTTCGGCGACCGTCGCGTCCGGGCAGAGCGCGATTTCCTGATGCACGAGGCCGATGCCGAGCGACTGGGCGGCGGCCGGAGACGCGATGCGGACCGGCTTGCCGTCGACGCGGATTTCGCCCTCGGTCGGCTGCAGCACGCCCGCGATGATGTTCATTAGCGTCGACTTGCCGGCGCCGTTCTCGCCGCAGAGCGCGTGAATCTCGCCGCGCTCGAGCGTGAAGCCGACATCCGTCAACGCCTTCACCGCCCCGAAATGCTTGGTCACGCCATGAATGGTGAGCACCGGCTCCGCCATCGTCATCCTCCGTCCTTCCGGGGCCATCCGCGCCACAGGACGCGGATGGCATTCGCTTGGGAGCTTACTCCTCGATACCCTTGGTGCCGCGGCGCTTCAGGTACTTGTCCCAGTAGAAGTCGTCGGCGTTTTCAGCCGTGACGATGGACAGGCCATTGTCGACCACCGGAATGCTCATCGGATTGAAGCCCGAACGCTTGGCGTCGTTCATCGGGTCGATGAGTTCCGGGTGCTTGGCGAGCCACAGCAGCATGAAGCCCATGTAACCCTGCATGCCCTGGTTCGGGTTGATCGAGCCGAAAACCTCGCCGGCCTTGATCATGTCGAGGATGTTGGCGTTGACGTCCGCGCACATGACGAGGACCTTGCCGCCCGCTTCCTTGTTGGCCTGCGCCGCGCCGATGGCCGAGTTGGCTTCCGGCATGAAGACCGCACCGAGGTTCGGATTGGCCTGGATGAGGCTGGAAAGCCCCTGATAGGCCTTGGTCGGATCCTGGTTCGAGGCGGCGCGGCCGACGAGCTTCATGTCCGGCCACTTCTCTTCCATGCGGGCGATGAAGGCGGCGATGCGCTTGTCGTGGTTGTCCTGGCCTGGATTTTCGAGCACCGCATATTCGCCCTTGCCGCCCATCTTCTCGGCGATCGCATCGGCCGCATAGGTGCCTTCGCGGGTATTGTCCGAGGTGATGAAGGAAACGCGCTTGGAAAGCGGCGAGTCTGCGGCGAAGGTCACGACGGCCGTGCCCTGGTCGATGGCGCGGTTGATCGGCTCGATGAACGGGTCGGAGTTCATCGGATGGACGAGGATGCCGGCCGGGTTCTGGGCCAGCGCCTGGTCGAAGGTGGCGATCTGCTTGTTCACGTCATATTCGGGCGTGCCGGTATATTCCGTCTCGCAGCCCAGCTGCTGGCCGGCCTGCTTGAACATTTCATAGACCGGGAACCAGTATTCGACGCCCGATACCATGACGTTCATGACGTATTTTTCGCCCGGCTTGCAGCGGAACGGATTCTCCGTCTCGGCGGCGGCGGAGCCGGCAAAAAGCGTTGCTGCGAGGACCGCCATGGCGGTCGTGCTGAAAAAAGTGCGCAAAAGTCCTCCTTGAGGCCGAAGCCCCTCCCAAAAAGCCCTGGGCGTCGTTTTCCAACGCCGCTGATCTCAGTGAAGACCGAACTTCCTCCTCGAAGTCCGGTATGGGCAGCTAATCGCAAAGCACATTACGTGTCAATATAATTCACGCGATGAAATATATTTCAGATTGTAAGGCTGAAATCAAGGCCGCGCGATGAAATATCTTTCACGCAAGGACCGTAGCAGACGACGCGCACGACGTCGCCTGCCTGTTCGTTCATGCCGGCTGGACTTCGACGGTCACATGCGAGAGGGCTTCGATATGGGCGAGGCGCGCCTTGTAGTCGGACGGCGCCTTGGGCTGCGGCGAGGCAATGGAGACGATGGCCGCATGATGACCGGGACCGACCTGCCAGACATGAAGATCGGTGATGCGCTCCTCGCCGCGCTCCAGCGCCGCGCGGATATCGGCCACCAGCCCCTCCCCTTCCGGCACGGCATCGATCAAAACGCCGCCCGTCTCGCGGATGAGACCCCAGGACCAGCGCACGATCACCAGCGCGCCGACGACGCCCATGGCCGGGTCCGCCCAAAGCCAGCCGTAGCTGCGGCCAAGCAGAAGCGCGGCAATGGCCAGCACGGAGGTCAGGGCATCCGCCAGCACGTGCAGATAGGCGGCGCGCAGATTGTTGTCGCGCGTGCGGTGATCATGACCGCGATGACCGTGGCCTTGGTCATGGTCGTGGTCGTGCGGATGCGCATGGGAATGCGCAGACCCATGGTGATGGTGTCCATGATCGTCGCGCAGCAGCCAGGCGCTCAACAGGTTGACCAGAAGGCCCGCAACGGCGACCGCGATTGCCTGTTCGAAGCTGATGGCAACCGGGTTGGCGAGCCGAACGAAGCTTTCCCAGCCGATCAGAAGCGCAATCAGCGCCAGCACGATGGCGCTGGCGAAACCGGCGAGATCGCCGAGCTTGCCCGTCCCGAAGGTGAAGCGCGGGTCCCGGGCGTGGCGGCGGGCGTAGGAATAGGCGAGCGCGGCGATCAGCATGGCGCCGGCATGGGTGGACATGTGCCAGCCATCCGCGACCAGCGCCATCGAACCATAGACAGTGCCGGCGAGAATTTCCGCCGCCATCATGCTCGCCGTCAGCGCGATGACAAGCCAGACGCGGCGCTCGTTGCGATGGTGATCGGCGCCGAGGAAGACATGGTCGTGCGTGAGGCCTGCCGTGGAATGCGTCGTCATGGTTTCGTTCCGTCCCGCGCTATTTCAGATAGGTCCTGATGACCTCGATCAGTTCCTCACCGCCCTGCCGGCGGCCAGCCTCGGTTTCAGCGCCGACAACGTGGTGGCGGAGGTGATCTTCCATCACTTCCGCCGTGAGGCCGGCCAATGCGCCCCGCACAGAGGCCAGCTGACGCAAAATCTCCGCGCACCCCGCCTCACCCTCCAGCGCACGCTCCACGCCCTCCAGCTGCCCTCTGAGGCGCCGTGTGCGGGCAATCAGCTTGTCTTTGTGGAGAATCGTATGGCTCATCCGGGCTCTCGTCGCACTTATAATATACCCCCCTATACTATATTGGCGCGCTTTGGTGAAGACCTGGAAGCTTTTCGCCTGAAAAGACTCCCCGGCCTGGACCGGGGAGCGAGAGCGGGCCGGTTCCGGGACTAGGCCTTCACCCGCGCAGCCGTCGGGTCGTAGAGCGGTTCAAGGTGGATCTTTGCCGGCGTCGGCTCCATGGCGACGACGAGTTCGTAACGCCCCTCAAGAAGGAAGGCGTCATCGATGCCATCAACGCGGCGCACATAGCCGTAACCGATGTTCTTGCCGAGCGTGTAGCCGTAACCGCCGCTGGTGAGATAGCCGACGGGTTCGCCATTGCGAAGGATCGTCTCGCGACCGACCAGAACGATATCGGGATTGTCGACCGTGAAGCCGGCAAAGGCTTTCTGGCGCGGCGCGCCCTGCACGGCCTCCAATGCCTTGCGACCGAGGAAGTCGGTATCCTTGCGCAGCTTCACCGCCCAGCCGAGACCCGCATCGAAGGGCGTGTCGTTCGGCGTGATATCGGAACCCCAGGCGCGGTAGCCCTTTTCCAGCCGCAGCGATTCCAGCGCGCGATAGCCGACGGGGCGGATGCCGAAGGGTTCGCCGGCGGCCATAAGCGCATCGAAGACCGTTCCGATGGCGTCGATCGGCACATGCAGCTCCCAGCCGAGCTCACCGACATAGGTGACGCGCAACGCCCGCACCGCATGGCCCGCAATCGGGATTTCGCGCACATGGCCGAAGGGGAAGGCGGTATTGGAAACATCCGCGCCGGTCACGGCCGCGAGCACGTCGCGGGCCTTCGGCCCCATCAGCGACAGCGTGCCGTAGGCCTCCGTCACGTCGCGAAGCGTTGCATCGAGGCCGGCGGGGATGTGGTCGGCGATCCAGCCGAGATCGTGGGTGCGGAAGCCCGTGCCCGTGACGATGTAGAACAGGTCATCCGCAAGGCGCGCGACCGTCAGGTCGGCCTCGATGCCGCCGCGGCTGTTGAGAAGCTGGGTATAGGTCAGCCGCCCCGCCGGTTTCCCGACATCGTTGGCGCAGATCCAGTCGAGCGCCTTTTGCGCATCCTGCCCCGCCATCTCGTATTTGGCGAAGGATGACTGGTCGAAGATGCCGACCACCTCGCGCACGTGGCGGTGCTCCTCGCCGACGGCCGTAAACCAGTTCTGCCGCCCCATGGAATAGACGTCCTTCGGCTCCATTCCCGCGGGCGCGAACCAGTTCGGCCGTTCCCAGCCGAGCTTCGAGCCGAAGACCGCGCCATGCGCCTTCAGGCGCTGATAGAGCGGCGAGACGATGCGCGGACGGCCGCTCTCATATTCCTCGTGCGGAAAGGCGACCGTATAGTGTTTGCCATAAGCCTCGAGCGTGCGGTCGAGCACCCATTGCCGGTCGCGGTGCATGCCGGCAAAGCGGCGGATATCGACCACCCAGAGATCGAGCGGCGCCTCGCCGTCGACCACCCATTGCGCCAGCACCCAGCCGGCCCCGCCCCCCGAGGCAATGCCGAAGGCGTTGAAGCCGGCGCCGACGAACATGTTGGAGCATTCCGGCGCGACACCCAGGATGAAGTTGCCGTCGGGCGTGAAGCTCTCCGGGCCGTTGATCATCTGCTTGACGCCGACCTTCTCCAGCGCCGGCACGCGGGCGATGGCTTCCACCATATGCTGCTCGAAATGGTCGAAATCGTCGTCGAAGAGCCGGAAGGCCCATTCGTCCGGCACGTCGCCGGTCGTCCAGGGCTGCGGGTTCGGCTCGTAACCACCCATCACCAGCCCGCCGACTTCTTCCTTGAAATAGGTGCGCCGGTCGGGATCGCGGATGGTCGGCGCATCCGTCGAGAGGCCTGGCACCTTTTCCGTGATGATATACTGGTGCTTCACGGGCTGCAGCGGCACGTTGATGCCCGCCATCGCCCCCACCTGCCGCGCCCACTGGCCCGCGCAATTGACCACCTTCTCGCAGGCAATGTCCCCGAGCGTGGTGCGCACACGGGTGATGCGGCCGCCGTCCATCTCGAAGCCTGTCACCCGCACGTTCTCGACGATCCTCGCCCCATGCATGCGCGCGCCCTTGGCGAGCGACTGGGTGATATCCGAGGGGCTGGCCTGCCCGTCCGTCGGCAGCCAGCTCGCGCCGACAAGATCGCCCGTCTCCATCAGCGGCCACATGGCCTTCACCTCGGCAGGGGTCAGCAGATGCATGTCCATGCCGAAGCTCTTCGCCGTGGTGGCGAGGCGCCGGAACTCCGTCCAGCGGTCCTGATTGGTGGCAAGCCGCAGGCATCCCGTCATCTTCCAGCCGGTCGCAAGGCCAGTTTCCGCCTCCAGGCCCTTGTAGAGATCGACGGAATATTTCAGCACGCGGGTGATCGAGGCCGAGGACCGCAGCTGGCCGACGAGGCCTGCCGCATGCCAGGTCGAGCCCGATGTCAGCGTGCCCTGCTCCAGCAGCACGACATCCGCCTTGTGGTCGCGCGCCAGATGATAGGCCGTGGAGCAGCCGATGATGCCGCCGCCGATGACGACGATTGCGGCGTGGGATGGCAGGGTCATTGTGCGTCTTTCCCGTGATGCGTTCTGTAGTGGTCGAGCGCCTGGTCGAGGCGCTCCAGGTTTTCTGCGGTATAGGCGGCATAGTCGGCGCCGGGCGCGGCAAGGTGCAGTTCCGACACCATGCTCCACATCGCCTCGCGCAGCAGCGAAGCGCACTGCATGGCGGCATGGGCGCGGTGTGTCGCCGGGTCCGGCGCGCCGCCGAAATAGGCCTCGAGGAAGTCTTCCGCCGCCTCGGGCGAAAGCCCGGCATTGGAGGTGGCTCCGGCGAGATCGAACATCGCGGTGGAAAAGCCCGCATATTCGAAATCGATCAGCCAGAGACGCTCGCCATCGTCGAGAATGTTGGCCGGCAGCAGGTCGTTGTGGCCGAAGACGATGGGCAGCGGCACCTGCGCCGCCTCCAGCTCGTCGGCCAGCGCAAGATAGTCCGGCAGATACGCCGCCATGCGGCTGCCGCCCGCCCTCAGCGTGCGGGCATAGTCGCGGACCACATGAAAAGGCCAGAAGAGAAAGGCCGCACCGCTGATTTCCCTGGGCATTCCGGTGTGGAAACGCCGCAACAGCTCCGCTACGCGCCGCCGCGCAGCAACCACGTCCTGCGGCCCGAAGGTCTTGGCTCCGAGATAGGCGCTGACCATGACGCCGGGTTCGGCATAACGGATCTCCGGCCCGAAGCCCGCCGCATGCGCCGCCCGCGCCGTCATCAATTCCCGCTCGCGGAAGACATGGTGAAAGGGATAATCCTTGCCGAAGCGCACCACATGGCGCCCTGCCCCGTCGTCGACGCGATAACTTTCGTTGCTGATGCCGCCCTTCAGCGGCGAAATCTCGATGCGGCCGTGCCAGCAGGGCAAGGCCCGAATGCGGTCTTCCACGGTCCGGCTGCGTTCGCCGTGCCCCTCCATGAGATCCCCCCGAAATGGCTCCGCACGCTATTCCCTTTTGCGTTTTTCAGCGCGTGCACGGCCAATCTCATGCCGGAGAGGTTCGGCTGTCAATTGTCAGATGTGGCTTTTTCTGCTTTTTCGCCCGCTTTTGCGGCTTTCTTGCCAGACGGCTTTCGACGGATTATGAAATAGGGACAACCCCTTGCCGAGCGACGGATATGAACCACTCCAAGCGCCACAGCGACATCCTCCGGCTTCTTGAGCAGGAAGGCACGGTGACGATCGCCGATCTCGCCAAAAAGCTCGACGTCTCCCTGGAGACCGTGCGGCGGGATATCAAGCCGCTGACGACGAACGGAACCGTCGTAAAAATGCACGGTGCGGTGGCCCTGCCTTCCGTCGTCGGCGAGGCGCCCTTTGAAAAGCGCATGCGCGAGAACAGCGAGGCGAAGAAAGCCATCGCCACCGCTGTAGCGGCGACGATTCGCGATGGCGATTCTATCATGCTGGATACGGGCACGACGACAAGTTATCTCGCTCGCGAGCTGCTCGGCCATCGCCGGTTGACCGTCGTCACCAATTCCTCCGACATCGCCCGCACGTTGTCCACCGTCAACGGCAACCGCGTCTACATGGCGGGCGGCGAGTTGCGCAGCGACAACGGCGCGGCCTTCGGCATTTCGGCCATCGAGTTCATCAGCCACTTCACCGTGGGCCATGCGGTCATAACGACGGGCGCGATCGATGCCGCCATCGGCATCATGGACTACGATCTCGAAGAAGCGGAGTTCGCGCGCGCCGTCCTTTCGCGCGGCAAACGCGCCATCGTCGTCACGGACCATAGCAAGTTCGGCCGCCAGGGCCTCGTGCGCGTCTGCCCCTTCGACGCGCTGACCGACCTCTTCACCGACAAGGCCCCGCCGCGAGAGCTGGCCGCGGCTCTCAAGACGGCCGGCGTCACCGTCACCCTGCCGCGGTAACTCCCAAACGAGAAGAGGCGGCCAAAGGCCGCCCCTCCCCTTCCCCGCAGGTTTTCCTGTCAGTCTTCTTCCTGGAACACTTGCTCGCGCTTGGCCTTCACCGAAGGCAGGAACACGACGATGAGGACCGCCAGCGCGATGGCGAGCAGGACGGCGCTGATCGGCCGCGTGACGAAGGTCGTCCAGTCACCGCGCGAGAGCAGCAGGGCCCGGCGCAGGTTCTCTTCCATCATGGGGCCGAGGATGAAGCCCAACAGCAGGGGCGCCGGCTCGCAGCTCAGCTTGTAGAAGAGGTAGCCCACCACCGCGAAGGCCGCCGTCATATAGACATCGAAGGCGTTGTTGTTCAGCGTGTAGGTGCCGATGCAGCAAAACACCACGATGGCCGGGAACAGGAAGCGATAGGGCACGGTCAGCAGCTTGATCCAGATGCCGATCAGGGGCAGGTTCAGCACCACCAGCATCAGATTGCCGATCCACATGGAGGCGATCAGGCCCCAGAACAGCTCGGGGTTGCTGGTCATGACCTGCGGACCGGGCTGAATGCCCTTGATGGTCATTGCGCCCACCATCAGCGCCATCACCGCATTGGGCGGAATGCCCAGGGTCAGCATGGGAATGAAGCTGGTCTGCGCGCCGGCATTGTTGGCCGACTCGGGACCGGCCACGCCCTGGATGGCGCCCTTGCCGAACTCCTCCGGATGATCGGAAATACGTTTTTCCACCGTATAGGACGCGAAAGCCGCAAGGATCGCGCCGCCGCCCGGCAGGATGCCGAGCGCCGACCCGATGGCCGTGCCGCGCAGCACCGGGCCGACCATGCGCTTGAAATCGTCCTTCGTCGGCCAGAGGCCTGCGACCTTCGCCATCAGCACGCTGCGAGATTTCTCGCCTTCGAGGTTGCGCAAGATTTCGGCGATACCGAAAACGCCGACGGCAACTGCGACGAAATTGAGCCCGTCCGCGTATTCCCGGATGCCGAGGGTAAAGCGCGGCGTACCGGTATAGATGTCCGTGCCCACGAGGCCGAGCAACAGGCCGAGCGCAACCATGGCCAGCGCCTTGACGATGGAGCCATGAGCAAGCGCGATGGAGGAGACAAGACCGACGACCATCAGGGAGAAATATTCCGCTGCGCCGAATTCCAATGCGACGGCGGTCAACGGGATGGCGAAGATCGCCACGAGGAAGGTCGAGACCGTGCCGGCGAAGAAGGAGCCAAGCGCGGCGATGGACAATGCAGCCCCTGCCCTGCCCTTGCGCGCCATCTGATAGCCGTCGATAGCGGTCACGGCTGAGGACGACTCGCCCGGCATGTTGATCAGGATGGCCGTGGTCGAACCGCCATATTGCGCACCGTAGTAGATGCCGGCGAGCATGATCAGCGAGGAGACGGGCTCCAGCTGGAAGGTGATGGGCAGAAGCATGGCGATGGTCGCCGTGGCGCCGATGCCGGGCAACACGCCGATCAGCGTGCCGAGCAGGACGCCGATGAGGCAGAAGGCAAGGTTTGCTGGCGAGGCGGCGGTGGCAAAACCAAGCGCGAGGTTATGAAAGAGATCCACGGGCGCCTCCTAGAGCCGGGTCCACGGACCGAACCGTTCGAACGGCAGGCCGAGGGCATAACTGAATACAGCCACGGAGAAGACCGTGATGGCGGCCGCCAGTGCGAGCGCCATCAGCGGCTTCATGCGCGTCGAGGCGAAGGCGGCAATGAGCGCGGCAAAGAAAAGCGACGGCACGAAGCCGAGACCGCGCACCGTGAGCCCGAAGAAGGCCGGGGCAGGGAGGATGAACAGCATGCCGCGCAACGCGAGCGGTCCCATCGGTTCCCCCTGCACTCGCGTCGCCTGCACCAGCACGACGACACCGAGGATGGCCAGGATCACCGCCAGGACCAGCGGAAAATAGCCCGGCCCCATGCGGAAAGCTGTGCCAAGTTCCAGGTTAAGGCATTGATAGATAAAGAAGCCACCGAGTGCGATGAAGGTCAGGCCGCAGATCGCATTGGTGCTGTCGAATTGAACGTTTTTCATGGATATCTCTCTCCCAACGACCGGGAACGGTCGCGCCGACAAGATCGGTTCGTGACGGCGGTCAACACCGCCACGAACCCCACTGCATCGTTCAGTCGGCGTATTGACCGGCGGCCTCGATCACCGGCTTCCAACGGGCGATCTCGCCTTCCAGCTTTGCCTTGAGGGCTGCGGGCGTCGCATCGGCCTCGCCGGACGGCGCCGTACCGAGTTCGGCAAAACGGGCGACGACGTTCGGATCCTTCAGTGCGAGCTGAAGCGACTTGGAAAGCCGTTCCGTTATCTCTGCCGGCGTCCCCTTCGGCGCGTAGATGCCGTGCCAGATGCCCACCTGAAAACCGGGCAGTCCAGCCTCTTCCGCCGTCGGAATATCCGGGAGATTGCCGAGACGGGCTGGGGAGGTCACGGCATAGGCCTTGATCGTGCCGCCCTGGATCTGCTTCGTCGTGTTGGTCGTCTGGTCGCACATCACGTCGACCTGGCCACCAAGCAGGTCGGTCATGGCCGGGCCTGTGCCCTTATAGGGAACGGTGGTGAACTGCGTCTGCAACGCGCTCATCAGCATCATGCCGCAGAGATGGGACGCCGCGCCGATACCGGCATTGGCCACCGTCACCGTGTCCTTGTTCGCCTTCATGTAGTCGATCAGCCCCTTGAGGTCCGCCGGCTCAAGATCCTTGCGGGCAACGATGGCCATCGGCACGTCTGTGACGAGACCCACATATTCAAAGGCATTCAGCGTGTCGTAGGCGAGCTTGCGGTAGAGCGTCGCGCTCGTCGCCATGCCGATATGATGCAGCAGCAGCGTATAGCCATCCGGGTCCGCGCTGGCCACGCGGCCCGCGCCGAGCGTGCCGCCCGCGCCGCCGACATTCTCAACCACGATCTGCTGGCCGAGATCCTTCGACATGGCTTCGGCGACGAGACGCGTGACCGTGTCCGTCGGACCGCCCGCCGAGAACGGGACGACCATGGTGATGGTGCGCTCCGGATAGGTCTGGCCAAAGGCGGACGTGGCGAGCAGCAATGCGGCAAAAGTCGCCGAAATGCCGGTGAGTGCTTTCATGGTCTTCATCAAATCCTCCCGATGAAATCCCAGCCGGCGCGGCTCCTCCCGGCCGGTTCTGGATGACCAAGAGTGCCGCGCCGCACGTTCGGAACAAGCAGTCGAACGGATTTACGGGCTAGTTTACGGCGGTAAACTCGGGTCATTGGGTGGAAATGGGGACAAATGGATCAATCGATGGGTGGAAATCCACCCATCACGGCCTCAGGAGTCGTCCTGCAAAGCCTCGGAAGCAAGGTTCTTGTCGAGCCCGTACTTCTGCATTTTCTCGTATAGCGTCTTGCGGGAGACGCCGAGTCGCTCGTAAACCGGCTTCAGACTGCCGCCATGGGCGGCGAGGGCACTCGCGATCAGACCCTTTTCATAGGCCGCGACCTTGTCGGCAAGGCGCTGCGGTTCGACCGGCGAGGGCGCATCGCCGGCCGCTCCATGGAGACCGAGGACAAAACGGTCGGCGGCATTGCGCAATTCCCGGACATTGCCCGGCCAGTTCCGCTCGGCAATGTCCGTTATCAGCTCAGGCGGCACATCGACATCGCTGCGCATGTAGCGCGCCGCGGCTTCGCGCACGAGCTGAAGGAAGAGGAGCGGGACGTCCGCCTGGCGCTGGTTGAGCGACGGGACATGAAGCGTCGCCACATTCAGCCGGTAGAGCAGGTCGGCGCGAAACCGTCCCGCCGCCACTTCTGCCGCAAGGTCCACCTTGCTCGTGGCGATGAAGCGCACGTCGAGCGGCACGGGTTCGTTCGATCCCAGGCGGGTGATGACCCGCTCCTGCAGCACGCGCAGCAGCTTGATCTGCAGCGCGATGGGCATGGTCTCGATCTCGTCCAGCAGCAGGGTGCCGCCGTTGGCATGCTCGATCTTGCCGATGCGGGGTCGAAGCGCTCCCGGAAAGGCACCGGCCTCGTGGCCGAACAACTCGCTCTCGATCAGATTTTCGGGCAAGGCCGCGCAATTGATGGCGATAAACGGCTTGTTCGCGCGCGCACTGATATCGTGCAGGGCCCGCGCAACGACTTCCTTGCCCGCTCCCGTTTCACCGATGATCAGGGTATCGGCATCCGCCGCGCCGATGGCCCGCAGCTTATAGCGCAGGTCCACCATCACCTGCGTGCGTCCGGGAAGCCGCGCCTCGATATCGTCCCGCTTTCCGGCGACGGCCCGGAGACGACGATTTTCCAGGACGAGGCTTCGGCGGTCCATCGCACGGCGGATGATGCCGGCAAGGTGCTGGACCGTGAATGGTTTCTCAAGGAAATCGTAGACGCCCGCCCGCATGGCGCTGACGGCCAGCTGCACATCCGCGTGGCCGGTGACGAGAATGACCGGCACTTCCGGATCCACTTCACGAATCCGTTGCAGCAGCGTCATGCCATCCATACCGGGCATGCGGATGTCGCTGACCACCACGCCATTGAAAGCATAGCCGACCAGCTCCAGCACCGGTTCCGCGCTGGAGAACGTATCGACCTCTAGACCGAAAAGCTCCAATGCCTGCGCTGACGAGCGACGCATCTCCTCTTCGTCGTCGATCAGCAGGATGCGTGCGTCCGTCATTCTGCTGCCTCCCGCGCGGCGGCTGCACTGTCGAGTTCGATACGGAAGACGGCCCCGCCATCCGCTCGGTCAGCGACGGAGAGATTTCCACCGAAGTCCTTGATAATATTATATGAAATCGAGAGGCCAAGGCCGAGCCCCTTCCCGACGCCCTTGGTGGTGAAGAAGGGATCGAAGATGCGTTCGGCGATCGCCGCCGGCACACCCGGCCCGCGATCGCAAACCTCGATGACAATGCGCTCCTCCACGGGGGACGCCGAAAGCACGATCTCCCGGTCGTCCAGCCCCTCCACGGCATCCGCGGCATTGCTGACGATGTTCACGAGGACCTGCTGAAGACGCACTGGACCAGCCTTCACCACGAGATCCTGACGCTCAAGTGTCACCGTCACCCGCGCATCCGCCGCCTTGAGACGGGGCGCGACGATTTCCAGCGTGTCCGCGATGACGTCGGGGAGGGGAACCGGTCCCAGTTTCTCGTTCGGCTTCCGAGCAAAATTACGTAAGTGCCGGCTTATAGATGCCATGCGATCGATAAGGCTCGAAATACGGCGCACATTATCCTGTGCTTCGGGCGCCCGCCCTCGGTCGATAAGGAGAGCGGCGCTGTCCGCATAGGTCTTCGCAGCCGCCAGTGGCTGATTGAATTCATGGGAAAGCGCCGCCGACATCTGTCCAAGACCCGCCAGCTTGCCCGCCTGGATGAGATCGGCCTGCGTCTTGCGTAGCTCCTGTTCAGTCAGGCGGCGCTCGGCGATCTCCAGTTCGATCTGCTCATTGACCCGCGCGAGATCGGCGGTGCGTTCCTCGACCCGATGTTCGAGCTCGTTGCGTGCCTCTTCCTGCAGGCGCAAACGCTCCACGACCCGAGCGCGGCGCTGCCAGAGCACGGCGACACCGAGGCCGGCAAGGCAGATGAACAGCAGGACGGCGATCAGTGCCGTTCGGGCTTGCGTGCGCACCGAGGCGGTGTCGAGCAGAACATTGACCGTCCAGTCGGCCTCCGGCATGTAGTGCGACAGCCGTAGATATTCCCGCGTCGTTCCTTCCCCGGCGATCCGCATCAGGTGTTGACCGTGGTAAACTGATTCGGTGGCGCGCAAGGGCTTCAACACGGCTTCGGCATAACGGCGCGACGCCTGCGTACGTGCCAGGCGAGGGGCATCGAGCGGCAGGATGCCGGTATAGAGCCATTCCGGGCTGCCGCTCATGAAGACGATCCCTTCCGGGTCTGCGACGAAAATCTTGTATTCGCCGCCGCGCCAGGACGCCTCGATGGATTCGATATCGACCTTGAAAACGATGACGCCGAGAACTTTCTTCGCCACCACCACCGGCGAGGAGAAATAGTAACCGCGCTTCAGCGAGGTGGTTCCAAGGGCATAGAACCGTGCCGGGTGACCGGCGGTAGCGTCCCGGAAATAGGGCCGGTAGCTGAAATTCTCGCCAATGAAGGTGCCGGGTTGGTCATAATTGCTGGCGGCGACCGTATTGCCGTCGGGCGTCATGACATAGATGTCCGAAGACTCCAGTAGATCGTTGATTTCCTTGAGATATTTGTTTGCTACCCTGCGTAGTGACGGGCTGTCGGGTGCCTGCAGAAGTCCTTCGATGTCGGCGTGATCGGCAATCAGCGCGGGCAGGGGTTCATAGCGACTGAGATGGCCGGCGAGCGCGGCAACGGCAAGGCGCAAGGCTGAGCCAGCCTGCAGAGACGCTTCGTCCATATAGCTGCGCGTCAACAGGGCGCTGCCCTGGAGAATGGCGAGCACGACGACGACCGGCACGATCGCGAAGGCCAGGGCATGACGCAGCTTCACGGATTGACGGCTCCTCTCCGCTTCCTCGCCGCCATCCTACCGGGCGGGCTCGGCATTTCCTAGAGGGGAGGGGAGGGGCCTAGTCAGGCAGGCGGCTGTCGCCGAGATCGACCTTCAGGAACGAAGCGATCGCCTCGACCACGATCGCATGATCGATCCGCTCCGGCACGCCCGAAACCGTAACCGCACCGATGCAGCCGAGATCGCCGACGATCAAAGGGAAGCTGCCACCGTGAACCGAAAAATCGCTGTGAGGAAGATTGCGCGCCTCGACCTGGTCCCGTCCCGAAAGCGCAAGGCGCCGACCGACGAGATAGGATGCGTTCCAGAGACGGAGAACCGTGTTGCGCTTACGCCGTATCCACTCGACATTGTCGGTCGTGGTGCCCGGCAGAGCGCTATGGAAAAGCGTGCGGTCCCGCATCGAGACGTCGATCGCCACGCCTGCACCCCGTGCAAGTGCGATTTCCCGAACCCGGTTGCCCAGAACCCAGGCATCATCGGGACTGAAGTGTCCGAAGCGCAGCATTTCCTCCTGCTGCTCCAACCGCCGGATGTCCTGCACTATCGCTTCCGTCATTTTCGTCTCCCTTTGATCCTCTCTCGTTCCTAGCGGGACTTGTCGTGCAGGAAAAGGGGCCGCTTGACGGGGATCAAGGTTGCGGTGCACGAAGAGGCTAGGGTAGGGGACCCTGAATCACCGCGATGAAAGATCATGCCCGACAGCTTTTTTGTTTTTGCAGTTCTTGCCCTGCTGTCGACGCCGGGGCCGACCAACACGCTCCTGACGGTGGGCGCGGCGACACGTGGCCTGCGCGCCAGTCTTCCGCTGCTTCTCGGTGAACTCTTCGGATATCTCGCAGTGGTCGTTCCACTTGCGACCGTCGCCGCATCGCTTCTCGAAGGACGCCCCGTACTCGCGGTTGCCCTGCGTTTGGCCGCAGCCGGATGGGTGTTGTTTCTCGCGATCCGGCTGTGGCGCGTTTCCACCGCTCAGAAATCCGAGGCCAGCTCGGCGCCGGTAACGGTCGGTCAGGTGTTCCTCACCACCGTTCTCAACCCAAAAGCACCGATCATCGGGCTTGTGATCATGCCACACGGCTCGCTCGGCGACATCGCACCGGCGCTCGGCCTTTTCAGCCTTCTTGTTCTGGCGGCAGGAACGGGCTTCCTCATACTCGGCAGCCTCGTCGGCCGGGCACCCGTGCTCTCGCCTCGGCTGGTCTACCGGGTTGCCGCCGGCTGCCTGGTCGTCTTTTCGCTCGGCCTTGCCGGAAGTGCCTCCGGCCTTATCTGAACTTCAGGCGTTTTCCGCATGATGCCGGCGAGAAAGCTCCTGCTGCACTTCGTCCTGAAAGGCAAAGACAGCGGCGCGCGCCTGATTTTCATTCGAGCCAAGCTTGCGCAATTCATCCGCCAGCTCACGGCAGACCTTCATCCAGTACAGCCGCGCGTCCTCACCTTGCAATCCGTCCAGTTCCCCGGCGCACTGCCGAACATGTGCGGTACGGCGTTCGGCCGGGAAGGGGACGACGGTTTCGGCGGCGATGGAACGACGGCGCTGTTGGGCCGAGGCAAATGGCGGCATTGATTCGGGCTTCCTTTTCTTCAAGCCCATGATTAGGGATTGCATAGTTAACATGCGGTTTCCAAAGCACATTCGCCACGCAGCTTCGTCTCTATCCGGCACGTTTCGCCGGCATGCCGTTTGCCCGTGCCAGCGCCATCAGCATCGGCCCGATGGAGAACTCCCCACGCTCCGCCTTGTTGGTAAGATCACGCAGATAGCCGCCGGCCGAGTTGATGTGGCCGGACCGCTCGAGAATGCAGGCAATCACCGTTGCCGCATTCTCCGGACCAAGCACCGTACAGGCATTTTCATAGGCCGATGGACTGACTGCCAGCATGGATCGCACCACGACCGCGGCGGTCATCAGGTCGCGCCAGCTCGAAATCGTCCCTCCGGGACCAAAGGGAATAATTTCCGGGCACGCCTGCAGAACCAGGGGGAGGGGATAGGGCTTATGCGGTTCGGATCCGGCGCCCGGCGGGGTATTGCGATGTCGAGACGCGGCCGAAGGTGCCACGTCTGCTGTTTTCCCGGCCATTACCTCCCTTTTTGTGCTGACGGATTCCTCCATTGCTGACGGTTCCGATTGGAAGTCGCCGTCGCCACCCTGCTTCTTTCGGAAGCGAGGTTCAGAGTCAGAGGTAGAGTCGGATTTTGAATTCTGTTTGTGCCGCTCAGTATGGCCGGCATTGCCAGCCGAATTTCTCAAAATAAACTGTTGTTCCAGGCAGTTGACGATCTTTGCGTGCAGCGCTTCAAGCGCGGCGATGATCGGAGAGAGGATTTCCGGCGTGGCGACCCGCGGCAAGGCTAGAATTTCGTGGCGGTATTCGGCTTCAAAGCCCATCCAGTCGCCGCCAAAGCCCTCCTCCAGCCCCGTTTCGATCAGCTTGACGATGTCGCGACGAAGAAGGGTTACGCGCTCCCGCAGGCGCTGCGACAACAGGCGTTCGGCTGTAACGTCCGCAGCAAGGGTTTCGATCTCCCCTGCCCTCGCCAGAAGGGGGGCCAGCGAGAAGCCGAAGGCATCACCGATCGCGCCTTCGCGGTCGCGGCGAACATAGCGCTTGCCGTTCGGACTGTCGCGGCGCGTCAGGAGACCGGCTTCGACTAGGGCGGCAAGATGCCGGCGCAGCGTCGTTTCCGCCATGCCATGCGTGCGCAATGCCAGCTGGGCATTGGAGGGGAACACGACCAGGCCTTCATTGCCGGCGAGTTCCGTCTTCGGATAGAAGCTCAACAGCGCGTTCAGCACGGAAAGAGCCCGGTCACTGATGGCGAGCTTCGGCCGCGCCTCACAGAGCCAGCGATAGAGTTTCCACTTGTCGACGCTCGCCTCGGGCGAAACTGTCCTGGCGATCACCTGGCCTGCCAACATGCCAAGCGTCATCGCCCGCCGCCCGAAGGGCGTCGTTATGCCGTCCGTCTCCATGTCTCTTCACCTTTCAACAGGCAAAAGAGACCCCATCACCAAAACCGGCGCCGAAAAGGCTTGACTGTGATTCGGGGAAGTGCGATTCTCAGGCTGCTAAACGATGAGAAGGGCTTCCGCGACGGTAACGTTGAGGGGGCCTTTTTCTTTTGCGGATCAATCTCCTGATTTCTGTTTGTTTTCAGCTCGATACGACTCATAGAGGCGATCGAGGTTTCGTGTGATGTAAGCACCGAAACCGGAGGCTTCCGCGGCCTTCAGCGCAATCGTGTATTGTCGGCCATTGGCCTTGATGCTGGCCTGCACATCCTTGCGTTCCCAGGTCGCAGGCGTCGGCTTGTGGAGAACGGTCGGGCTTTCGCTCTTGGCGAGATGGCCGCTGACGAGATTGAAGCGCTCTTCCGGCGAGCGCACCTTGATACGCTCGCGCGCGAGGAATTCGACGGCGCGGTCTTCGTTGGCCGGCTCATCGAAGCGGGTCGCCAATTCATGCCAGCGGTCGCGGCCGATGGAGAGCGCCGGGCCGATACCGGTACGCACGGCCTTCGGGATGCGGTTCACCACAGACAACATCTTGGAGACCGTCGTCTTGTCGGCGCTCAAGGCCGCCATGATCGTCTCGCGGTCGAAGCCGCGCGTTTCAAGCTCGCCGGCAAAGGTCGCCCGCTCAAGGAAGGAGAGATCGGCGCGTGCGCTGTTCTCCTGGCCCTGCGCGATGACGTGGTCACGGTCGGTCAGCGCCTTGACGACGGCCCGGACGGGCCGGCCGAGAAGACGCGCGGCCTTGGCGCGACGATGGCCGAAGGCGATCTGGTAGACGCCGTCCTTCGTGGGATGCGGACGCACGAGGATGGGCGAATCCTGGCCGCGCACGCGCATCGCTTCGACCAGTTCCTGGAACTGCTGGTCGGAATGCACGAGGCGGTCGGAAATGAAGGATTCCTCGATCTGGTCGGGCTCAAGCTCGATGACGACCTCACCGGCCGTCAGTTTCGCCTCGATCTCCTTGGCCGCATCCGCCTTGGCGGCAAGCGCATCGATGCTGCGCGTGACGGCGCCGAGCGCGCCGATCCCCTTGTAGGTCACATGCTGGCGTGGCTCTTCCTGGACCGGGTTTACCGGCGTCAACTTCTCCGGAGAGGTCGACATCAGATTGGAAAGAACGTTCTTGCGCGCCATGATCAACGCCCCCATGCCTTGTGAATGAGATCGACGATCTCCGCGTTGACCGCTTCCATGGATTCGAGGGCGCGGTCATAGGTCGCGCGGGTGAACTGGCTGCGGTCGACCTCGTAGAGCGTCTGGTTGGTGAGCGCGGCATCGGCGATCGCGACGCTGCGCACCATCGGGCTGGTCAATACGTGCTGCTTGAACAGCGATCGCATGAAAGCGACCATCTGGGTCTGCGGCCCATCCGCCGGGTCGTAGCGCGTGACGAGGTAACGCAGCCAGTCGAGGTTCATGTTGCCGCCCGCGCTCTTCAGCGTGTTCAGCACTTCGCCCAGCATCTGCAGGAACTGGCACATGGACATGACGTCGAGCATCTGCGGATGCACGGTGATGAGCACCGCGGTGGCGCCGCAGATGGCGCTCATCGTCAGGAAGCCGAGCTGCGGCGGGCAGTCGATGACCACCACGTCATAATCGTCGGCGACGGAGGAAAGCGCCTCGTCGAGCCGCGCAAAGAAGACACGGCCGTAGTCGCCACTATTGCCCTGCGCGAGGACGCGCGGCGTGTCGTGTTCGAATTCCATGAGTTCGAGATTGCCGGGCACGATGTCGAGGCCGGGGAAATTCGTCTTGCGGATGATATCCTTCAGCGGCCGGCGCTGGTCGTCATAACGAATGGCGGCGTAAAGCGTCTCGTTCTCGTTGACGTCGAATTCCGGCTGGAAGCCATGAATGGCCGAGAGGCTCGCCTGCGGATCGAGATCGACGGCAAGCACGCGGTGGCCGGTGAGTGCGAGGTGCTGCGCCAGGTGCGCGGTCGTCGTCGTCTTGCCGGAACCGCCCTTGAAGTTCACCACGGCGATGACCTGCAGGTGTTCGGCGCCGCGCCGACGCGGCACATAGCGCTGGCCGCGGCTGTTCTGCTCGAGATACTCGCGCATCTCCTGCAACTGTTCGGCGGTGTAGGAGCGGCGGCCGGAGGGCGTGACCTGCGGCAGCGGTCCCTTGGACTCAAGCGAAAGATTGCGCAGGTACCCGCTCGTCACGCCGAGGAAATGCGCGGCCTCGCTCAGTTGGAACTGGCGCAGATTCTTTTGCGCCACCGGCGGAAACATTTCCAGCCGGTGCTGCTTCAACTTGTCCGACAGTTCGTGCGCCTGGCCGATGATCAACTGATCGACCTCGGAAATAGCCTGTCCGAATGTTGCTGCCATATTCATGCCGCGAATCTCAAAATGCGATTTGAAGTCCATTTGATGGATTAAATCGCATTTAGATCTGATTCTGGTGATTCAGCAAGGCATTAATGGTTAACGAACCTTCGCCATGCGAGCGCTGGCGCCGGCTTTCATCCGCCTCGCCACATTGTCCGCATCCATTGCTGCCAGGAAAATTATCGCGGGAAAGGCCCACCGAACAGGCCGATTGCGACTTTATCCACCGTCTCGTGATTCGGTCGAAGGGTGGAAAACAGGGGCATATCCCGCACGGAGCGCTCGCACCGTCGCCGGTGGCGTCAGGAGCCAGTCCGCGCGATCGAGGCGTTCGGGAGCCGCATAACCCGCCTCCGTCCAGCGATAGGCGAGGCCGCCGCGCAACGTGAACGCCGCGGCTTCGAGGGCAACGACAGCCCCGTCGGGCAGGGCCGTCAGCGGGCCGTCGATGGGATGAAGGCGTTTCGCGCGGCCGTCCAGGCGCTGGCCATGGAGCACCGCATCCATGGCCATGGCGGAGACGCGGTCTGCCGGGGTTTCCGCCCAGCAGGCGCGAAACCGTTCGGCCGCGTCCCGCCGGCAGTAGAAGCAGGGGCGGTGGCCGGCGGCAAGCGCCACGGCTTCATCGAGAAAGAAGAGTTCCGTCCAGCTCCGCCCGCCCATCACTTCACGCCGAACGCCGCGAAAGTCGCAGGCGCAGGTGATCCAGGCCTTGCTTGCCCACCGTTTCCTCAAAAGCTCTTTTGTCGCGGGGTCATGGATGATGCCGCGATTGCCGGTGAAAAGGCCGCGCTGGGCAATGGCGACAATCTCGCCGAAGGGGGTCACGCGGTTCTGCAAAGACGTGGAACACCCGGAAAGCGATTTCCTCTTGTTGCCTTTCGTACCATAGTGGCCCGCATCATCAACGGGCGCTTCGAGCGCCGAGACATCCGAAGGTACCCATGCAATCTCCCTGGCCCGCACCCGGCACACCGCTCGATCAGGTTGCGACCCCCATGCCCGTCATCGACGAGGACCGGCTTGCCGCCAACATCCATCGCGCGCAGGCCTATGTCGCCGGGCATGGGAAGGCATTTCGCCCGCATATCAAGACGCACAAGATCGTCGCCGTCGCCAGGGCACAGCAGGAAGCCGGGGCCATCGGCATCAACTGCCAGAAAATCAGCGAAGCCGCAGTCTTCGCCGATGCCGGCTTTCAGGACATCCTGATCACCTACAACATCCTCGGCGCCGCAAAGCTCGCCCGGCTCCGCGCCCTGCATGAACGCGTGCCGCGTCTCAGCGTCGTCGCCGACAGCGACGTGACGATCGACGGGCTGGCCGGCGCCTTCGACGCCGCGCACCCGCTGACGGTGCTGGTCGAGTGCGACACGGGCGGCAAACGCTGTGGCGTGCAGACGCCGGAAGCAGCTGCAGCGCTCGCCGAGCGCATCGCGGCCGCGCCCAGCCTGCGCTTCGGCGGCGTCCTGACCTATCCGGCCGTGGGCGGCGCGGAAGCGGTCGAGGCTTTCCTGGCGAGAACCATGGCGCTGCTTTCGGCCAAGGGCATCGATTGCCCGGTGCGCTCCAGCGGCGGCTCCCCGGATCTCTACAAGGCGCATCTCGTGCCCTCGGCCACGGAACACCGTGCCGGCACCTATGTCTACAACGACCGCAGCATGGTGCGCGCCGGCGAATGCACGCGTGCGGACCTTGCCATGCATGTCCTCGCCACGGTCGTCTCGCGCCCGTCGGCAGATCGCGCCGTGCTCGACGCCGGCTCCAAGGCGCTGACCTCGGACCTGCTCGGCTTCAGCGATTTCGGCGAGATCGAAGGCTTCGAGGGCGCCCGCATCATCTCGCTCTCGGAAGAGCATGCCGTGGTCGACATCGCGGCCTGCCGGGACGCCTTTCCGCCGATCGGCAGCGTGGTGCGGATCGTGCCGAACCATACCTGCGTCGTCAGCAACCTCTTCGACCGCATGGTCTTCCACCGCAACGGCCTCGTTACCCGCGTCGAGGACGTCGCCGCGCGCGGCACGGTCTGGTGAAGGCTTGAAGGCGAAACGCAAAACCGGCCATACGGCCGGCAATACCCCACGGAGAATCGGCGATGGCTGACAACGCACCCTTTTTCATCGAGGACACGGACGAGAGCGAGATTTCCTCCGACGTCGCCGGCCTCGGCAATCTTCTGATGACGACGCATATCCCGCTCAAGGCCGACGGCTCGCTGGAGACCGGCGACATCCGCACGCAGAGCATCGCGACGCTGGAAAGCCTGAAGACGTCGCTGGAAAAGGCCGGCAGCAGCCTTGCCGACGTGATCCATCTGACGATCTACCTCACCGACATGGCCGAGCGCCCGGTCTTCAACGAGATCTATTGCGCCTTCTTCAAGAAGCCCTATCCGGTGCGCTGCGCCGTCGGGGTCGCGGCTCTCGCCGATCCCGGCATGAAGGTGGAAGTGACCGCCGTGGCGGCCCGGCGCAAAGCCGTCTGAGCTTAAGAACGCCGCGGTTTCCGCGGCGTTCCGTTCCTCCACGGCACTGATATTCATATTTTCTATAAAAATAGTCAATTTAAGAACACCGTGCCTGCCGCCGCCGGATTTTGCTTGTTATCCCTATGAGCATCAGGGGTTTCCAGCGGAGCGGGAACGATGAATGCCCATGTCGAAAACACGCATTTCAATCGCCACAACACGGCGCTCTTCGATCATCCGGCCGATGCCGACAGCCTGAAGGCGGCGCTGCGCACGCTCGGCGGCGGGGTCAGCATCATCACGGCGGGGGAGGGGGAGACCCGCACCGGCGCCACCGTCACCTCGGCGACGGCGCTGTCCGTCGAGCCGGCACGCATGCTCGTCGCCCTCAACCGCACATCCTCCACATGGCCGGTCGTCGAGCGCTTCGGGCACTTCGCCGTCAACATCGCCGGCCCCGGCCATGAGACGCTTGCCAACCAGTTCGCCGGGCGCGGCGGCCTGCGTGGGCCGGATCGTTATCGCGGCGCGGAATGGACCACGGCCGTCACCGGCGCGCCTTTGTTGGTCGATGCCGCGGCCGCCATCGATTGTACCGTCGAGGAAGCCATCGAGCGGCACAGCCACGTGATCGTCATCGGCAAGGTACTGGCGATCCGCATCGGCGCCGGCCGCTCGCTGCTCTATCAGGACGGCCGCTACCACACCGTCGGCTGACCTAGCCCGTCAACGCATCGCAAAACCACAGCCCGCCGCGCGCGGGATCGGAAAACTGCGGCCTTCGACAAGGCCCTTCCATGAACACACCCATGAACCAAAAGGAAACGACATGACACGCAAGATCAGGCTTGGCGCATTCCTTCCCGGCGGCGGCCAGCATATCGCCGCATGGCGCCACCCGGACCAGCCGGTGGACGGCGCGACCAGCTTCGACTTCCACAGGCAACTCGCCCAGACCGCCGAACGCGGCCTCTTCGACGCCTATTTCCTTGCGGACAATCTTGCCGTCGGCTTCGGTGGCGCGCGGGAAGGCGGCAATGCCCGCGTGGCGGGCTTCGAGCCGGTGACGCTCTTCTCCGCGCTCGCGCCTTTCACCAAGAATCTCGGCTTCATCGCCACCGCCTCCACGACCTACGAGGAGCCCTACAACACGGCGCGCAAGTTCGCTTCGCTGGACCTTCTCTCGGGCGGGCGGGCTGGCTGGAACGTCGTCACCACCACCGGCGATCCGACCGCGCAGAACTTCAACCGCGACACGCAACTGCCCCACGCCGCGCGCTATCGCCGCGCTGCCGAGCATGTCGAGGTGGTCAAGGCGCTGTGGGACAGCTTCGAGGACGACGCGTTCCTCCGCGACAAGGAGAGCGGCACCTTCTACGATCCGGCAAAACTGCACGAAAGCGAGCATCGCGGCGAACATTTCCAGGTGCGCGGGCCGCTCAACGTGCCCCGTTCCCCGCAGGGCCACCCGGTCATCGTGCAGGCCGGCCAGTCGGATGACGGGCGCGGGCTCGCCGCAGCCACGGCCGAGGTGATCTTCACCGCCCATCAACACCTCGATACCGCCCAGGAATTCTATCGCGACATCAAGGCGCGCGCCCGGGGCCTTGGTCGAAACCCGGACCATATCCTCGTCATGCCGGGCGTCGCTCCCTTCGTCGGCCGTACGCAGGCCGAAGCGCAGGAGAAATACGAGCGCCTTACCGCGCTCATCCTCGAAGAAGACGGCGTCGGCCTGCTCAACGGCCTTACCGGCGGCACGCTGGATCTCAAGGGGTACGATATCGACGGCCCACTGCCGCCCGCGCCGCCGACCGAAGGCATGAAGAGCCGCCAGGCGCTGATCCGTCAGATCGCCGACGAGAACAATTTCTCGATCCGTCAGCTCTACCAGTGGGTGGCGACGGCCCGTGGCCACTTCACCATCGTCGGCACACCGGAAACGATCGTCGATACCCTGCAGGAGTGGTTCGAGAACGAGGCCGCCGACGGCTTCAACATCCTGCCGCCGTGGCTGCCGACCGCGCTCGACGATTTCGTCGACCTTGTCATTCCCGAACTTCAGCGCCGGGGCCTGTTCCGCACCGCCTACGAGGGCACCACGCTGCGCGAAAACCTTGGCCTGCCTTTCCCGATCAACCGCTGGGCTGGCGCGCGTGCCACGTCTCAGGCCGCAGAATAGGAGGCCGGAATGTCGCTTGAAAACCTGAACTCCACGCTCGGCGCGGACTTCCGCCTTACCACACGTCAGCGGGCCGCACCCTCTGCCCTCGGGCAAGTCAGTGCCTTTCTCTCGCCCTTCGTCGCCCGCTACGGCCTGGTGCTGGCCTTCCTCGCCCTCTGGCAGATTTCGAGCACGCGAGGCTGGGTCAATCCCGCCGTCTTTCCGCCGCTCGACGTGATCGTCGCCGCGCTCTGGGACAGCCTGTCCAGCGGCGCGCTGGTCGACGACATCGCGATCAGCCTGCAGCGCTCCGGCATCGCCTTCCTGGCCGCCGTCGCCATCGGCATTCCGCTTGGCCTCGTCATGGGACAGGCCCGCGTCGTCGAGCAGGCGCTCGATCCGCTGCTGCAGTTCTTCCGCCAGACCTCCGCACTCGCGCTCTATCCGGTCTTCATCCTGCTACTCGGGCTCGGCGAGACATCCAAGGTCTTCGTCATCTTCTGGGCGACGCTCTTCCCCATCCTGCTCGCCACGATCGGCGGCGTGAAGGAAGTGGATACGAAGCTGATCGAGATGGCGCGCACCTATGGCGCGAGCCGCCTCACGGTCTTCCGCCGCGTGGTGCTGCCGGCAGCGGTGCCCGCCATCTTTGTGGGCCTGCGCCTTTCCGCCACGACCGCCCTCCTGTTGCTGATCGCGGCGGAGATGATCGGCGCGAACAAGGGCGTCGGCTTCCAGGTGATGAATGCCCAGTACAACTTCCAGATCCCGCTGATGTTCGCGGCAATTCTGCTGCTGGCACTGCTCGGCCTTGCCGCCAATGCCGTGCTCGTCCTTCTCCAGAGAAAGCTCTGCCGCTGGTCGCAGCCGAACGCCTGACGCTTGCCCCTCTTTCTCAAAGGATCCCTGTCATGACCTTCCATTCCAGAAAACTTCTTCTCTCCGCCACCCTCTTCCTCGGCCTTGCCGGCACCGCGGCAGCGGAGGACGTCACGTTCCGCTACCTCGCCAGCCAGGGCGGCCTTTCGGCCCATGAACTGGCCGCCGAACTCGGCTACTTCGAGGGAACCGGCATCAGCATCGAAAACGTCGGTTATGCCGGCGGCGGACCGGCCTCGCTGATCGCGCTCGCCTCCGGCGACGTGGAACTCGGCAGCGCGGCGACGGCCGCCGTGCTCAACTCCATCGTCAGCGGCAACGACTTCGTCGCCGCCTATCCGTCGAACGGCATCAACAAGGAGGTGCAATCGATCTTCTACGTGCTGGAAGACAGTCCGATCAAGGATATCAAGGACATCGCCGGCAAGAGCATCGCAGTGAACACGCTCGGCGCCCATCTCGACTATACGATCCGCGAGGCGCTGCACGCAGCCGGCCTGCCGACCGACGCGGCCAATCAGGTCGTCGTGCCGGGCCCGCAGCTCGAGCAGGTCCTGCGCTCCGGCCAGGTCGACATCTCGGCCTTCGGCTATTGGCAGACGACCTTCGAGGGTGCTGCGAAGAAGAACGGTGGCCTGCGCGCCATCTTCGGCGATACCGAGGTGCTCGGTGAAATCGCCGGCGGCTTCGTGGTTCTGCGCCGCGACTTCGTGAAGGCGCATCCGGACGCGGCAAAGACCTTCGTGGAACAGTCCGCGCGCGCGCTCGACTATGCTCGCGAGCATCCCGCGGAAACCCGCGAGATCTTCGCCAGAGCCCTGAAGGAGCGAGGGGAAAATCCCGACATCGCCCAGTATTTCCGAGGCTACGGCGTTCGTGCCGGCGGCCTGCCGGTCGAGCGGGACGTGCAGTTCTGGATCGACGTCCTGGTGCGCGAGGGCAAGCTGAAGGAAGGCCAGCTTGCCGCCAAGGATGTGCTCTACTCGCCTGAAACCGCGACGAACTGAGGTCCGCCATGAGCCTTTCTCCCGAAACGCCGCGCGGAGAGGTGACGGTTCGTCACCTCTCCAAATCCTTCCCCCTCAATGGCCGGCCGCTGCCGGTACTGAAGGACATCAACCTCACGATCCGCTCCGGCGAGAGCCTCGCCATCGTCGGCGCGAGCGGCTCGGGCAAGACGACGCTGCTGCGCATTCTCGCCGGGCTGGAAAATGCCGATGGCGGCGAGGTGCTGATCGACGGCAAGACGGTCGAGGGCGTCGGCACCGAACGCGCCGTCATCTTCCAGGAACCGCGCCTCCTGCCCTGGCTGACCGTGATCGACAATGTCGCCTTCGGCCTCGACACCCGCGGCGTCAGCCGCGCGGAAGCACGCAACCGGGCGCGCCGCTACGTGCAGCTCGTCGGCCTGCAGGCTTTCGAGAACGCCTATCCGCGCCAGCTCTCGGGCGGCATGGCCCAGCGCGTCGGCATTGCCCGGGCGCTCGCCGTTCAGCCGGAAATCCTTCTGCTGGACGAACCGCTCGGCGCGCTCGACGCCATGACGAAGATCGGCATGCAGCAGGAACTGACGCGCATCTGGCGCGACGAGGACGTGACCACAATCCTCGTCACCCACGATCTGGAGGAGGCGATCTACCTTGCCGACCGCATCCTCATCCTCCCGCGCGAAAAGACCGCCGCACCGCGGCTGATCGACATCGACCTGCCACGTCCGCGCGATCGCAGTTCACCGGATTTCGTGCGTCATCGCGAGGAGCTTCTGAAGCTCTTCGGCCTGCACTGAGGCGAGATTGCCTTTGACCCGCCCCGCTTCGGCCGGTAGACGAACGTCATCCGGCCGGGCAGGCGGGTTCTTTTGCCCGGACGAAAAGCAAAGCCTTTCGACGGGGGTCCCCATGAGCGATCTTTTCGACGCCGCGCCGCGCACCGGCTCGATGCCGCTGGCGGCGGAACTGCGCCCGGCGACGCTGGACGACGTGATCGGTCAGGAGAAGGTGATCGGCGAGGGCACGATGCTGCGCCGGCGCATCGCCGCCGGCCGGCTCGGCAGCATCATCCTCTATGGCCCACCGGGCCTCGGCAAGACGTCGATCGCCCGCGCCATCGGCAACATGCTCGGCAAGAACTTCCGCCCGCTGCACGCCGCGCACAACAATGTCGCCGATATCAGGAAGATCGCCGACGAGGCGCGCATGCGCCCGACCCTGCTCTTCGCCGACGAGGTGCACCGCTTCAGCGCCACGCAGCAGGACCACCTGCTGGCTCTCTGCGAGGAGGGCGTCGCCGACTTCATCGGCGCGACGACCGGCAATCCCTATCACACGCTGACGCCGGCTCTCATCTCGCGCTCGACGATCCTCAAGCTGGAACCGCTAACGCTGGAGGAGATGGAGGAGGTGGTGCGGCGCGGCCTTGCCCATCTTGCGGCGCAGGGCATCGCGGTCCGGCTGGAACCCGAGCAGCTTCGCCGCATTGCCGGCCGGTCCGGCGGCGACGCGCGCCGCGCCCTAACCGTGCTGGAAAGTCTTGCCGTCGGCCATGCGCCGGGCAAGACCGTCACCATCACCGAGACGATGGTCGAGGAGGCCTATGCCGCCGCACCCGTCAACCACGACCGGTCGGGCGATGCGCATTACGACGTGGTCTCCGCCTTCGTGAAGTCCATGCGCGGCTCCGATCCCGACGCGACGCTCTACTGGCTGGCGCGGCTCGTCCATGGCGGAGAAGACCCGCGCTACATCGCCCGCCGCATCATGATCCATGCCTCGGAGGATGTCGGCCTTGCCGACAACACCGCATTGCAGACGGCCGTCGCGGCGCTGCATGCGGTGGAGAAGATCGGTTATCCCGAAGCGCAGATCGTGCTCGCCCACGCCGCCCTGCATGTCGCCCGCGCCCCGAAATCCAACGCGGCCTGCCGCGGCATCTCGCTGGCGCTCGCCCATGTGGCCAGCGAAGCGCCTTCCACCGTGCCGATGCATCTGCGCGATGCGCATTACAAGGGCGCGGCCGCGCTCGGCCATGTCGGCTATGCCTTTCCGCACGACGACGGACGCGGCTGGAGCGATCAGGTCTATGCACCGGACGTTCCGCGCGGCGCCTTCTACCAGAGCGACGCCCGCGAGGCTGCCACCTTCGAGCGGCGCGCGGACGAACATTGGGAACAGGTGACGGGCCGGCGAACGCCGCAACGTTTCGGAAAACGCTGATCAGGCTGCGGCAAGGCCCGCCCGGATGCGGTTGACGACGGTCCAGGCGAGCAGCACGCAGGCCATCGGCTGGATATGCCAGGTCCAGGCGGGCAGCGTGCCGAAGCCGGCGACCAGCGCGCCGAGCGCACCGAAGAGCAGCGCCCGGTCGCTCTTGCCCATCGGCCCCTCGTAGTTCCGGCCGTTGCCGTGCACGGCGCCAAGCACGCCGGCAAACTCCGTCAGCGTGGCGAGAAACACGATGGCGGCAAGCCAGGGCAGATTGAACGGCGCGATGAGCGCGAAGGGCACATAGAGTACCGCGTCAGAAACGACATCGGTGATTTCGTTGAGATAGCCGCCGAGCGCGCTTTTCTGCCCGTGTTCGCGGGCAAGCATGCCGTCGACCGCATTGAACGCCATGCGCAGGAACATCCAGACCGGCACCAGCGCAAAGAGCGCAGGCTCCGGGCGGGCGACCAGAAGGGCACCGATGCCGACCGATACGATGGCAGCAACCGTGGTGACCTGATTGGCCGTGAGCCCCATGCGCGCAAGCCGCTCCACCAGCGGGCGCAACAGGATCTGGAAGGAAGATTTCAGTTTGTAGATCGACATGGAAGCGCGAATCCGCTCGATTGCTCTGATTGAAATGAAAGCGCAATCGACGGGAAATCAACTGCGAATGCACGGTCTCATCCGTATAGGGGAGAACGATGTTTGCGGGAAGGAATGACGGCATGATGGAAAAGGCATTCGCGAGCCATGACGGCGTGGACCTGTTCTACCGCTTCTGGCCTGCCCGGTCGGGCGTTGCAAAGGGGGCCGTCGTGCTGCTGCACCGCGGCCACGAGCATAGCGGCCGCGTCGCCCATATCGCCGAAGAACTGGGCCTCGACGATTTCGCCTTCTATGCCTGGGATGCGCGTGGCCATGGCCGCTCGCCGGGCGAACGCGGCCATTCGCCATCCTTTGCCCATACGGTACGCGATCTCGACTGCTTCGTGCGCCATATCCGCGAGACCGGCGGTTTCGAGACGAACCAGGTCGCCGTCGTCGCCCAGAGCGTCGGGGCCGTGCTGGCCGCGACCTGGGTGCACGACTATGCGCCGGATATCCGTGCGCTGGTGCTCGCCTCTCCGGCCTTCGACGTCAAGCTCTACGTGCCCTTTGCCAAGGAGGGCATTGCGCTCTGGCAGAAACTGAAAGGCACGTTCTTCGTCAACTCCTACGTCAAGGCGCGTTTCCTGACGCACGATCCTGCGCGCATCGCCTCTTTCGAGGCCGATCCGCTGATCACCCGGCCCATCGCCTCGAACATCCTGCTGGAACTCTACGAGGCCGCCGACCGGGTGGTGGCGGACGCCCGCGCCATGACCGTTCCGACGCAGCTGCTTGTTTCCGGCAGCGATTTCGTCGTGCGCCATGCCCCGCAGCACCGCTTCTTCGAAAACCTTGGCAGCACGATCAAGGAGCGGCATGTCCTGCCCGGCTTCTACCACGATACGCTCGGCGAGCGGGACCGGGCAAAGGCGCTGGAGAAGGTGCGCACCTTCCTCCTTGCGCGTTTCGCCGAACCGCCGGTGGCGGCGGACGTGCGCCAGGCCCATCGGTCCGGCTACACGCGCGACGAGGCCGACAGGCTGGCAAGCCCGCTGCCGCTCCTGTCCCCGCGCGGCCTCTACTGGGCCTTGACGCGTGCCTCGATCCGCTTCGGCGGACTGTTTTCCGAGGGCATCAGGACGGGTGTCCGGACCGGTTTCGATTCCGGCTCGACACTCGATTATGTCTATGAGAACGAGCCCCGTGGTCTTGGACCGGGCGGACGGCTGATCGACCGGCAGTTCCTCGAAGCCATCGGCTGGCGCGGCATTCGCCAGCGCAAGGTCCATCTGGAAGAGTTGATCGGCAAGGCGCTGTCCCGCCTCAAGGGGGAGGGCAAGCCGCTGCGCGTTCTCGATATCGCCGCCGGGCACGGGCGCTACGTGCTCGACGCCGTGACGGCGTCGGAAGCGAAACCCGAGAGCATCCGCCTGCAGGACTATTCGCCGATCAACGTGGAGAAGGGCACCGCGCTGATCGCCGAGCGGGGTCTTCAGGAGAGTGCTTCCTTCCATCGGGCCGACGCCTTCGATATGGCGGGGCTGGCGGCGACGGATCCGAAGCCGACCCTCGCCGTCGTCTCCGGCCTCTACGAGCTTTTCCCCGACAACGCCCAGATCGAGGCTTCGCTCGCCGGCCTTGCACAGGCGCTGGAACCCGGGTCCCTGCTTCTCTACACCGGGCAACCCTGGCACCCGCAACTCGAAATGATCGCCCGGGCGCTCACCTCGCACCGGGGCGGCGAGGCCTGGATCATGCGCCGGCGCACCCAACAGGAAATGGACCAGCTCGTCGCGGCCGCAGGCTTCCGCAAGATCGAGCAACGCATCGACAAATGGGGGATTTTCACCGTGTCGCTGGCCGAACGCATCTGAGGAAACCATGGGGGAGGGGATTGCACCGGTTCTGGCAACCGACCGCCGCGCCGTTCTTCGTGCGGCGGCGCTCTGGCTCGCCGTGCTGGCACCGTTCTTCTACCTTACCTACGGCACGGCCAACTGGCTGGCATCGTTGCGCAGCGACGTGCCGAACCTTGCCTTCGGCTGGGAGAAGCACATTCCCTTCCTTGCCTGGACGATCGTGCCCTATTGGTCGATCAATGCCTTCTATGCGCTCTCGCTCTTCGTCAACGAGACGCCCGCGGCCGTCGGCCGCCTGGCGCGGCGCTACCTCACGGCGCAGATCATCGCCGTCGCCTGCTTCATCGCCTTCCCGCTTCAGGCGATTTTCATACGGCCGGACACGGACGGCCTGCCGGGCTTCCTGTTCGACGTGCTCGGCGGTTTCGACAAGCCGTTCAACCAGGCGCCCTCGCTGCACATCGCCCTCCTCGTGATCATCTGGGACCACTGGCGCGGCCGGCTGACCGGTAAGGCACGCATGCTCTGGCATGGCTGGAGCCTGCTGATCGGCCTCTCCGTGCTGACGACCTGGCAGCACCACGCCATCGACATCCCGACCGGTGCTCTGCTGGGCTTTTTTGCCCTCTGGCTGTTTCCGGCGAGCGGCGTCGTGCCGCTCGCCGGTTTCCGCCTGACGGATGACGCGCGGGCACGGCGACTGGCGGCCTATTATGCGGGAGGTGCAGGCGGTCTCCTCGTCCTCGGCATCCTGGAGACGCGTGCCTCGGGCGCGGGCCTCATCCTCCTCTGGCCGGCGCTTGCGCTCGCCATCGTCGCGCTCGGCTATGCGGGGGCGGGGCCGGGCGTCTTCCAGAAGAGTGCAGACGGCCGCATCAGTCTGGCAAGCTGCTGGCTGCTGCTGCCCTATCGCTTCGGCGCGCGCGCGAACCTGCGCTGGTGGACGCGCCGGCTGCCGGCAGCGGCGGAGATCGCGGACGGTGTCTTCCTCGGCCGCATGCCGTCGCGGGGCGAGCTTGCAACCTACGCCGCCGTCATCGACATGAGCGCGGAGCTGCCGGGGCTCGCCGTGCCGGGGCTCACCTGGCGCGCCTTTCCGTCCATGGACCTGCTCCCCGTGCCGGTCCCGCGTCTTCGGGAAGCCGTTCATGCAGTGGAAGAGGCCCGCCGCCACGGGCCGGTGCTGATCTGCTGCGCGCTCGGCTTCCAGCGCAGCGCCCTCGTCACGGCCAGCTATCTGATGCGGGCGGGCTTCGCCGAAAATGCGGTCGCCGCCGAAGCCCAGATCAAGGCGGCCGGGCGGCCGGTGCATCTGCCCTTCGAGGCCTATGCCGCGATCGAGGAGGCCGCGCGATGACGGGTCTCTCCGCGGACAACGCCGCCCGCAGCCTGCGGCGAAACAGTCTCATCGGTGGCGGCATCGCGCTCGCCATCCTCGCCGCCGCGCCGCCCACGGCCGGCGCGCATGGCTTTACCGGACCGCTCGCCTGGTGGCTGCTGCTTTCCTTCTGCCTCCTGCCGCTCGCTTTCTCGGTGCATTTGCTGTTCGATGCCGCGCTGTTCCGGCTCGCGGCCTCGCATGACACGGAAGAAGCAGGCCTTGCCGCCATCGACGACGTGCTTGCCCGCATGGGCCTCCGCACGCGCGACGGGCGGACCGCTCCCCTGGCAGAACGTCTCGCCGGATGCCACCGTCTTCTCCGCCTGCAGCGGTTTTCGCTTGTGATCGGCATCGCGCTCTACGCCATCCTGCTGCTCGACGCGGCCAATGGGGGCGGTGTATGACGGGGGTCGGAAAATCCCTGCTGCAGGCGACATCCGGCGCCGTTCTCGCCGGCCTTGCCCGCGCCGTCACCGGCGTGCGGCCGATCTGGGCCGGCACGGCGCCCAACGGCCGGCAGCGCATCTACTTCGCCAACCATGCCAGCCACGGCGATTTCATCCTCGTCTCGACCTGCCTGCACCCCACTGAGCGCGGCCGCACGGCCGCCGTCGCGGGCGCGGACTACTGGAATGCAGGCCCCGTTCGCCGCTTCATCGCCGGAACCCTGCTGCGCACCGTGCTCGTCGAGCGCAACTGGGTGGAGCGCACCGCCGATCCCCTGCAGATCATGCTCGCCGCGCTCGATGCCCGCCAATCGCTGATCTTCTTTCCCGAGGGCACGCGCAACATGACGGAGGAGCCGCTGCTGCGCTTCCGCTCCGGCCTCTACAATCTCGCCGCCGCCCGGCCGGACGTGGAACTCGTGCCCTGCTGGATCGAGAACATGTCGCGCGTGTTGCCCAAGGGCGCGGTTCTGCCCGTGCCGCTGCTCTGCCGCGTCGTCTTCGGCGCGCCCGTCGCGCTCGGCGAGGGGGAGGACCGCAAGGTCTTTCTCGACCGCGCCCGAAACGCCCTTCTCTCGCTTGCGCCCCAAAAGGATGGAATCTCCGGATGAGCGACGATACGACCCGTCTCTTTCTCGGCCTCGTCGCCGTGCTCGTCACGGCAAGCTTCGTTGCCGGCGTGCTGTCCTGGCGCAGCGCCAAACCGCTGCCGGCGACGCTGGAAAACCTCAATGCCCGCATCAAGGCGTGGTGGATCATGGTCGCGGGCATCAGCCTCGCCTTCCTCTTCGGCAAGGGCGGCGTCATCCTGCTGTTCGCCTTCGTCTCCTTTGCCGCGCTGCGCGAATATGTAACGCTCACCAACACGCGCCGTGCCGACCGCTGGACGCTGCTCGGCATGTTCCTGATCATCATCCCGGTGCAATATTACCTGATCTGGATCGACTGGTACGGGCTCTATTCGATCTTCATCCCCGTCTACTGCTTCCTCGCCATGCCGGCTTTGACGGCGATCCGGGGCGATACGTCCCGTTTTCTCGAGCGGGTCAGCGAGCAGCAATGGGGCATCATGCTGTCGGTCTACTGCATCAGCCATGTGCCGGCGCTGGTGACCCTGCCCATACCCGGCAATGAGGGGCGGGGCCTTCTGCTCATCGCCTTCCTCATCGCCACCGTGCAAGGCAGCGACGTCCTGCAATATATCTTCGGCAAGCTCTTCGGCCGCCACAAGGTCGCGCCGACCATTTCACCCTCCAAGACCTGGGAGGGCCTGATCGGCGGCATCGTCAGCGCTTCGTTGATGGGGGCAGGGCTTTCCTGGCTCACGCCGTTCTCGCCGCTCGAAGCCGGCGTGCTGGCGGGCCTTGCCTGCATCATGGGTTTCTTCGGCGGCCTCGTCGCGTCCGCCATCAAGCGCGACCGCGGCGTGAAGGACTGGGGCCATATGATCGAGGGGCATGGCGGCATGCTCGACCGGGCCGACAGCCTCGTCTTCGCCGCGCCCGTGTTCTTTCACATCGTGCGCTACGCCTGGACCTGACGCGCTTCGGGCGAACTACCGGCGCTTCGGCATCGGCACCAGCGGTCCGAGGCTGTCCAGATAGGCCGACGCGCCGCCATTGTCATAGGTCGAGAAGGCGACGTTGCGGTCGCGGAACGACTTCAGCACCTGGCCGAGACCATTGGCGCCTTCCGCGCGAACCTGCCGCACGAGACCGAGGTCGATATTGATCGGGAAGATTTCCGCGACCTGGCCGCACTGGTGCACGACATTGCCGGTCGGGTCGGCGACGAGCGAGCGGCCGACGCCACCGGCATCGAGCCCGTTCACGTCGACGACGTAGCAGGAGAACATCACCGCCGTCGCCGGCACGATGGCAAGCTCGGCCTTGCGGTCCGTCGTGCCGGTGAGGACGGGGTGCAGCAGCACCTCGACGCCGGCGGAGGTCAGCGTACGCGTCGTCTCCGGGAACCAGATGTCGTAACAGATGGAGAGGCCGAAACGCCCGACATCGGGCACGTCGAAGATCAGGAAGTCGGTGCCGCCCGTCACACCCGCCTCGAAAGGCATGAAGGGGAACATCTTGTCGTAGCGGCCGACGATCTCGCCATCCGGATTGATGACGATGGAGTGGTTGTAGGTCCGCCCCTCCCGGTGGACGAAATAGCTGCCGGGAATGATCCAGACCCGGTGCTTGGCCGCGAGCGCCTGGAACACGGCCTCGTCCACGGCCGGATCTTCCGCCGCGCAGGCATGCAGCGGGCCATGCATGGCAAGCTCGGAAAAGACGATCATGTCGGTGCCCGGATAGAGCGCCATGGTCTTTTCGACCTGGATCGTCATGGCCGGAATGTTGCGGCCGGAGATCGGCACGGACATCTGCACGCCCGATATCATGAAACGGGTATTGTCCCGGCGACCGGCGGAAACCGGCATGGAGATGGCGTCGGAAAGAGGGCCTGACATGATTTCCAATTCTCGATGACCTATTTGCCTGCGCGGGGAGCGGATCGCGCCGGCACGCTGCGCGGCGACGGGGATACCAGATCGTCGAAGGCGACGCCCCTGTAGCGCTTGCTGGATTTCAGCACGATATAGCTGGAGAGATTGCCGATCTTGGGGCCGAGCCGCAAAAGCTCGTCCGACAGCATCTGGTAGGAGGCGATGTCGGGGCAGACGAAGCGCACGAGATAGTCGATCGGGCCGCTGACCTTGGTGCATTCCACCACGTAGCGCATGTCCTCGACCATCTTCTCGAAAATATCGAAATCCTCGAGCCCATGGCTGTTCAGCGTCACCGCGGCGATGACGTCGACATGGCGGCAGACCTTCGCAAGATCGATGCTGGCATGATAGCTGTCGATGACGCCGGCCTTTTCCAGCCGCTTGACGCGCTGCAGGCACGGGCTCGGTGAAAGCCCCACGGCATCGGCCAGTTCCTGGTTCGTCACGCGCGCATTGGCCTGAAGACATGCCAGAATGCGCAAGTCGATCTGATCGAGCCGGATCGACCCGTCTTCATCCTTCATTCATTCGCCCCCTGCTGCATGGACCATGCCATGCGTCCTCCCCATGAGGGTGGCCATACGGCCTGAATCCATATGGATACTGTTGCCCGAAGCCTGTCAAGCAGACCTTCGGGCGAGGTCGTCGCCAGCCCGGCACCCCTCCGGCGCCTTCGACAAAAACTGTCGCGAAGGACGCCGCAGGCAGCAGCAAGTGCCGGAAGACGATGAAAATACGGCAGCACCTTTGCCGCGCCCGGCGCTACAGTTCATCCATGTGAGGAGACATCGGAGGGGGAACGATGGCGTCATCTATTCTCGAACAGATCATGCGCAAGAAGCCTGTCGCATCGCTCGTGGCGGACACGTCCGGCGCAGGCGACGGACACGGTCATCTCGGCCGCTCGATCACACTGTTCCAGTTGATCATGTTCGGCGTCGGCGCGACCATCGGCACGGGTATCTTCTTCGTGCTGAGCGAACAGGTGCCCGTCGCAGGGCCTGCCGTGGTCATCTCCTTCGTCATCGCCGCCGTGGCGGCGGGGCTCTCGGCCCTCTGCTATGCCGAGATGAGCTCGATGATCCCGGTCTCCGGCTCCTCTTATTCCTATGCCTATGCGACGCTCGGCGAGGGCATCGCCTTCTTCGTCGCCGCCTGCCTCGTGCTGGAATACGGCATATCGGCCGCGGCCGTCGCCGTCGGCTGGGCCGAATATGTCGAAAAGCTGCTCTTCAACATTACGGGCATCGTGCTGCCGGGCTGGATGATCAAGGGACCGATCACCATCGTCGACGGCGACCATCCCTTCGCCATGGCCTTCTTCCAGGAGGGCTCCGGCCTTATTAACCTGCCGGCCGTCATCCTCGTCGCGCTCTGCTGCATTCTGCTTCTGCGCGGCGCGAAGGAATCGGCCCGCGCCAATGCCATCATGGTCATGATCAAGCTCGCCGTGTTGACGCTCTTCATCGTCATCGCCGGCAGCGCCTTCAACAGCGCCAATTTCACGCCCTTCTTCAACGAAAGCGGCTTTGGCGGCGTGCAGGCCGCAGCGGCCTCGATCTTCTTCACCTTCGTCGGTCTCGACGCCGTCTCGACGGCGGGCGAAGAAGTGATCAATCCGCGCCGCAACCTGCCGCTCGCCATCATCTCCGCCCTCGTCATCGTCACCGGTTTCTACGTGCTGGTCGCGCTTGCGGCGCTCGGCGTGCAGCCGGCGAGCGCCTTCGACGGGCAGGAAGCGGGCCTTGCCACCATCCTGCAGAACCTGACGGGCGCGGCCTGGCCGGCAAACCTGCTCGCCGGCGGCGCCGTCATCTCCATCTTCTCGGTAACGCTGATCGTGCTCTACGGCCAGTCGCGCATCCTCTTCGCCGTCTCGCGCGACGGCCTCTTGCCGTCGATCTTCCACAAGGTCGATCCGCGCAGCATGACGCCAGTCGCCTGCACGATCATCGTCGCGATCTTCGTCTCGCTGATCGCCGCCTTCGTGCCTTCGGGCCTGCTCTGGGACCTGACGAGCATGGGCACGCTCACCGCCTTCAGCGTCGTTTCGGCCGGCGTGCTGATCCTGCGCTATACCCAGCCCGACATGCCGCGCGGTTACCGCGTTCCCTTCGGCCCGGTCCTGCCGGTGCTGTCCATCACCGCCTGCCTCTATCTCATCTTCAAGCTGAGCTGGATGGTCTATGCCATCACCGGCGTCTGGGTCGCCATCGCCGCGCTCGTCTACTTCGGCTACTCCGCGCGCAACTCGCGGCTTGAAAAGCCGGCCGGTCTGGGCGAGGCGGCAGAATGAAGATCCTGGTCGGACTTTCCGCCGACCAGGGCGGGCAGGAGGCACTGGCGCTCGGCGCCGTGCTGGCCCGCTCCTGCAAGGCCTCGCTCGTCGCCTGCACGGTGACGCCCGATACCTGGGGCCACCCCTCGCCGGCGCGCGTCGACGGCGAATATGGCAGCTTCCTCGCCCGGCACACCGCCGCCGCGCAGGCCGAGGCGAAAGCCCTGCTGCCTGCCGACGTGACGGCCGAATTCCTGGCCATCTCCGCATCTTCCGCCCGCGAGGGCCTGATCAAGGCCGCTTCCGATCTCGGCGCCGATTGCCTCGTGCTCGGCTCGGCGCGCGAAGCTCCGCTCGGCCGCTTCGGCGAGGGCGGCGTGACGACGGAACTGCTGCGCTCGGCGCATCTGCCCATCGTCGTGGCGCCGCACGGCTATGCGCCCGGCCCCGAGACCAGGGTGCGCCGGCTCAGCGCCGCCTATTCCGGTTCGTCCTCCGCCCCCGGGATCGTCGCTCGCAGCGCGGCCCTCGCGACGGAATATTCGGTGCCGCTGCGGCTCGTGACCTTCGTGGTGCGCGACAAGCAGATGTATCCGACGGGCGCCGGCTACGACGCCGAGCAGTTCGTTTCCAACGTGCTGCGCGAGCAGGCGCGCGATGCGCAGACGACCCTGCTTGCGGGACAGGCCGGGCTCTCCGCCGAGATCGCCGACGGGCCGACCTGGAAAGCGGCCTTCGAGTCGCTCGCGTGGGAAGAAGGGGAGATCCTCGTGCTCGGCTCCAGCAAGCTCGGACCGTTGATGCGCGTCTTCCTCGGCTCGAATGCCCGCAAGATCGTGCACAACGCGCCGGTCCCCTGCCTCATCCTGCCCCGTGCGGAAGAATAATCGAAAAGGGGTATTCCAGCCGCTCGGGCAAGTCTCTTAGAGTGTCATTCAGGATGGGGCAAAAGACGTGAAACAGCGCCCCGCCGGAGGAAAACAGATGACGACCAGAACCTTCAACCAGCCGCTCGGCGGCAACGAAATGCCCCGCTTCGGCGGCCCGGCCACCATGATGCGCCTGCCGACGCAGCCGACCACGGACGGGCTCGATGCCTGCTTCGTCGGCATTCCCATGGATATCGGCACCTCGAACCGGCCGGGCACGCGCTTCGGGCCGCGCCAGATTCGCACCGAAAGCTGCATGATCCGCCCCTACAACATGGCGACCCGCGCAGCCCCCTTCGACAGTATGCAGGTGGCCGATATCGGTGACGTCGCCATCGACACGTTCAACCTGCCGAAATGCGTCGATATCATCACCGACGCCTATCGCGACATCATCAAGAACGGCTGCAAGCCGCTGACGCTCGGTGGCGACCACACGCTGTCCTATCCGATCCTGCGCGCCATGGCCGAAAAATACGGCCCCGTCGGCCTGATCCATGTCGACGCCCATGCCGATATCAACGAGCACATGTTCGGTGAGCCGATCGCCCACGGTACGCCCTTCCGCCGCGCCGTCGAGGCCGGCGTGCTCGACACCAACCGCTGCATCCAGATCGGCGTGCGCGGCACCGGCTATGCCGCCGACGATTTCGACTGGCCGCGCGAGCAGGGCTTCCGCGTCGTGCAGGTGGAAGAGTGCTGGCACAAGTCGCTGACGCCGCTGATGGAAGAGGTCCGCGCGCAGATGGGCGACCGTCCGGTCTACCTCTCCTTCGACATCGACAGCCTCGACCCGTCGATCGCGCCCGGCACAGGCACACCCGAGATCGCCGGCCTCAACACGATCCAGGCGCTGGAAATCATCCGCGGCTGCTGGGGCCTCAACCTCGTCGGCTGCGACCTCGTCGAAGTCTCGCCCCCCTACGATCCGTCCGGTAACACGGCGATCACCGCGGCGAACCTTCTCTTCGAAATGCTTTGCGTCCTTCCGGGCGTGCAAAGGCGATAGCACCATGGCAGACACCCGTCTTACGACCGGCGAATATCTGGTCCGACTTCTGGAATCCTACGGCGTCGAATTGATCTTTGGCATCCCCGGTGTCCACACGGTCGAGCTCTATCGCGGCCTTCCGGCCACGAAGATCCGCCACGTCACGCCGCGCCACGAACAGGGCGCCGGCTTCATGGCCGACGGCTATGCGCGCGTGAGCGGAAAGCCGGGTGTCTGCTTCATCGTCACCGGCCCCGGCATGACCAACATCGCCACCGCCATGGGCCAGGCCTATGCCGATTCCGTGCCGATGCTGGTCATCTCCGCGGTCAATGCCCGCGATCAGCTCGCCATGGGGCAGGGACGGCTGCATGAACTTCCCTCCCAGCGCAACCTCGTGGCGGGCGTCGCCGCCTTCAGCCACACGCTGCTCGATCCCGCGCAACTGCCCGAGGTGATGGCCCGCGCCTTCACCGTGTTCAACTCGGCCCGCCCGCGTCCCGTCCATATCGAAATCCCGCTCGACGTCATCGTCGCCGAGGCCGGACATCTTTCCGCCGAGGCCTGGCCGCTGCCCGGCCGTGCCGCGGCCGATCCCGCCGCCATCGCGAAGGCTGCCGCCATCCTCAAGGGGGCGAAGCGCCCGATGATCGTCGCCGGTGGCGGGGCCGCCGATGCCGCCGCGGAGATTACGGCCATCGCCGAAAAGCTCGATGCGCCCGTCTTCATGACCATCAACGGCCGCGGCATCCTCAAGCCCGGCCATGCCCTGACCATGACGGGCAATCTCGCCATGCCGCCGCTGCTCGACGAACTTGCCGCCAGCGACGCCATCCTTGCCATCGGTACGGAGTTCGGCGAGACGGAAATGTATCCCGAGCCCAAGCCGCTTGCCTTCGGCGGCCCGTTGATCCGCATCGACATCGACCCGGCGCAGATCGTCACCGGCCTTCGCTGCGACGTGCCGATCGCCGCCGATGCGAAGCTTGCGGCAACGAGCCTCAACGCCGCCCTCGGCGATGCCCGGAAAGTCGGCGATGGAGCAGCGCGTGCCAGGGCGGTGCGCGAGAAGGTGGCGGCCGGTCTCTGGCCGGCCTGCCGCACCCATGGCAGGCTGATGGAGATCGTCACGCGGGCGCTGCCCGATGCGACGGTGGCGGGCGACCAGACCGAGCCGGTCTATGCGGTCAACCAGATCTACCAGGCGCCGCAGGTGCGTTCGTTCTTCAACTCCTCGACCGGCTACGGCACGCTCGGCTATGGCCTGCCGGCAGCCTTCGGGGCGAAACTCGGCGCACCCGCCCGTCCGTCGGTCTGCCTGATCGGCGACGGCGGCCTGCAGTTCTCCGTGCAGGAACTGGCAAGCGCGGTGGAAGCCGGCATCGCGACGGCGGTGATCGTCTGGAACAACACGAGCTACGGCGAGATCAAGGCGTTCATGGCCGAGCGGGACATTCCGCAGATCGGCGTCGACATCTTCACGCCCGACTTCGTGGGTCTTGCCAGGGCGCTCGGCTGCGAGGCCTCGCGTCCCGCCTCGCTTGCCGAACTCGAAAGCGAACTGACGGCATCCGCAACACGAAACGTCCCAACCGTGATCGAAATCAAGGCCGGCTCGCCGCTGGCCGAAGCCCTGACAGCGTGAGGTAAAGGCCATGCGGAACCAGCTCTTCATCGATCGCCGCTGGCAGGATCCGATGGAGCCGGGCCGCATTCCCGTCTTCGACCCCTTCCGCGGCACCGCCTATCACGAAGTCTCCGCCGGCGGGCCGGCGGATGTCGACAAGGCGGTGGCCGCCGCCAAGGCCGCTTTCCCGGCATGGCGCGATGCCGGCGGGCGCGAGCGCGCCCGCTACCTCGGAGCGATCGCGGAAAGGCTTCGGGACCGCGCCGAGGAGCTTGCGCGCCTTTCATCCCGCAACAACGGCAAGCCGATCGCCGAGGCGCGCATCGACATGGCCGATGCCGCCGCGTCCTTCGCCTATTATGCCGAGCAGGCCATCGCCTTGCAGGATCGGCAGGATGCCGCCGTTGCCTTGCCGGACGACGGCTTCCATGCCCGCCTGCGCATGGAGCCGGCGGGCGTCACCAGCCTCATCGTGCCGTGGAACTTCCCGCTGGTCACGACCGCCTGGAAAGTCGCCCCCGCGCTTGCGGCCGGCTGCACCGTGGTGCTGAAGCCGTCGGAAATCACCCCGATCGTGGAGCTGGAACTTGGCGCCATCGCCGAGGAGATCGGCCTGCCGCCCGGCGTGCTCAACATCGTCACCGGCACCGGCGAGCGTGTCGGCGCGCCGATGACCACCCATCCCGGTGTCGCGAAGGTCTCCTTCACCGGTTCGAATGCCGTCGGCGCGCGCGTCATGGCGGCCGGTGCGCCGGGCGTCAAATCGGTCAGCCTGGAGCTCGGCGGCAAGTCGCCCATCGTCGTCTTCGCCGATGCGGATTTCGACGAGGCGGTGGAATGCGTGCTCGGCGGCATCTTTTTCAATGCGGGGCAGATGTGTTCTGCAACATCGCGCCTTCTGGTGGAAAAATCGATTGCGCCAAAGCTAATAGACGCCATAATCGCCGGAAGCCGGGCGCTGAAGCCCGGCGATCCACTGGATGAGGGGACTGCAATCGGCCCGATCACCATGAAGGCGCAGCACGACAAGGTGCTCGCCTATATCGAGCGCGGCAAGGCCGAAGGCCTGACACTGCTTTCGGGCGGTGGCAAGCCGGCCGGTCTGGAAGGCTGGTTCGTCGAACCGACCATCTTCGCCGACGTGCCGACGACAAGCGCCCTCTGGCGTGAGGAAATTTTCGGGCCGGTCCTGTGCATCCGCACCTTCGAGACGGAAGAAGAAGCCGTCGCGCTCGCCAACGACTGCGACTTCGGCCTCGTCGCGACCGTCGTCGGCGGTGACGACGAACGGGCGAACCGCGTCGCCGACGCCATCGAGGCGGGGCACGTGTGGATCAACAGTCCGCAGGCCATTTTTGTCCAGACATCGTGGGGCGGCTTCAAGGCGAGCGGCATCGGCCGGGAACTCGGTCCCTGGGGCATGTCGTCCTATCTCGAAGTCAAACACGTCACATCGCGCCTGAAACACTAACGCAAACGACGGACCGGGGGGCATGTCGAAAAAGAAGAAAGAGCGGAAGAAAGACAAAAAAGAAAAGAAGCGCGACAAGCGCGAGAAGCACTCGAAGTCACCTGAGGGGTACATCATGGAAACCATCCGCAACGTTGCCGACCTCCGCGTCGTCATGCACCGCAACGAGCGTCCGATCTATTTCATCTCCGCGACGAACTTCAACCTGATCGGCATCGACGAATGGGTGCGGAACTTCAAGTTCGTGAGCTACATCGACTGCTTCGACGGCCGCCACCCCAATGTGTTCGTCCCCTCCGAAATCCCCCATGCCGAATTCGAGAGCATCGAGGACATCAACAACTACCTGCTCCAGCACAAGGAAGTGATCGACTACATCACGAAACGCGGCGGCCGGGCCGTCGCCACCTTCCTGATGTTCGACGAGACGACTGAGGAGATCTGCAAGGATCTCGGCATCGAGATCTGGTTCCCCAAGGCCAAGCTCCGCCAGCGTTGCGACAACAAGATGGAGACCGTGCGCATCGGCAACAAGGCCGGCGTGCCCTCCGTGCCGAATACACTGGCCCCCGCGCGCACCTATCAGGAACTGCTGGCTTCCGCGAAGAAGGCCGGCATCGGCAAGGATCTCGTGGTGCAGACCGCCTTCGGCGACAGCGGCCACACGACCTTCTTCATCGCCAGCGAGGAAGACTACAACCGTCACGCCGCGGAGATTTCCGCGGAAGACGAAGTGAAGATCATGAAGCGCATCAAGTGCCGCGGCGCGACCATGGAAGCCTGCACCACGGCCTCCGGCACGCTCGTCGGCCCGCTGCTGACGGAAGTCGTCGGCCAGCCGGCGCTGACGCCCTACAAGGGCGGCTGGTGCGGCAACGAGATCTTCCCCGGCGCATTCTCCGAAAAGATCCGCGCCAAGGCGCGCGACATGGCCTATCGCTTCGGCAACCAGCTTCGCGAGGAGGGCTATCGCGGCTATTTCGACCTCGATTTCCTCATCGATATCGAAGACAACGAGGTCTATCTCGGCGAATTGAACCCGCGCATCTGCGGCGCCAGCTCGATGACCAACCACGCCGCCTTCGCCTATGCCGATGCGCCGCTCTTCCTGTTCCATCTCATGGAATTCTCCGGCATCGACTACAAGATCGATGTTGAGGAACTGAACAATCGCTGGGCGCAGAAGGAATTCATCGATTCCTGGTCGCAGGTCGTCATCAAGTCGACGGAGGATCTCGTCGACATCGTCACCCATGCGCCGGCGACGGGCATCTACCGCATGGCGTCCGACGGCAGCGTGTCCTACGACCGCTTCGACTATCACCGTCAGGCGATCGAGAGCGAGCAGGAAGCCTTCTTCCTGCGCATCACCGGCCCCGGCGACTACCGCTACGAGGGGGCCGACCTTGGCATCCTCATCACGCGCGGACGGGTGATGGACGACGAATTCGAGCTGAACGAGCGCGCCAGCAACTGGATCAAGGGCATCAAGCGCCTCTATGCCAGTAAGCCGCTGACGGAAATCCAGCGCGACGACGCGCCGGAGGCCGGCTCCTTCAAGATCCTGTAGGGCATCATGGACCTTCAGTTTGAAGCCATCGACGAAGACATGCCCGGCCCCAAGTGGCGCCGGGTGTTCGATCGCCACTGGCACGCCTATAGCCGCTGGTTCGTGCGCGACGGGGTCCGTTCGCGCCCGACCTATTTCATGAGCCTCAAGGCCCTGCGCACGCACATGCCGGAGCTGGTGCCGACCTACGAGGCCATCGTCGCGGCGGCGGGCGGGGGAGACCTCGAGGCCCGGTTCCTCTCCATGTGGTGCCCACCCTTCTATGTCGGCGGGTGTTCGCAGGCGATCCTGACGGGTGCGGAACCGGCGCTTATCCGCAACTACGACTACAGCCCGCGCCTTCTCGAAGGCACCTGGCTCGCCTCACGCTACAACAAGCGGGTGGTGGCGGTGGTCGATTGCCTGTGGGGCGTGCTCGACGGCGTCAACGAGGACGGGCTGACCGTCTCGCTTTCCTTCGGCGGGCGCACGGCGGCAGGGCAGGGGTTCGGCATTCCCGTCGTCCTGCGTTATGTCCTGGAATTTGCCAGCAGCACGGCGGAAGCCGTCGCCATGCTGCAGCGCATTCCCGTGCACATGTCCTATTCCATCGCCATCATCGACCGCCAGGGCAACCACGCCACCGTCTATGTCAACCCCGACAGGCCGACCGAGGTGGTGGAGCGACGCGTCAGCACCAATCATCAGCACGGCGTCGAATGGGCGCGCCATGCCGAGACCACCAAATCGGTGGAGCGCGAGGCATCGCTGGAGAAATCGCTGGCGGGGGCGGCGAATATCGAGGCCCTCCTTTCCAGCTTCCTGCGTCCGCCGGTCTACCAGACCTCCTACGGGCGTGGCTATGGCACGCTCTACACCGCTCTCTACCGGCCGCTGGATGCCTCGGTCGAGCTGGTCTGGCCGGGTTCCACCTGGCGACAATCCTGCGAGACCTTCACGGAAGAGGTCCGCATCATCCGCTTCAACGACGGGGATTCCGGCGGCTTCGCGCCAACCTTCAAGCAGGGCGCGGTGAGCAGCTAGGGATTTTGGGAGACTGACAATGAAAGTAGTTGTTCTTGGCGCCGGTGTCGTTGGCACCGCGGCGGCCTGGTATCTGTCGAAAGACGGCCATGACGTGACCGTCCTGGAGCGTCACGAGGACGTGGCGCGTGGCACCAGCCAGAGCAATGCCGGCCTCGTCTCACCGGGCGATTCCACGGCCTGGGCCTCGCCTGGCGCACTCACCACTTTCATGAAGTCGCTCTTCCGCTCCGATCTCGGCATCAAGGTGCGCTTCAGCCTCGATCCGCAGTTTCTTTCCTGGTGCATGCGCTTCCTCATGCAGTGCACGCAGACCCGCGCCGATGCCAATACCGAGGTGAAGCTGCGGCTCGCCTTCTACGCCCGCCAGTGCATCAACGCGTTGCAGGAGGAAACCGGCATTTCCTATGACGACCGGCGCAAGGGCATTCTCTATTTCTACCGGTCGCAGCAGAGCATGGACGCCGGCGCCAAGCACATGCGCTACATCGCCAATCGGGGCCTCGAGATCGAGGTGGTCGACCGCGAGCGGCTGGTGGCGCTGGAGCCGGGCCTTGCCGCGGTCAAGCACCAGCTTGCCGGCGGCGTCTATTCGCCGATGGACCAGACGGGAGACAGTTCCCTCTTCACCCGAAGCCTCGCCGAACAGGCCCGCGCACGCCACGGCGTCGATTTCCGTTTCCGGACGACCGTCACGGGCCTCGACGTTCAGGGCGGGCGGGTCAAGGCGGTGCTGACGGACCAGGGGCCGGTCGCCTGCGATGCCGTCGTGCTGTCGCTCGGGCCGGAAAGCGCGCTGCTGGCGCGCAAGATCGGCATCGACGTGCCCGTTTATCCCGTGAAGGGTTATACCGCGACGCTCCCCATCGACGCCGACAAGGGACCGACCATGGGCGGCGTCGATGAAGACCGTCTGATCGCCTATTCCCGCCTCGGCAATCGCCTGCGCCTTGCCTCCACCGCCGAGTTCGCCGGCTACGACCGCTCGTTCAAGCCCGCCGATTTCACGACCATGTTCAAGACGGCGCACGATCTCTTCCCCGGCGCCATCGACGAGACGAAGGCGGTGCTCTGGTCTGGCCTGCGCCCCATGATGCCCGGTTCGGTGCCGGTGCATGGACGGGCGCGCTACGAAAACCTGTTCCTCGATACCGGCCACGGCCATGTCGGCTGGACCATGGCCTGCGGTTCGGGAAAGCTCGTCGCCGACCTCGTTTCCGGCCGCAAGCCCGATATCGACACCGCGGGCCTGCTCTACAGGAACTAGGCGTTCCGGCGAAAGCGCGAACCGGCTTTCGGTTCGCAAATGCGACAAACAAGGGATTGCCATGTCCGATCCGCAAATCTCCATCGATCTTGCCCGCATCGAACGGAATGCCCGTGCCGTGGTGGACCTTTGCCGCGCCTCCGGCATCACGCCCTTCGGCGTCACCAAGGGCACCTGCGGCATGCCACAGGTGGCGCGCGCCATGCTGCGCGGCGGCATCGCCGGCATCGCCGAATCCCGCTTCGAGAATATCCGGCGTCTGCGCGACGCCGGCATCGACTGCCCGATCATGCTGCTGCGTTCCCCGCCGCTGACGCGGGTGGAGGAACTGGTGCGCACGGTCGATATCAGCCTGCAATCCGAACTGCAGTTGCTGCGCGAGATTTCCCGCGTCGCCGAACGGCTCGGCAAGGTGCATGATGTCATCCTGATGATCGATCTCGGCGACCTGCGCGAGGGCATCTGGCCGAACGACCTCGTGCCCACCGTCGAGGCAGTCATGGAACTGCCGGGCGTGCGTATCGCCGGCGTCGGCACGAACCTCACCTGCTTCGGCGCGATCATCCCGACGCAGGAAAACCTGACGCAGCTCGTCGGCCACGCCTACAAGGTGGAGAGCATCACCGGCCGCCCACTCGACTGGGTGTCCGGCGGCAATTCCTCCTCGCTTCCCCTGCTGCTTGCCGGCGGCATGCCGGCAGGCGTGAACAACCTGCGCATCGGCGAGGCGATCCTGCAGGGCGGGCGCGACACGTTCCTCACCGAGCCGTGGGAAGCGCTCGACCGCGATGCCTTCGAGCTGACCGGGGAGCTGCTGGAAGTGAAGACCAAGCCGTCCCTGCCCATCGGCCAGTCCGGTCTTGATGCCTTCGGCAATGCTCCTGTCTTCATCGATGAGGGGGACCGGCTGCGCGGCATCGCCAATATCGGCCGCGAGGACGTCATCGCCGAAGGCCTTATCCCCACGCGGCCGGGCGTGCGCGTGCTCGGCGCATCGAGCGACCATCTGGTGCTCGACCTCACCGAGGCCGACCCGCCGCTGCATGTCGGGGAAAATGTCAGCTTCCGCATGAACTACGGCGCGCTGCTGACCGTCATGACGTCTGAATATGTGGAGAAGGTACCGATGCGGGATGTGCACGAGGCCGGAGAACGCAAGACCTACACCATCGAGACGGATGCCATCGGCGGTGCGCTGGTCGTCGTGCAGAACATTGCCGAGCGCATCGACCATCTCGGCTTCGAGCGGGATGCGGATGAAAAAGCCCTGACGCTTTCCATTTCCGCCCGCCGGCGCGACACGCTGTCCCATGTCGAGGCTGCCGGCCGCAAGCACGATGCGCTCGGCCTTGTCTGGCTCGATTCCGATGCAGCCATGATGCCGGACGCCGACCCGGCCGTCCCGCCACCGGAAAACGCCGTGCTGCGCCGCATGCTCTCTCGCCTGCCACCCTATATCGCGCCGGAGAACATCGTTCTTCTCGGCCTGCGCAATGCCGCGCCCGAAGAGGTGGAGGCGCTGAAGGCCTCGCGCATGCGTATCTTCACCATGGCGGAGATCGATGCGGTCGGCCTGCGGCAGGCGATGCGCGATGCCATCGCCATCGCATCGGCGGGAACGCGCGGCTTTCATCTCTCCTATTCGCCGACAGTCACCGATATGTCCGGCTGGAGCGGCGGTATCGGCGGCATCACGGTGCGCGAGACCCATTCGGCCATGGAGATGGCGGCGCTAAGCGGCAAGTTGCGTTCGCTGAGCGTTTCGGGCATTGATGCCGCGCTGCCGTCACCGATCGGCGTGGAATGCGCCAACTTCATCCTCTCGGCCTTCGGCAAAACCATTCTTTGATCAAACAGGGAGACTTTTCATGATCAAGCGTATCAAGCCCGGCAAGCGCTTCTGCGAAGCTGTCGTCGTCAACGGCGTCGTCACCACGGCCGGCGTCACCGGCGAAGGCGCCGACACGGTCGCTCAGACCCGCGACATCCTGGCGACGATCGACGGCCTGCTGGCCGAGGCCGGCACTTCCAAGGCAAAGCTGCTCACCGCCAATATCTGGCTGCGTGACATCGCCCACTTCAGCCAGATGAACGAAGTCTGGGACCAGTGGGTCGACAAGGACAACCTGCCGGTCCGCGCCACGGTGGAAGCCCGTCTTGCGGCTCCCGAACTGCTGGTCGAAATCCAGGTCACCGCGCTCGTCTGAGTCTGACCCGATCGAAAAAGGGCCGAGGCTGCGCAAGCGGCCTCGGCCTTTTGATTCAGTCCATTCGTTTCAGCCCGTTCGTATCAGCCAATGACGAGCGGCGCGCTATGAAGATAGCGGGCGACCTTGCGCTTCGCCGCGATATCCGCCCAGACCAGCTCGACATCACCCGCCTTCAGGCCTGTCGCCTCGGCGACCGTCTGAGCCGGCAGGGCGTTTTCCAGGCCATAGAGGCAGATGTCCATCTTGCCGTAGGGCAGGGCGAAATAGAACTCTTCCTGCGTCTGCGGCAGCGAATAGGTGTCGGTCGTCGGCGGGCGGGAGAGGATTTCCGCCGGCACGCCGAGATAGGCGGCAAGCTGATAGACCTGCGACTTGTAGAGATGGGCGATGGGCTTGATATCGGCAGCGCCGTCGCCGTTCTTGACGAAGAAGCCCTGGTCGTATTCCAGCCGGTTCGGCGTGCCGAGCACGGCGAAGTTCAGCCGGTCGGCGTGGTAATATTCCAGTTGCTTGCGGGTGCGCTGCTTCATGTTCGTCGCCGCGACGATGCCGAGATAGGCGCTGGCGGAAAGGCGCACCTTGCGCGTCTCACCATCCGGCGAACGCACGACCAGCGAAGAAATGTTGTAGCCGCCCGTCGTCATGGGATTGTCGAACACGATCTTGGACGCCCAGCCGGCGCCGTATTCCGGCACGGCCTCGCGGATGAAGGCGTCACGCCGGTCGTAGCAGCCCATGGCCGCAAGCGACGGACCGATATCTTCCACCACGCTCTCGATGCCGAAGGTCGCGGCAACGCTGCGGCCGAGGCGCAGGCTGTCCGGATCGGAATCGTTTTCCGGCATGTAGAGCGCAAAAACGTTCTTCGCACCCAGCGCCCGCACGGCGAGTGCTGCCGAAAGGCTGGAATCGATGCCGCCGGAAAGGCCGAGCACGAGGCCGCGCTTGCGCAGGTCCGTGCGCAGCTTCTCGCGCATCCAGGTGGTGATGCGCTCCACTTCCGCGGCTGGATCGAGCACGAGCGGCGCGAAGGAGGGCGTATGGGACATCGGTACGGTCATGCGTTCGATCCTGTCGTGGTGGCGGATTGGGCGGCGAGCCGGCGGCTTGCCTTGCCGGATTCGGTCTTGGGAAGGGTCTCCCGGAATTCGACGACTTTCGGGACCATGTGATCCTCGAGGTTCTGCGCGCAGAAGCGCATGACATCCCGCTCGGTCAGAGCCGGATTGGCGGCAACGACGATGGCCTTGACGGCCTCGCCCAGCACGTCGTGCGGCACGCCGACGACCAGCGCCTCGGCGACGCCGGGCATGCGGTGCAGCACGTCCTCCACGGCCTTCGGCGCAACCTTCTCGCCGCGCGGCTTGATGATGTCGTCCGTGCGCGCGACGAAGGTGAGATAGCCGTCCGCATCCGCCGTGAAGAGGTCGCCGGTATGGAGACGGAGCGCACCGGTGCGCGGATCGGGGCGCAGCGCCTTGCGGGTCGCTTCTTCCTTGCGCCAATAGCCGCGCATGACATTCGGCCCGCTGATCACCAGTTCGCCGACGGTGCCCGGCGGAACCGGCAGTCCCGTCTCGTCCACCACCTCGGTGCGCGCACCCGGAATGGCGATGCCGACGGAGCCGCGCCTGACATCGATGGCCTCCGGCGGAAGATAGGTGGCCCGGGTGCATTCGGTCTGGCCATACATCACGAAAAGCCGCACATGCGGCAGAACGGTCCGCAGCCAGTCGATATGGGCGCCCGGCAAGGGGGCGGCGGCGCTGGTCATGTAGCGCAGGCTGGCAAACAGCGAGGGGTCGAGCTCGCGGGCCTGCATCATCATCGCCGCCATCGCCGGCACCAGCGGGAATGCCGTGACGCGCTCATCGCGGATCTTTTCGAAGATTGCCTGCGGAAAGGCGAAGGATTTTTCGATGACGAGGGTCGCACCGACCTTCATCGCGGTGACGAGCTGGTTGAGCCCGTAGCCGAAGGACATGGGCAGGACGACGAGGATCGTGTCGGCGGCCGTGTTTTCCAGATAGGATGTGATCGACCGGGCCGCCGCATCCATGTTCGCATGCGCGAGCATCACGCCCTTCGGTGCGCCGGTCGAGCCGGACGTGTAGATCAGCGCTGCAAGCTCGTCGTCCGCGTCCGTCTCGGGCATGAACGGGTCCGCCGTCAGCGCGGCCTCGAAGCTCCCGCCGTCGCCGGTCAACAGGCGGGGAAGGGCTGCAAGCGCAACGGTTGCGTCGACCAGCCGCTCGAGCCGGCCTTCCGTGACGAGAATGGCCGGCGTGCAATCCTCGGCGATCTCGGCCAGACGCTGTCCCTTGCTCGACGGGTTGACCGGGCAGATGACCGCGCCCACGATCCACGTCGCGAAGACCGTCACAGCCGCCTGCCAGCCGTTGTCGAGGAGGATCAGCACGCGGTCGCCGCGGTCGACGCCGCTCGCGCGCAGCGTCATCGCCATGCGGCTGGCAAGATCGAGGAAACGCGCGTAGCTCAGCCGCGCGTCGCCGGAGACGATCGCCGTCTTCCCGCCGTCGCGCGCCGCGCTTTCGCGTAGATAATCCTCGATCCGCATAGCCCCTGCGCCTTCAAGCTGCCTGCTTGCGCTCGATGAAGCCGGCGATGCGATCGATTGTATCGAGGTTCGTCGGCACGATATCGACATCGGCGACGGCGATGGCGAAACGCTCTTCGAGGAAACCGACGAGTTCCAGGATGCCGGTGGAATCGATCAGGTCGTTGTCGATCAGCGAGAGGTCCGCCGGCAGCGGATGGCTCTCATCGCCGAACAGGAAGTTTTCCACGATGAAGGCGCGGATGGCGGCTTTCGTTTCTTCGGTCATTGTGCAGCTTGTCCCATGCTTGATACGGGTTGTGGTGATTGCGCGGCCGCGCCGCGCAGGAGTTCCGTCGAAAGGATTCCGATGAAGGCCGCATTGTCGCGGAAGCCGGCGGCCTGGCCCTTCAGGACCTTGTCCTTCAGCTTGCCGACCATCTGGGCATTGAACAGGCCGCCCTCCGCCAGCCGTTCCGGCGACAGGACGGCGTCGAGATAGGCAGGCCTTGCCGATCCGGCAAAGGCCTCGGCGTCCGGCGCGCGGTAGGGCTGCTTCGGCCGGTCGATAATCGCCTCCGGCACGATGCCGCGTGCGGCCTGCTTGAGGATGTGCTTTTCCCGCAGCCCCAGCAGCTTGGCATCGGGGGAAAGACGCGTGGCAAAGTCGACCACGCGGGGGTCGAGGAAGGGGAAGCGGCCCTCCACCGCATTGGCCATCATCACCCGGTCGCCCTGGCTGGAGAGTATATAGCCCGGCAGCAGGAAGGCGGTTTCGAGATATTGCGCCTGATGCAACGGATGCCAGCGGCCGAAATCGGCCGGCAGCCGCCCCGCAAGGTCGGCAGCGGCATCGTAGTCGCCGATGGCCTCCTTGAGACCAGCGGAGAAGAACAGCTTCGCCGCTGCCGTCGAGCGGAAGCGGGGGCGATGGGAATAGAGCGGATCGTCGAGCGCTTCGGAGCCGAAGGAGAAGAAGCGCGCCAGATATTCCGGCGTCTGCTGCTTGAGACCGGGCAAATAGGGATAGAGCCGCTGGAAAAGGCGCGAGCGCCGGGCGGAGTCCGGCTGCCGGCCGCAGAAGCGGCGCACCCGCGCCTCACGGAAAAGGTCGTAGCCCGCGAAAATCTCGTCGGCGCCTTCCCCCGTCAGAACCACCTTCATGCCGCGCTCGCGCACCCGCGCCGAAAGGAGATGGAGCGGAACAGGTGCCGTGCGCAGGATCGGGCAACCGATCTGCTGCATGACGGCGGGCATGCGTGAGACGATAACCTCGGCCGGGCATTCCACGCTGTCCGCCTCGGCGTCGAGCGTCGCGGCCATCCGGCGCTGCCAGCTGCTCTCGTCATGTTCCTCGCTGCGGAAGGTCAGCGAGAAGGTACGCAGGCCCCGCGTCACCGTTTTGGCCGCGAGAGCGGCGATGAAGGAAGAGTCGAGGCCGCCCGAGAGATAGGCGCCAACGGGCACGTCGGCACGCAGGCGAATACGGGTCGCGTCCGCGAGGAGAGCGCGCAGCTCCTCGGCCTGCGCCGCGACCGGGCCGGCCGGCGAGACATCGCTACGGTCGGGATAGGAAAGTTGCCACCAGGGCCGGACCGTGCGCTGTCCGTCCCGCACGGTCATGACATGGCCGGGCGGAAGCTCGTGGATACCACGGAAAGCGGTGCGCGGCGGAATGGGGCACCAGAGGGTGAAAATCTGGTCGAGCGCCAGCGGATCGATCTCGGCCGTCATGCCGGGGAGGGCAAGCAGGGCCCCGATCTCCGAGGCAAAGAAGAGCGCGCCCTCATGCTCCGCATAAAAGAGCGGGCGTACGCCCATGCGGTCGCGCGCCAGCACGAGCGTGCGCGTCCGGTCGTCATGCAGGGCGAAGGCGAAGTCGCCGTTGAAATCCGAAAGGCAGTCGAGCCCCTTTTCCGCATAGGCGACGAGCAGCACTTCCGTGTCGGAGGACGTGCGGAAGCGGTGGCCGCGCGCGGCGAGGTCTTCGCGCAGTTCCACATAGTTGAAGATTTCACCGTTGAAGGAGACGGTAAGGCCAGCCTCCTCGCGGGTCATCGGTTGCGCGCCGTCGGCAAGGCCGACGATGGAAAGGCGGGTATGGGCAAGGCCCGTATCGCCGCGCAGCCATACGCCCTCGGCGTCGGGACCGCGATGCCGCAGAGCCGCGACCATACGGGCGAGGTAATCCGCGGCCTTCTCGGGCGCGATGGTATTTCCGTGATATCCCGCGATCCCGCACATGCCGTTTACTCGAAACTGTCGCCGATCAGGCGCGTCCAGCCCTCACCGGCGAGACCATTCAGGAAAGCGCGGCCGTTCGCCATCGCGTCGACAAGCGCCGGGTCGCGCGAATGCACGACGGTGGAGGATGCGTGGAGGAAGGCGATCTTCTTGCCGATCATCGCCTGCAGCAGCGCCGGCTGCGTCTGGCCCCGAATGGCGACGAGGCCGCGTTCATGGGCATTGCGCAGCAGGCAATCGATCACGATCGATTCCTGACCGGGCGCCGCCATGATCTGCACCGTGCGTCCGATGCTGCCAGGGTTTCCATAATAGAGATAGAGGCCGACGATCTTGCCGGAGCGGGTCTTGACGAGATGGCAGATCCGCTCGCCGTGATGGGCCTTGCGGGCCGCGTGCCGAAGCATGTCCCGCAACACGGGTGGCTCCCACAACGGACGAAGGGCGAAGGGGGCCAGCAACTGCCGGCAGGCATCGATGACGTCGTCATCCGTCGCCGGCGTAGCGACGAAGGCATCCGCCTTTCCCGCAAGCGACGTGTAGTGCGACCAGGCCTGCTTGTCGCCGGGACGGAAGAGAAGCCTGTCGGCCAGCCGAGCGGCGGGCTTTGCCAGCCGCGCAAGGGCAATCCGCCGCGAGGCGGCTTCCACGACAAAGGCAGAAGGTTTCAGGATGCGCAGCCAATCGAGACTGTAGGGGCCGAGAACATGCGCCCGCGCCGTGCGCCACATCTCGGTGGAGACGTCGTTGGAGGTCTCCGTGAAGGAAAGGGCCTGCGGCCCGGAAAGAACATCGCGCAGCAGGCGCGCGCCGGCAAAGGGATCGGTGTCGCGGTCGTCGCAGGCGAAGGTGCCGCAATTGGCAGCCCACAGGCGTCGCCCCTCGAACTCCATCTCCATCGGCAGGACGCCGAGAAAACCCGAGACCGTTCCATCAGCGCGGACATGGACACGGGAATAGAGCCCCGCATCGCGGTTCGCGCCATCGAGGAAGAGCGTGCAGAGATATGCCTTGAGATTGGCGCTCGCCGGCATATCGGTCTTGCGCAGCAAACGCTGGAAGAGGTCTGCAACGGCCGCCACGTCGCCGGCTTCAAATGAACGTACGCTCGACATCTCGACCCACTCAGAACCCGTTCCATTGCGGTTCCCGGTGGAAAATCCCACCGATCCCTGCTTACCCGACGACCGGTGAAGAAAAGGTCAAAAAGCGTTTGCCGTGCCTCGCCTCGATGGAGGAGCCCCTGGTATTTCGATGACGGACGCCAGAAGACGCACCCTTTGCCCTGAAATCCGGTAGTCGACTGTTCTTTGAGACTTTCCCGCGAGGGAAGATCAGCCCCTTCGGGCGTCAATTTTGTTATTGTTTCATTAAGCCTGTTGTTTCGATTGGGGTGTTGTTTTCCCGAAATCGATCAAAAAGGGGGTGTTGGCGACAGTTTTAATCGAAGTCTCGGCAATGGCTTCACGCTTTCTCGACAGTGTTGCTCTATCCGTTGCGTCAGGCTGGACATGATGCCCGGCACCATGGAGACAGGTCGGTGAAGGTTGCTCTGGTACATTATTGGCTCGTGGGTATGCGCGGAGGCGAAAAGGTCCTGGAGACCTTCTGCGACCTGTTCCCCGACGCCGACATCTTCACCCTCGTCGCCGATCCCGACAAGCTGTCCCCGAAGATCCGCCGCCACAGGCTCACCACCTCCTTCCTCCAGAAGATCGGCGGACGCCGGCATTACCAGAAGATGCTGCCGCTGATGCCCTATGCCCTGGAGGCGCTGGACCTGACGGCCTACGATCTCGTCATCTCCAGCGAAGCCGGGCCCGCCAAGGGCGTCATCACCCGCCCCGACGCCGTGCATGTCTGCTATTGCCATTCGCCCATGCGCTACATCTGGGACCTCTATCCCCAGTACATGGCCGAGGCCGGCTTCCTCACGCGCGCCATCCTGGCCCTCACCGCCCCGAAGCTGCGCCAGTGGGACGTCACCACATCGCACCGCGTCGACCACTTCATCGCCAATTCCGGCTATGTCGCCCGGCGCATCGAGAAGTTCTACCGCCGCGAGGCCTCCGTCATCCATCCGCCCGTCGAGGTCTCCCGCTTCAAGATCACCGATGGACCGAAGGACTACTATCTCTGCGCCGGCCAGATCACGCCCTACAAGAAGATCGAGCTGGCGGTCGCCGCCTGCACTCAGCTTTCCCTGCCCCTCGTCGTCATCGGCGACGGCGCAACCGCCAAACTGAAGCAGTCGGCCGGCCCGACCGTGCGCTTCCTCGGCGCCGTCTCCGACAGCGAGATGGAAACCCACTTTGCCGCCTGCAAGGCGCTGCTCTATCCCGGTGTCGAGGACTTCGGCATCGTGCCGCTCGAGGTGATGGCGAGCGGCCGGCCGGTCGTCGCCTTCGGCCGCGGCGGCGCGCTGGAGACCGTGGTGGAGGGCAAGACCGGTCTGTTCTTCCATGAGCAGAGCGTCGAGGCACTGGTTGGCGCGCTCACCCGCTTCGAGAAGGAGGTCGGTCAGTTCGTGCCGGCCGAGATCCGCGCCCATGCCCTCAAGTTCGACACCCGCCGCTTCGAGCGCGAGTTGCGCCGCTATCTTGCCGCCCTGCCCGGGCTGGCTCCCCTGTCCGGTCCGGCCATGACGGCCGAGACCGTGCGCCTGACCGCATGAAAGGCCACCGGCATGAAGCCGATCATGTTCAACGGAAAATTCCTGACCGCCGCGCCGACAGGCGTGCATCGCGTCGCCGAGGAACTCATCCTGGCGATGGATCGCCTGCTGGCCGCCAACGGACCTGACGCCGGCACGACCGGCACGGCCGATGCTCCCGCCGCGCTGGTGCTCGCCCCGGCCGAGGCGACGCGCACCCTGCCGCTTGCCGTCACGCCGCTGCGGCGCACCCGCTTCCTCAGCGGTATCGCCCGCGACATCCTCTGGGAACAGCTCAGCCTGCCCTGGGCGGCGCGCAAGGGGGTGCTGGTGAGCCTGTGCAATCTCGGCCCGGTGCTGCATCCCCATGCCATCACGATGATCCACGATGCCCAGGTCCATCTGACGCCGCAGTCCTATTCGCGCGGCTTCCGCCTCTGGTACCGTTTCCTGCAGCCGCTGCTCGGCCGCGCCAACCGGCAGATCCTCGCCGTCTCGCACTATTCCAAGGAACAGCTCGTGCGCCATGGCGTGGCAAAAGCCGAGCGGATCACCGTCATTCACAATGGCTGCGACCATATCCTTGCCACCCCGCCCGACCATGGCGCGCCGGCCGCGCATGGTCTTGCCCCGGGCCGCTATGTGCTGGCGCTCGCCAACACCCAGGCGCACAAGAACATTCCGCTGCTGCTGAAGGCCTTTGCCGATCCGCGCCTTGCCGACCTGACGCTGGTGCTGTTCGGCGCGGCGACCCGCGCCGACTTCGAGCGGCTCGGTGCGAGCGTGCCGGCCAATGTGCACTTCACCGGCCGCATCGACGATGCGGCGCTCGCCGGCCTGATGGTGCATGCGGCCGCCTTCGCCTGTCCCTCGACGACGGAGGGCTTTGGCCTTCCCCCGCTCGAGGCGATGATGCTCGGCTGCCCGGCCATCGTCGCGCCCTGCGGCGCGCTGCCGGAAGTGTGCGCCGATGCGGCCCTCACCGCGGACCCGCACGATGCCGGCGCCTGGATCGCCCAGATCCGCGCCCTTGCCGACGATCCCGATCTTGCCGCCCGCATGCGCCGTGCCGGCAAACGCCGCGCCGAAACCTTCACATGGGACAGCGCAGCGCAAAAACTCGCTAAGGTTCTCGGTATCAGGACGAGCGCCGGCGGTGCAGAGGCAGACGCCGATGATGACGGCAATGCCCATCCCGAGGACGGCAGCGCCGCTCACGGCCACCACCACAGACATGCCGCCGAATAGGTGCGCCATGCCGCCCGGTTCAAGGCTTGAAACGCAGCGCCGTCTTCTGCAATTCGGTCAGCCATTGCCGGCGGGCAGGGGCCGTCGTGAGATTGTGGTCGGCATCGGCGAGGAAGGTGAGGCTCGCATTGGCGTAGCGCCCCAAGAGGTACCCGTCCTTGCCGAAACGCGCCTCCAGATTGGGCACGCCGATATCGCCCGCGCTGTAGAGCAGCGACACATCCGTGCCATTCGCCGCCACCGTCTCGAAATCCCGCGCGACCACCTTGATGCTCGGCGACAGGAACGGGAAGCGCACGAGGATGGGCAGGGCTTTTGCCGCGGCCTTCGTGAGCAGCATGCGGGAGAGATTGCGCACGCCCCGGGCCACATTGACCTCGCCCTTCAGCACACGCTTCCAGAAACCGCCGCTACGCATCTTTCCGCCATAGCTGGCAAGAGGCTGCAGCGAGGCATTGAGCAGCGCGTCGACATCCGTTTCGGGCGGCAGGGAGAAATCGAAGGGATTCACCGGCACGACCGCCTTGAGCGCGCCGTAGCGCACGCCGCTTCGGAAGGCGGTATAGGCGCCGCTGCACCGGCCGCTCATCACGACGGCATCGAGCCCGCGGCTCTGGAGAAACGCCAGGGCTTCCCCGGCGTCCCGCACCAGGCTTTCGCTGTACATCACCTGCTCGGGCGCCTCGGGATGCGGGGGGCTGTCGGCAACGTTGGCGAAGTCGAAACGGAACGCGGGAATACCGGCGCGCGCCAGATCGCGGCAGAGACGGGCGGTGATGCGCCCCCAGCCCGACATGCGGTCATAACCGGTGGACAGCATGATCACGGCCGCGCCCTGGCGCTCGCCCATGGGTTCGCTGAGCACGCCGTAGAGCCGGTTTTCGGTGCCAAAGCGGACCGGCGTTTCCGTGAACCCGTCGCCGGCAAGCGCGGCGGCCTCCGGCAGGTCGGGCGTCACAGTCCCTTCGGTCCCCTTCAATGCCGAGGCCCAGGCGACCAGTTCGCCCATTGCGGCGCGGGGCGGGATCGACAGCAGCACATCCCGGGCGAAAAGATCGTATCCCTCGAAGGGCATGCTGCGGACCCGCGCACCGAGCGAAGCCAGATACTCCGCGAAAGCAATGTCGTTCGCTCGCCCTTCCTGGGTGAGCACGAGCATATCGGGCGCGGCCGCCGTCTCTGGCTTGGAAACATCGAGGCTGCGGATCCCGGCCAGAACGGCGTCGGGGATCGTCTGTTCGCCCATGGCCGGTCCGGTCGGCGGCGTCGCATGCTTGATCTCGCCGTGATCGGCAATCCGGCTCAGCGCCATGAACTCACGTATCCAGCGTCGGCCGGACGTCGCGGGCGCGGCGAGCGCGATACCCGCGACATCGCCAAGGCTTTCCGCTGCGCGCCAGGCAAAGGCCGCACCGATGCCGTGACCGACCAGGAGAAGGCGCTTTGCACCCGACAGGGCACGCAGGGTGCGCGCGGCTGCCAGCACGCTGTCATGCCAGAGGGAGAGGCCGGCGGCGTAGTCGTCGAGATCCAGCGCATCGCCGGTGCCCGGATAGTCGAAACGCAGGCTCGCCATGCCTTGCCGTCCGAGATCGGCGGCAAGCAGGCGCCAGAATTTCCGCGCGCACAGTTCCTCGAAGCCCCAGGAACTGACGAAGAGAACGGCGGTGTCGCTTGCAACATCGGCAGGATGATAAAGGCCGATCGTGCCGGCGAAGGTAACGGGAAAGTCCGCAGCCGTGTATCGCCCGTCCGTCGGCGGGTGGGAATTCTTCCGGGCGGATGTGCCGTGCATTGCCAAACCTTTCCAAGCCGCGCGCAACCGCGCTTAAAATCCCTCCTAACAAAGCGGAATTTCATTAAGAAACTCGCATTGTCCCGCTCGCCGCCCGCGCAAGTAGCGACCGGCTTAAACAATTGTCCAGAACTTGCGCTTATTAGAATTCGCAACGCGCATCACGATTTCGCGCGCTTGCATGTCCCAGGAGGCATATCTCGATGGTAGGGGAAACGCCCAGACACGACCTCGTATTCGGCGGGTCCGGCTTCATCGGAACCCATCTGGTGCGCAGGCTCGCAGCAGAGGGCCATCGCGTGGTGTCCGTCGATATCCGCCCGCCGCGCGAACGGCTGGACGGCGTCGTCTACCTGCAGGGCGACGTGCGCGATCTCTCGGGCTTCGACCCGGGAATGCGCATCGACCGCATCTACAATCTTGCCGCCATCCACACGACACCCGGTCATCCGGCGCACGAATATTACGAAACCAATATCCTCGGCGCGACTTCGATCACCGCGCTGGCCCGGCGTCTCGACATCCGCGAGATCGTCTTCACCAGCTCGATCTCCGTCTATGGCCCGAGCGAAGAGACGAAGCGCGAGGACACCCCGCCTGCGCCGGAATCGCCCTACGGCTGGTCGAAATTCATGGCCGAGCGCATCCAGAGCGCATGGCTGGAGGAAGACGAAAGCCGCCGCCTCGTCATATGCCGACCGGCCGTCATCTTCGGCCCCGGCGAGGGCGGCAACTTCACCCGCATGGCAAAGCTGCTGAAGAAGGGCTTCTTCGTCTATCCCGGCCGCAAGGACACGATCAAGGCGTGCTTCTACGTGGAAGATCTCCTCGACGCGCTGGACTTCGCCGCCACACGGCAAGAACGCTTCGTGCTCTTCAACGGCTGCTATCCCGACCGCTATACGCTGGAACAGATCGTCGAGGCGTTTCGCGCGCACCATATGCAGGGGGCCAAAACCTTCCTCGTTCCCCGCGGTGTGGTGACGCTGGCCGCAACAGCCCTTCGGCCCTTCTCTGTCATGGGGCTCGGCATCCATCCCGACCGCGTGATGAAGCTGGTGCGCTCGACCGATGTCGTGCCGGGTTGGCTGGAGACCGTAGGCAGGGCGGGCCGCGACCGGCTTCCCTCCGCCATCGACCGGTGGAACGCCGAAAGCGGCGGCCGCTTCGTCTAGAGCATGTCAGGTTCAGATTGAACCAGACATGCTCTCAATTCTTTTGTTTTCGTTTGTCTGTTCGGGAAAACCGGTTCCCACTTTTCCCTGACAAACTCTAGACCGGGATAACGCGTGATCAAGGACCGGGACATGAACAGTCGCAAGGATGGCCTGACCATCGCCGTCGCCATCGCCACGGCAGGACGACGCGACATCCTCACGCAGACCATCGTCTTCCTCAACAACCAGACGCGCAAGCCGGACGAGTTCTTCGTCTGCCCGGCGCGACCGGAGGACGTCGACGTCGAGGGGTTGTCGGCCTATGAGGGCACCGTCGAGGTCTTGCCCGGCCCGGTCGGGTTGCCGCATCAACGCAACGTGCTGATCGCCGCCTGCAAGGCCGATATCATCGTCTTCTTCGACGACGACTTCCTGCCGGCCCCCGACTACCTCGCCGAAGTCGAAAAGCTGTTCCTTGAAAAGCCCGAGATCATGGTTGCCACCGGCTTCGTCATTGCGGACGGCGCGCGCGGCCCGGGGCTGGAGTTCGACGAGGGTGTCGCAGCCCTTGCCGGGGACGTGCCACCGCGCACGCCGCCCATCGCCCGCACCTTCAACGGTTACGGCTGCAACATGTCCATTCGCCTTGCGCCCGTGCGTGCCAACGGCCATCGCTTCGACGAGAACCTGCCATTCTACGCCTGGCTGGAGGACGTCGATTTCTCGCGGCAGCTCGCGCCCTATGGCACCATCGTCTGGGCACACCAGTTGCGAGGCGTGCATCTCGGCACCAAGAAGGCGGGGCGCAGCCCCGGAAAACGGCTCGGCTACTCCCAGGTCGCTAACCGGATCTATATCCGCCGCAAAGGCAACATGCTCTGGTTCGACGTCGTCGACGGCATCGGGCGCAATGTTCTGGCCAATCTCTTCCGCAGCCTGAAGCCGGAGCCCTGGGTCGACCGGCGCGGCCGGCTGAAGGGCAACCTCATCGCCTTCCGCGATCTCCTCACCGGCAAGATCGATCCCCGCAATATCCTCGATATGTAAGTCTCAGCGGCGCAGAAGAGCCGCAGCCTTGTCCAGAACGAAGGATTCAAGGCCCGCGGGTCGCCCGCTCACCCACCACATGCCATAGAGCGAGACGACATAGATCACGCCGAAGACAAGCCCCGTGGCGGCAAGGGCGGGATAGAGATAGAGCCCCAGCGTCGTAAGATCGGGCACGCCGTAGAGGAAGGCCGCAGCGGGGATGAGCGCCACCATCGGATAGAGGCTGCTGCGGATCTGGTCACGGAAGGATATGCCGGCGATGGATCTGGTCGAGAGCAGCGTCACGAAAAGCAGTGCCGCGCCGGCGCCCGCCTTTGCGGCGATTGCCCCGGGAATGCCCGCGACAATGATGCCGATGACCGTGAGGGGCGCACGCACCGCCAGTTCAATGAAGGAGCGGAAGGCGACGAGGCGCGGGCGATCCATCACGAGCACCAGGGCAGACCAGGGGATGGTCGGCAGGACAAAAAGGCTGGTGAGGGCGACGCCTGCGAGAATGGGAGCGCCGCTGCTCCAGCTCGGACCGAGCAGGATGTGGATCACGGGGCCGGCCATCAGCGCCATGAAGCCCATGATCGGGGCCATCAGCGCCACGATACCGGAACACGCCTTGAGATAGGCGCTGACCAGATTGCCTTTTTCCCGCGCATTGACGAGCGCCGAAAACAGGGGAACCGTCGTCGGCTGCACGATTGCCTGGAACGGAAGCCCGGCAATGTCGTTGGCCGTGGTGAAGCGGCCGAAGGCGACGACTTCGATGTAGAGCGGCAGGATGAGACGATCGATCTGCCAGTTGAGCGCCGACACGATCTGCGACACGAAGTTCCAGCCGGTCATGCTGGCAAAGAGCGGCCATTCGGCCAGCGAGAGCCGGGGACGCATCGGGGCCATGATGTAGGACACGATCATGGTGACGGTGGGCGAGGAGATCGTCCCGGCCGCCACGGCCCAGTAATTGTCCGTCGCAACGGCAATCGAGATCGCGATGACGCCGGCGACCGCCTTGCCGATCAGCTCCAGCAGGCCCTTGCGGCGGAAATCCATGGCTCGCTCGAACATCACCATGCGGGGGCTGACCATGCCGCGTGCGGCGGGCGCCAGCGCGAGCGCGCAGATGAGCGGCATCAGGCGCGGATCGCCGTAGAGCGAGGCGAGCGGAAAGGATAGGGCGGCCATCAGGCCGGCGACCAGCAGCCCGCGGATCAGCCCCAGCGTGAAGGCCGTGGCATACATCCGCTCCGTTATGTCAGGCAGGCGCACGAGCACGAAGGTCAGTGGAAGCTCCAGCACCGCTTCGACGATATAGATGACGGTCATCGCCGTCGCCACCAGACCGAAATCGGCCGGTCCAAGCAGCCGCGCCAGAACGAGGAGGACGGCAAAGTCGATCAGGCGCGAGGACAGCCGCGCGCCGACCGTCCACATGCCGGCACGGATCGTGCGCGTCGAGAGGGAGGCGCCTTCGGCGGCGGACATCAGCGGGACCTTTCCGAACGGCCGGCAGACAGAAATCCGAAGGACAGAATGACCGGTATGATGTCCATTACGCTCTCTTTGCGGGTGGGCACGGCCCATTGCAAACGACCAAAGCACAGCGCCGTGAATCTTTGCTTAAGTCCGGCCGGGCGTGAAGCGGCGCGCATGGCCACGCGTGCGCCGGCGAACCGTCCCGAAGTGGGGCAGGGCGGCGTGCAAATTGCCACCCTGGATAGGCAAATCCCGCCGGTGCTTAAAGTTTTACCGGCTTTCTCAATCCGATTCTCATTCCTCCTTCCTATAGTCCGGTCGAAAATTGACTGAGAGGGAGCATAATCTTGGTTCTGAAACTGCTGGTCGCGGGCGCCATTGCCGTCGCCGCACGCCGATCCTCCGAAGGCGCCTTTGCGCCGGAACGCGTCTCCACGGTCTTCAAGCGCGCCCCCGAGCTGAAGATGCAGGATTCGCCGATCGAACCCAGTTGGATCCTCGAGGGCTCGCCGATGGCGCGCTCGGCCGAGCATGTCCGCACCTCCGACCATTCCTCGTTCTCGGCCATCTGGGATTGCACCGCCGGCGCGTTCCGTTGGCATTTCCATTGGGAAGAAACGGTCATCATCCTGGAGGGGGAAGTCCACATCACGCCGGACGACGGCGCGCCCTACACGCTGCGGGCCGGTGACATGGGCTATTTCGCCGCGCGCTCCTCTGCGACGTGGCGTGTCGACAACTACGTGAAGAAGGCGGCATTCCTGCGCAGGCCCATGCCGGCGCCACTCGCCGCGCTCTATCGCCTGCGCGTTGCAATGCGCGAGCAAATCGGCATCTGACACCAAAAACGACAAACGGTGCGGGAAGACGGCCCGGGAGCAAAATGCTGCCGGGATCGCGGCCCCGCGTCCCGGCCCGGCCATGACGGCGGGCTTTGAGACCAGGATGGAAATCATGAGCAGCAAGATCGTCCCCGTCATCATGGCCGGTGGCAAGGGCACGCGCCTTTGGCCGCTGTCGCGCGCCTCGGCCCCCAAGCAGTTCCTCGGCTTCCTCGGCGAGACCACGCTGTTCCAGAAGTCGCTTGCCCGCGTCGCCGATGCCGCGCTCTACGCCCCGCCCGTCATCGTCACCAATGCCGACTTCCGCTTCCTCGTCGCCGAACAGGCCCGCGCCGCCGGCGTCGCGCTGACCGCCATCCTGCTCGAACCCGTCGCGCGCAACACCGCCCCGGCGCTTGCCGCCGCCGCAAGCCTCGTCGCCCGCCTCCATGGCGAGGACGCCATCCTGCAGGTGCTCGCCTCCGACCATGAGATCGAGGCCGACGACACCTATCGCGCCTGCATCGACAAGGCCGCCGCCGCCGCACGGGCCGGCCGCCTCGTCACCTTCGGCATCACCCCCACCGAACCCGCCACCGGCTACGGCTATATCGAGACCGGCGAAGACCTCGGCAACGGCGCCCATGCCGTGCGCCGCTTCGTCGAGAAGCCGGACCGCGAGCGCGCCGAAGCCATGCTGGCGACGGGCGGCTATCTGTGGAACTCCGGCATGTTCATGCTGCCCGTCGGCCTCTTCCTGCGCGAGCTTCGCCAATACGCCCCCGAGGTGCTGGAGGCGGCGAGCGAGGCGGTGGCGAAGGCCCAGCACGACCTCGACTTCGAGCGGCTCGACGAGACGGCCTTCGCACGGGCGCCGGACATCTCCGTCGACTATGCCATCTTCGAGAAGACGCCGGTCGCCGCCGTCGTGCCGTCCCCCATCGCCTGGTCCGATCTCGGCAGCTGGGATTCCGTCTGGAAGACCGGCCGGCAGGACGACGCGGGCAATGTCGCCGAGGGCAGCGCCACGGTGCTCGACACGCGCAACTCGCTGGTCATCTCGCATGACATCCATGTCGCCGTGCAGGGCCTCGACAATGTCGCGGTCATCGCCAGCGAGGACGCGGTCTATGTCGGACGGCTGGAGGACAGCCAGAATGTCGGCAAGCTGGTCAAGCATCTCGCCGCGCGGCCGAAGACGGCCAAGCTCACCGAGACGCATCCGACGTCCTACCGTCCGTGGGGCGGCTATACGTCGGTGCTGAACGGCGAGCGGTTCCAGGTCAAGCGTCTGTTCGTGACGCCGGGCAAGCGGCTGTCGCTGCAGAAGCATCATCACCGTTCGGAACACTGGATCGTGGTGCGGGGCACGGCGGAGGTGACGATCGGGGACCGGACCATTCCGCTTCGGGAAAACGAATCCGTCTATATCCCGCAGGGCGAGGTGCACCGGCTTGCCAATCCCGGCAAGATCCTGCTGGAACTCATCGAGGTGCAGACCGGCTCCTATCTCGGTGAGGACGACATCATCCGCATCGAGGATGAGTTCGGAAGAGGGTGAGCCTGCGGGCTAACGCAATCGTGATGCGGCCGCCCATCGGGCGGCCGTCTTGCTGATTGTAACGGCCGCAGGCTTCGCGTATTGGGATGGATGATGACGACCCGTCTTTTCCGCGTCGGCGCCTGGCTTGCCCTGATCGCCATAATCTTCGTTACGGTCTCGCCCATCGGCCTTCGACCGCGCGACCTCGTTTCGACCAACTTCGATCGCGCCGCGGCCTATGCCGTGCTGTCCGCGCTGTTCGTCTTCGCCTATCCGCGTCATCGCTGGATGGTCGCCGCCCTGGTGGTTCTGGCCGCGGGCGGCGTGGAGATTTTCCAGTTCCTCTCCCCGACGCGCCATCCGCAGCTCATGGACGCCGCGGTAAAGGCCGCCGGCGGCATGACCGGCCTCTTCGCCGGCATCCTGCTTCATACGGGCGCAGCGCGGTTTCTTCCCGACGATCAGGCCTGACGCCCAACGCCGTCAGGCGAGCCGATAGAGCTGGACCGGGCGTTGCGGTGCGCGCCGGATGACGCCCTTGGCCTCGAGGTCGAGTTGAACCGCCTTCATCCACCAGCCCGCCTTCTGCCCTTCGGGGAAAAGGTCCTGCGAGAGAAACGGCAGGAGTGCCTTCTGCGCGTCCGCGACGGTCAGGCCAGGCGCGGTGTCCGGCAAGGCGGCAAGCAGAGCCTCGCGCATCGCCATGTATTTCGCCCGGTCGACCCGCTCGGTGCGGCCGGGGACGTTGATATTCTCGATTACGATCTTCTCAGATACGATCTTCTCAGGCATCGATCTTCCCCGCGATAGCGATTTTCGGATTGCGGAAGCCCATGGCGATCCAGGCGGCGAGAAGCTTTCCGTAGAAAGCGACCGTATGGGTCTTGAGGTTGGGAATGTCGGCGGGCAGACGGGCGCGGTCCTTGAGGTCGCTCGTCATCGTCCGCAGGGACGGCTTCGGTCGTGCCTCCGCCGGCCAGAGATGCAGGTAGATGCTCAGCCAATGTGCGCCCTTCATCTCCAGAAACAGCGGCGTGTTGCAGCAGGTGGCAACGACGCGGCGCGATCCGGCCGTCGGCGAAAGGCGGAACTCCCGCATCGTCTCGGCGCCGGAGAGGATGTCCACCCGGTCCTTGCGATATTCGGCGCAAGGCGTCGCGTGGTAGCTGGTCAGCGTGCTGCGTGCGCCGGGCAATTGCGCCAGCCTCTCGGCCGCCGCCCGGCAACTGTCGCACAGGCATTCGCAAACGAGGATCGGGGCTCCCCGCACCTCAAGACGCGTGTGCCCGCAGGTGCAGGCGATTTGGGTCATGCTGCTCATGGTCGTCATCCTCCGTGACATGAAACAGGTGCCGGATGTATCGCTCCAGATGATCGAGGCTTTCCCGCGCCAGCGCGGGGTCGTTGCCGGCCTTCGCCAGGACGAAGCCGCCCTGAAGAACGGCCTGCGTATGGCGGGCGAGGCTTTCGGCGGTCCAGTCCGCGGTGATGCCGCGGGCCTGACGCGCCATTTCGATATCGGCCTCCAGTGTCGCCGTGTGACCGAAGATGCTGCGACCGCAGGCCTCGCGAATGCCGGGCGCGCTGTCGTAGACCTCCTGCGCCATCGTTCCGACGAGACAGGTGAATTCCTTCAGCGTGCCGGCGATGATCGCCTTGCGGAAGGCGACATAGGCGAGCACACGATCCAGCGGATCGTCGGGCGCGTGATAGGGCGCATCGGCGAAGAAAGCCGACGTGGTCTCGCCCCAGAAATCGGCGACCGCCACGCCGAGAGCCTCCTTGCTCTCGAAGTGATGGAAGAACGCCCCCTTGGTGACGTCGGCGGCCTTGCACAGATCGTCGACACTCGTCGCGGCAAAGCCCTTTTCCCTGATGATATCGCGCGCCGCCTCCAGGAGCCGGGTTCGAGCATTGCCGCGTTCGGGCGATTGTTTGGTTGGTCTGGACATGCGCTAAACATACCAAACGGTCGGTATGTGTCAAGCGGGAATTCTCCGCCTATTGCCGCACCGCGGCAACCGCCTTTTCAAGCGGCAGCACAAACGCACAGCGCCCCTCGAAAGGGGCGCTGGCTCTGTCCTCGGACAACGGGCAGGGAGGTCGGTTTATCCCTGCGAAGGCTGCCAGTCGGCAGAGGGGATGCTGTTGATCATCCATGGCACGCCGAAACGGTCGATCAGCGAGCCGAAGCCCGGAGACCAGAAGGTCTCGCTGAACGGCATGATCTGCCGGCCGCCTTCGGAAAGCGCATTGTACCAACGCTGCGCCTCGGCCTTGTCAGCCGTGTGCAGCGTCACATCGAACCCGTTCTTCGGTTTCTCGATATTGGGCGCCCAGGCGGAATCCATATCCGCTCCCATCAGGGCCTGATCGCCAACCTCCAGCCAGCAATGCATCAGCCAGTCCTTGTATTTCGGATCGGTGATCGGCATTCCGGGCGGGGCTTCGCCATAGGGAAAGGCAGCGGTGATCTTGCCACCCAGGACTTTGGCGTAAAACGTGAAGGCTTCGTGGCACTGCCCCTGAAAGCTCAGGCTCGTTACGATCTTCATATCGACTCCTCCGTGATTGATGGTTGATATCAACGTAACTTGCCGGGCCTGTCAACCCGAAAGGAATTGGCGCGCCCGGTCAGGACTCGCCGAATGGGTCCGTCGGCCCCCTGGACGGCTCGGTGAACCAGCGCGCGCCGTCCGCCGCCATATAGATGTGGTCTTCGAGGCGAATGCCGAATTTGTCGGGAAAAACCAGCATGGGTTCGTTTGAGAAACACATGCCCGCGGCAAGCGGTGTGGCATTGCCACGCACGATATAGGGCTCCTCGTGGATCTGCAGCCCGAGGCCGTGGCCGGCGCGATGCGGCAGGCCGGGCAGCCGGTAGTCGGGGCCAAGGCCGTGCTTGCCGAGCACGGCGCGTGCCGCGTCATCGAGGCTGGAGCAGGGTGCGCCAAGCCTTGCCGCCGCGAAAACCGCTTCCTGTGCGGCCCGCTCGATCGCCCAGGCATCCTCAAAGGCACTGTCGCCGGACGTCAGCTTATAGGTGCGCGTAAGGTCCGAATGGTAGCCGTCGATGCGGCAGCCGGTATCGACGAGGATAACGTCGTCCTCGCCAAGCACCTGATCGCCATCGGCGCCATGTGGCAGCGACGTCGCCGCGCCGAAGGACACGATGCAGAAGGTCGAACCGCCGGATGCGCCGGCAACGCGATGCTGCTGGTCGATGAACTTGACGACATCGGAGGCGCGCATGCCCGGCTCGAGCATGGCGTGGACCTGCCGGTGCACATCGAGCGTGAGGTTCATGGCATATTGGATGAGCGCGATTTCGGCCGGCGACTTGAGGCGGCGAAGACCGTTGAGGAGCGGCCCACCGTCCCGCAACCTCTCCGCGCCGAGCTTTGTGGCCAGCGCGTTGTAGAAATAGAGCGGCATCGCATCGTCGAGCGCCAGCACGCCCTTGTCACCGAGCAGGCGGGCGATGAGCGCTGCGCTGCTTTCCTCTTCCTGCCATTCGACAATATCGGCAGCAAGGTGGGGCAGGGTCTCGACACGGCTCCGTTCGAAACCCGGCACGATGTAGTAGAGCGTCGTCGGCGTCACGAGCGCGCCCAGGAAGCGTTCGCTGGCATGCCAGACGAGGCCCGTGAAATAGCGCAGGCTCTCACTCGGCCCGAGCAACATTCCGGTAAGCCCGTTGGCCTCGATCAGACGGCGCAGGTTGGAAAGGCGCTCCTGCCTTTCGGCCTCGGTGATCCGGGGAACGGGGTGCTGCCAAGACATGCTCGAAATCTCCATGAACGACGTAACGCTAGGAGTAGCCACTCCACAGCCATCATGTCGACAAGAAAAATGCAGGAGGCGACAGGAAACGTCGTTTACCCACCGAGCCGCCGCTTCAGACCATCGATGATGCGTCCCGCAAGCGCTTCGTAATCCCCATCGAAATGGTGGCCACCATCGATGCTGATCGATTCCACGCCGGAGGCTTTCAGCGTCGGGCAGGGATCGTCGTCCTCGTCGCTGCCGTAGATGCACTGCACGTTCCTGGCGTCGATCTTTGCGATGTCATTGACCGGATCGCCCCCCGCGCCGGCGCCGGCAACGCCCAGCCAGCCCGTCACCGAAATCTCGTAATCGACCTGGCGGGAGAGCGCCATCAGCGTCACCTGCGGCACGCGTTTCCTGTCCTCCGGCGTCAGCAAATTGTAGGTCGCCGGCAGGATGTCCGCGCCGAAGGAGTAGCCGACGAGCAGCACATGTTCGACACCCCACTCCTTGCGGAAGGCGTCGATGATGCGCCCGAGATCGTCCGCCGTCTCCTGCGGCTTGCGCTCCGACCAGAAGTAACGCAGCGAATCCACGCCCACGACGGGAATGCCGCGCAGCTGCAACGCCCCGGCGACCTCCTTGTCGATGTCGCGCCAGCCACCATCGCCGGAATAGACGATGGCCATCGTATCGAAGGCGGGCTTTGCCTTCAGCACGGTCAGCGGCAGGCCGAGCGGCGTATCGGCATCGCCGGCCGCATCCACCCGATCGGCAAGCGCCTGGGACAGCGCGTCCGTCGCTGATGTATCGACGTCGCGTGCGTCGATATCGGCATGGGCCTGCTTCAGCGTCGCGAGATGATCACGTCCGGCCTGCGGAGCCTTGCCCGTGAACAAGACGGTGACGGGCGCCGGTAACGCCCCGTCGGTGAGACCATAGACCGTGCGACCGTCCGCCTTCGTCTTGGAGGCCGGCGTGCAGAGAACCTTGTCGAGCGGGATGCCGGCCTCGGGATCGACGGCGATGGCCTCGCCCAGCGTTGCGGCCGGGCTTTGCGCGATCATGGCGAGCGCCAGCGCGCCACCTTCACCGATACCGGCGACGATGGGCGGGCTGTAGCGCGTCGCGCCGCCCGCGCGCTGGACCTGATGGGCGAGCGACTCGACATCGGAGACCATATAGACGCAGTCTCCGTCGTCCGCCTGCAAGGCCTTCAGATAGCTTGGAAAATCGATGCCGATGACGGCCGCGCCCTTGTCCGTCAGCGCAGCCGCCGCGGTCTCTTCGTCTGCCCCCCAGCCTGCGGCATCGGAAATCAGGACGACGCTCGCCTCCGGCTCGCCTTCCGGCAGGAGGATATGGCCGGAGGGGATCATGCCGGTCGTAAACGCCTGCGCCGGCTCCGCGGCGACGGCTGTAACGGACATTGTGGAAAGCAGCAGTCCGGCAGCTGCAAGACAGGACAGAACCTTCATTTGGAAATCACTCCCTTGACACCACCGCCGATGAGGAAGGTCACGTCCATCAAGGCGAGCGCGGCCCCCGTACCGTTGGAGACAGCAAGATAACGCGGCTCCCAGCGGGGGTGGAACTTCGACTTGAAGGCACGCAGGCCCTTGAAATTGTAGAAGCGCTCGCCGTGCTCGAACAGCGCGCCGCCGACCCGGTCCCAGACCGGCGCCGCCTCGCGCCGGGCCATGCCGGAAAGCGGCGCCATGCCGAGGTTGAACTGCCGGTAGCCTTCCGCCTTCAGATATTCGAGAATGCTGGCGAAGAGGAAATCCATCGTGCCCTTCGGGGCATCCCCGGCAAAACGCATCAGGTCCACCGTCGCCTCCGCCCGGGTGTCCGTCACCATCAGCGTGGCGAAGGCGACGATGCGGTCATCCAGCCGCACCACGGCGACCGGCTGCGACAGCACGTAGCCTTCTTCGAAGGCGCCGAGCGAGAAGGTCTTTTCCTTGGCATTGTGATGGGCGAGCCAGCCATCCGAGACGGCCCGGAGATCGGCGACGAGCGTGCCGAGCGCGTCCGGCAGCACGACCGAAAAGACGAGCCCCTCGCGCAGGCCTCGGCTATGGGACTGGCGCAGATTGGCGAAGCGGCTGCCCTTCATCTCGAAACGGGCGAGATCGACGACCGCCAGTTCACCGAGTTTGAAGGCGCGAAGCCCGACATCCGCGCAGGCCGCCAGCAGGAGCGGCGAGATCTGGTAGAAGGCCGCGCGCCCGCCGCCGGCCCGCGCCGCGCCGACGAATTGCCAGACAAGTTCGGAAAACTCCTCCTCCAGCCCGACCGGGTCGGCAAGCGCGATCCAGGACCGGCCGTGGATGCCGTACATGATATAGGATTTGCCGGAGGGGGAGAACAACAGCCGCTTGTCACCCATGCGCACGAGATTGGCGTCCGCCATGTCCTGTGCCATGGTGATCGCGACCGCCTGTTCCAGCTCCGCCGCACTTGCGCCGTCGGTGCGAAAATGCGCCGGCCGCAGCAGGCTGAAGAGGGCGAGCGCCGAAGCGGCGATGGAAAGACCGAGCAGGGCGCGCAAGCCGCGCGGCGCCTCCTCGGAAAATTCGAACTGCCACCAGAGTTCGTGCGCATAGTCCGTATCGCGGTATACGAAAAGCAGGATGACGAAGGCCGTCACGAGGATCACCGCGATCGCCGCGAGCCAGGACGGCCCGAGCGCCTGCTTGAACAGCGAACTGTGCCGGTCGAAGGCGCGGACATTGGCAAGAAGCGCGACGATGAAGAGCGCCAGCAATGCCGCCTCGAACACCGCGACGGCCTTCAGGAACGCGAAGGCAAAGGCGACCGAAGCGCCCGCAAGCGCCACCCACCAAGCCCCGTCCAGCCGCTGGCCGAGGCCGCGCGCGGCGACGATCAGAAGCAGCCCGAGCAGGCTCGACAGGAAATGCGCGCCCTCGACGATGGGCAGCGGCAGATAATTCGACAGGAAATCGAGGTCGGAATCCGGCGTCGGCACGACGCTCGAAAAGATCAGCATGGCGCCGAGCACGAGCGAGAGCGTCGCGATCAGCGCCGGGGCGAGCTTGCCGGCAAGCTGCGCGGCTTCCGCCACGCCCGGCCGCAGCGCAAGTTGGCGCATCTCCGTGATCAGCAGCAGAACGGTCGCCAGCAGCAGCGGCAGCACATAGTAGATCAGCCGGTAGAGCACGAGGCTGCCGAGCAACTGGTCGATGCCGATGGCATTGGAGAGCCCGGCCATGATGACCGCCTCGAAGACGCCGAGGCCGGCGGGTACATGGCTGAGTACGCCGAACCCGATCGCCACCGCATAGACGGCGAGGAACGCCGGCCAGCCGACATGGGTTTGCGGCAGAAGGACATAGAGCACCGACGCGGCGGCGGCGATATCCATGGCCGAAACGAGGAACTGGCGGGAGACCGTGCGGCTGTCCGGCAGGCTCAGGCGAAGGCTGCCGATGCCCACCGTCCGGCCATTGCGGCCGGCATAGAACACGGCGAACAACGCGACGAGGATGACAAGCGCGATGACCCGAAGCCACAGGGCGTCAATGCCGAGGATGCCGGCGACGCGCGGCGCGACGGCAAGGGTGGCGAGCGCGCTGACGGAGAGCAGGCCCAGCCCGAAGGACAGCGTGACAAAGGCGATGACCCGCGCGATCTCGCCGGGCGAAAGGCCAAGCCGCGAATAGGCACGAAAGCGGATCGCCCCGCCGCTGAGCGGGCCGAAACCCACCGTATTGCCGACCGCGTAGGCCATGAAGGCCGTCACGGCGACAGAGGGAAAGGCCGTCTTGCGGCCGACATGATCGAGCGCGTTGCAATCGTAGAAGATCAGCGCCAGAAAACTGAGGCCGGTGAAAATTGCGGCAAGCGCGATCGCGCTCCAGGAAGTCTGGGAAAGCGCGTCCAGAACCTCGTCGTAGCGCACCTCCGCAGTGAGCCGGTAGAGGCCGAAGGCCACGAGCGCAAAAACGAAAAGGCTTGCCGCGCCGAGGATGTAGAGCCGATATGTCAGGAAAAACTGGACAATACGTGACGCCCGATCCTCGGTAACCACACTGACTTCATCCGACATGTTCCGACTCGCGCTGAGGCAATGGCCGCATCCTAGCCCCGGATGTGGCAAATATCGGACAAATTCGGCGGGCTCAAAAAATTGGCGGCGGCCCGGCGCATTCGTCGCACCGAGCCGCCATAAGGTCAGGCGGCGCTGGCGTAGCGCTGCTGCCTCTGCGGTTCATCGAGCTGGAACTGGACGAGCAGCCCCTTGAGATTGGCGCTTTCCTGCGCCAGTGCCGCGCCAGCGGCGTTCATCTCTTCCACCATCGCGGCATTCTGCTGGGTCGCCTGGTCCATATGATTGACGGCGGTGTTGATCTGCAGCAACCCGGCGGACTGTTCCTGCGCCGCGGTCGCAATCGCCTCCATGTGCTGGTTGACGGCTTGCACGAGATCGTTGATCTCGCCGAGCCCGGCCCCGGTGTCGCTGACGAGACGCACGCCCTCACCGACGGCATCTTCCGAATTGCCGATCAGTTCCTTGATCTCGCGCGCAGCCTTTGCGGAGCGCTGCGCAAGCTCGCGCACCTCGTCGGCGACGACAGCGAAACCCTTGCCGTGCTGGCCGGCGCGTGCCGCCTCGATGGCGGCGTTCAGGGCCAGCAGATTGGTCTGGTCGGCAATGCCGTCGATGACACCGATGATGTCGCCGATCTTGCGCGCGGCATGGTCGATCCGCTCCATGGCGAGCACGGCATCCTGCACGACCTTGCCGGACGCATCGGCCTTGCCACGGGCATGGCGCACCATGTCGCGCGCCTCCGTGGCGCGTTTCGACGTCGCCGAGACATTGGCGGTGATCTCTTCGAGGGCAGCGGCCGTCTCTTCCAGCGAAGCGGCCTGTTGCTCGGTGCGGCGGGAAAGATCGTCGGAAGCCGAGGAGATCTCCTGCGAACCGCCGGTGACGGTCGCGACCGAATGGCCGACGCTCAGCAGCGTTTCCCGAAGCTGCCGGACGGCGCCGTTGAAATCCGATCGCAAGGTCTCGAAATGCGGATCAAGCGGATGATGCAGTTCACAGGCCATGTCACCCGCGGCAAGGCGCCGCATGCTGGCGGCAAAGGTGGAGGTCGCGTTCACGAGCCGCGTCTTGGCTTCCGCCTCGGCGGCGCGCTGCATCTCGACACGCTCCCGCTCGGCCCGCACGCGCCGTCCGGCCTCGGTGGCTTCCAGCTCCCGGTTGCGGATCGCCGCGGCGTGGAAAACCTCCACGGCCTGTTCCATGGCGCCGATCTCGTCCTTGCGGCCCGTCGCGATGGACGCGAAATCGAGATCGCCGGAGGCAAGGCGCCGCATGGCCCCGACCATGGTGCCGATCGGACGCACGACCGTCATTGCCATCAGGCCCGAAAGGCCGACCATCAGCAGGCCACCGGTGAGGCAGAGCGAGACGAGAAGCAAGAAGCTGCGATAGGCGGCATCGGCCGTCGCCGCCGCCATGGCGCCGATATCCTTCAGCGCGCCGTTCTCGATCTCCTTCATCGCCTCTATGCGCTTCGTCGCGGCAGCGAACCAGCGCGCGCTTTCCAGCCCGGCAAGCTCAGCGCTTGCCCCGCCGGATGTCAGGCGGGTGCGGAAGGTCGCAACGTCACCGGAGGCACCGTCAAGCAACGTTTCATAACGCGTGCGCTCGGCCGCGCCCTGAGCCGAAAAGGCGGAGCGGACAAGCGCATCCTGCATGCCCGCAAGGCTGGTGAACCGCTCGAAACGGGCCGGCTCCATATGACCGGCAACGATAAAGCCGTTGCCGAGCGCGCGCTCCTGCCCGGCCATTTCCTTGGCCTGCATGACCTCGACATAGGCGGCCATGCGTTGGGCGATGGCGGCATCGCCTGTCAGCTTCGAGAGGTCGCCGGCAAGATCGACGATGGTGCCGATGGCATTGCTGTAGGTCGTGAAGACATCGCCGCCCGCAGCGGCAAGCGTATCGACCGAGCCGCGCATGTCCGCAAGCGCCGACAGTTGCGCAGAAAACTGCGTACCGTGCGCGGCAATCTCCGCATCCGCGATGGCGCCGAGATTGTCCATCGCGGCGGCGAAGCGGCCCGTCGCGGCATCGGAGGCCGCCCGGGCGCTTTGCAGTTCCACCCGATTGTTCGCGCCGCGCGAACCGAGGAAGCCGGCGGTCAATCCACGTTCGACCTGCAGGCTGTGCACGATATCGCTGAGCACGACCATTTCCTGGCTGACCGTGACGATCTCGCGCATCTCGTTATAGGTCTGGAACCGGTCGGAGCTCTGGGCATAGGCCAGATAGCCCGCCGCCAGCATCGGCAAGGCTACCGCCGTCCAGAGACGTTTTCTGATGGAAATGTCGACCACACGCATAAAAGGCACTCCTGAAACCAGGCGTCATGCCTTCCAATCCGCGATTCATCCGCCCTTTCTGTATGCAACCGGCGCATTAAGAAAAGCCTATTGATAATCGTCAGGTTGCATTCACGTGCGTTCCCGTCATGCCGCGGCGACCATGCTCGCCTCCTGCACGAAATGGCCGGGCGACACCTCGCGATAAGTCCGCTTGGGGGCGACGTAGCCGTGCGGGCGCAGCGGGCTCTTGATTTCCTCGGTGAGCGGCGGCGGCTGATGGCCGCGACGAGCCGGATCCGGGATCGGCACCGCCGAGATGAGACGTTGCGTATAAGAATGCTGCGGATTGTCGAAGATCGCGGCGCGCGGGCCGATCTCGACGATCTCGCCAAGGAACATGACGGCGACGCGGTGGCTGACGCGCTCCACGACCGCCATGTCGTGCGAAATGAAGAGATAGGCGAGACGATGCTTCTCCTGAAGGTCCAGCAGAAGATTGGAGACCTGCGCCTTGACCGAGACGTCGAGCGCGGAAACCGCCTCGTCCGCCACGATGAATTTCGGCTCCAGCGCAAGCGCGCGGGCAATGGAAATGCGTTGACGCTGACCGCCGGAGAATTCGTGCGGATGGCGCGTCGCCACCGCCGCCGGCAGGCCGACCTGCTCCAGCAATTCCGCCACGCGCTCCTTCGCTTCCTTTCGGCCCATCAGGCCATGGGCCAGCATCGGTTCGGCGATCGCCGAGCCGATGGTGATGCGCGGGTTCAGCGAGGCGAAGGGGTCCTGGAAGATGATCTGTGTGTTGCGGCGCATGGCGCGCAACGTCCCGGAGCTCGCTTTCGTCACATCCTGCCCGTCGATGACGATGGAGCCGTTGCTCGGATCGACAAGACGCATGATCGCACGGCCCGTGGTGGATTTGCCGCAGCCGGATTCACCGACCAGCGACAGGGTTTCGCCCGGCCGAAGATCGAAGGAGACATTCTCGACGGCATGGATCTGGCCATGCGGCAGGGCGAAACGGACGGAAAGCCCGTCGACCGTAAGGAGCGGCTTAACGTCATCGGCGACGGGCTCCATGACCCGGCCGCCGCTCGCTTCGCCCGTCGCCGGGTCGACATCGGGGAAACGGCGTGGCGCCGCCGCGTCGCCCATCGTGCCGAGGCGCGGAATGGAGGCGAGAAGCGCCTTGGTATAGGAGGCCTTCGGGGCCGCAAAGAGGTCTGGCGTCGCGCCGGTTTCGATCATATCGCCGCGGTACATCACCAGCACGCGGTCGGCCACCTCGGCCACCACGCCCATATCGTGGGTGATGAAGACCACGCCCATCTGCATCTCGTCTTGCAGCGCGCGGATCAGTTGCAGGATCTGCGCCTGGATGGTCACGTCCAGGGCGGTGGTGGGCTCGTCCGCAATCAGCAGCTGGGGCTTGCAGGACAGGGCCATCGCGATCATCACGCGTTGGCGCATGCCGCCCGAGAGCTGGTGCGGATATTCGTGAAGACGGGACTTTGCCGCAGGAATGCGCACGCGCTCCATCAGCCGCAGGGCCTCCGCCTCTGCCGCGCTCCACGAGAGATCGCGGTGAAGCACCAGCGCCTCGGCGACCTGGTTGCCGATGGTGAAGACCGGATTGAGCGAGGTCATCGGCTCCTGGAAGATCATGCCGATGGTGCCGCCGCGCACGGCGCGCATCTCGGCTTCGCTGGCCTGCAGGAGGTCGCGGCCTTCGAGCAGGATACGGCCCTCGCAGCGCGCCCGACCGGCGGGCAGGAGACGCATGGTGGAGAGCGCGGTGACGCTCTTGCCCGAACCGGATTCCCCGACGATGGCGACGGTTTCCCCGGCATTCACCTGCAGATTGATATTGCGGATGACGGCACGCCATCCTTCCGCGGTCTTGAAGGAGGTCGTGAGGTTTTCGACCGAAAGCACCGGCCGGCTTGCATTATCCGTTGCAGTCATGATCAGCTTTCCTTCGCAAGACGCGGATCGACCAGATCGCGCAGACCGTCGCCGAGCAGTTGCAGGGCAAGGACGGAGAAGACGATGGCGAGGCCCGGGAAGATCATCAGCCAGGGGGCATTGTTCATGTATTCACGGCCGGAGGCGAGCATCGTGCCCCAGGTCGGCATGTCGGTGGAGACGCCGACACCGAGGAAAGAGAGGCTTGCTTCGGCCAGCATCGCCGAGGCGAAGACGAAGGTGGCCTGCACGAGGATCGGCGAGGCGAGGTTGAGCAGCACGTGGCGCAGCAGGATCTGCCAGGTCGGCAGGCCCATGGCGACGGCCGCCTCGATATAGGGCAGTTCCCGCAGCACCAGCGTCGAGCCGCGCACGATGCGGGCAAGGCGCGGCGCATAGGTGATGCCGAGCGCCAGGATGACCGTCGTCAGCGACGGTCCGAGAGCGGCGACCAGCGCGATGGCAAGCAGGATATCCGGGAAGGACATCATGGCGTCGAGTAGCCGGGAGATCGGCGTATCGAGCTTGCGGAAGAAGCCGGCAGCGACGCCGAGAATGACGCCCAGCACGGTGGAGATGCAGACGACGCCGAGGCTGACGAGCAGCGAGATCCGGCCCGCATAGATGGCGCGGGAGAAGATGTCGCGGCCGAACTCGTCCGTCCCGAAGACATGCGCCAGCGACGGCGCCTTCAGCTTGTTGACGATCGACAGCTTGTTCGGCGCATAGGGCGCAATCCACGGCGCAAGGACGGCGGCCAGCAGCACGAGGACGAGAATGATCGCCCCGAACAGGATGGCGCGGTTACGGAAGAGGCGGCGCAGGGAGTGGAAGAAAGAACCGGTCATCAGAGGCGCACCCTGGGATCGACGAGGATATAGAGCATGTCGACGATGAAGTTGATGAGCACGTAGATCGCGGCGACGACGAGCAATGTGCCCTGAATGACGGGGTAGTCACGGCGCAGCACGGCCGAGACCACGAGGTTGCCGACACCCGGCAGGCCGAAGACCGTTTCCGTCACGACCGCGCCCGCCACCAGCATGGCGATGGAAAGGCCGATGACGGTGATGATCGGGATCATCGCATTCTTCAGCGCATGCTTGAGGATCACGCGGCGCTCGCTCGCGCCCTTGGCGCGGGCGGTGCGGACGTAGTCGTCACCGAGCACATCGAGCATGGCGGCGCGGGTGAAACGGGTGATCAGCGCCGAATTGACGATGCCGAGAGCGACGGCCGGCAGCACGAGATGGTGCAGCCTTTCGAGGAAGGACGTATCCGGCCCGCCATAACCCGAGGCGGGGAACCAGCCCTGGCCGACGGCGAACATCTGGATGAGCATGAGGCCCAGCCAGAAGCTCGGTACGCTCGCCGCCACCATGGTCAAAGTCACGACGACTTGGTCGAACAGCGTGCCGCGCTTGACGGCCGAGAGAATGCCGACCGGCAACGCGATCGAAACGGCGATCAGGATGGAGAAAAGGGTCAGGAAGAAGGTCGGCTCCGCCCGCTCGGCGAGCGCCGCCGTCACCGGCTGCCCGAGGAAGATCGACTGACCGAGATCGCCCTTCAGGATGCCCAGAACGAACTGGCCATACTGGACGATCAGCGGCGCATCAAGCCCCATCTTGGTGCGCAGTTGCGCGATATCTTCCGGGGTCGCATCCGACCCCAGCATCACGGCGGCGGGATCGCCCGGCGTCACGCGGACGATGACGAATACCACCGTCACGACCAGGGCAAGCACGATGGCCATGCCCCCCAGCCGCGTCAAAAGTGCCCGGACGATCCTTGCCATGTCTATCCCCTCACTTCTTCGGCGTTACGTTCCAGAAATGCGGCCAGTAGGTCGGCGTATAGTCCGAGATACCGGCGGCGACGCCCGTGACGGCGTTGAAGTTGCCCACCTTGAAGAGCGGCGCATCGTCGTAGATCACGGTCTGGATGCCTTCCCATGCCTTCTGCTTGTCGGCGTCGGAAACGGCGTTCATGTAGGTCGAGACGGCCGTTGCCTTCTGCTCGGAGACGTACCAGCCCGGATAGGTGTCGGTGATCGTGTTGATCGTCGTCGGGTCGCCCGGGAAGTTGGAATGGGTGATGAAGATATCCCATTCCTTGGGGTCGGCGCGGCGGGTCGTCAGGGTCGCCCAGTCCACCACCTGCATGTCCACCTTGAAGCCGGCGGCTTCGAGGTAAGCCTTTGCGACTTCACCGATCTTGTAGTGGAATTCGTACTGGCGGCTGGTCATCAGACGCAGCGGCGTGCCGTCATAACCGGCATCGGCAAGCAGCTTGGCGGCAGCTTCCGGGTCGCCTTCGCCGTAGCGGGCAACGCCGGCCTCGGTGTACCAGAGGGAGCCCTTCGGGAAGATCGAGCCGTCGACGCTGAAGAAGCGCTCGTCGGAGAAGGCGGCAAGCATCATGTCGTTCGGGTTGAGCGCGGCCTGAACGGCCTGGCGCAGCTCCTTCTTCGTGAGCAGGCCTTCCTTCATGTTCATGTTGAGCGAGGCCCAGCCGGTGTTCTCGTAGATCACGGGCTTGGCCGTGCCGCTCGCCTCGACGCGCTCATAGGCGCTGACCGGAAGCGAGTCGGCGAAGTCGAACTGACCGGAGATCAGGCCTTCCACGCGGGTGTTGGCGTCCGGAACCGGAACGAAGCGGATTTCCTTGGCGATGGCGACGCGCTTGCCGGCGTAGTTGCTCGGCTCTCCCTCGGGCGACTTGTAACCGTCGAAGCGCACGAGCTGCGTGTACTGGTCGGGCTTGCGTTCCTTCAGGGCATAGGGGCCGGTGCCGACGAACTCGGTCAGCGTGTCGGCGATCTTTTCCGACGGCATGATGACCGAGGCCTGCGAGAAGGTTGCGAGCAGCGGCGCATAACGCGACTTCAGCTTGACGACGACCATGTTGGGGCCGTCTTCGGTGAGGCTTTCGACGACTTCGGCGACTTGCTTGCCCTTGGAGTTGACCGCCATCCAGCGCGTCAGCGAGGCCGTCACATCCTTGGAGTCGAGGTCGCTGCCATCGTGGAACTTCACGCCTTCGCGCAGCGGAATGCGATAGGTGAGGCCATCTTCGGAGATTTCCGGCATGGCCGCGGCGAGCAGCGGCACCGAACGCCATTCGCTGTCATAGATGTAGAGCGTCTCGAAAATGTGCTGATCGATGGTCAGCACGATGTCGGTCGCCGTCTGCATCACGTCGAGCGTCGGCGGCTCGCCGATGGTGGCGACGGTGAGCACGCCATCCGTCGTCTGGGCGATGGCCAGGCTGCTGGTGCCGCCGGCGAGTGCCGCCAGGGTCATGAGAACGATTGCACTTTTCATCTGTTTTCCTCCATTTGCAAAGGGTTGCCGCCGGCTCCCGTCCGGCGGGTGTTCAGGTCTCGAGGCCGAGCGGATCGGCCACACGCGGCCACAGGTCGAGGCGTGCCTTGCGGTAGGCCGTCGTGGCGGGGTCCGTCGGATATGAGGTCGGCGCCGCCACATAGACGATCTCGGAGGAGATCGGCTGGAAGCCGGCATGGAAATGGTTGGTCGACTTCACCAGCAGGAAGGCCTTCTTCGTGAAGTCCACACCCTGGTTGGAGAAGATGTCGGGTTCATAGGTCTGGGTGCGGCTGGTGATCAGCACGATATCGATGGTCGTGCCGAGCGGACGCACCACCGCCGCCGCACCGAGCGTCACGCGGCTGTTGCGGAAGCTCTGCCAGCCGGCATCGAACACCGTCTGAACCGTGACGCGCAGGTCGAGCGGTTCGCCGCCCTCCGGCCCGGACTTGCCGCCGAAGCGCAGCGCCAGCTCCGCGCCTTCCCCGGCCGCATGGCAGAAGGAAACGGCAATCGGATCCCAGATGGTCGCGACGCCGACATTCTCGAAACCGCGCTCGATCATGCGGCGCAGGATGAAGGTCGCATCGCCCGCAACGCCGCCGCCCGGATTGTCCCAGACATCGGCGATGACGACCGGCACGTCCGGCCGCTCGGCGCGCACCGCCATGGCCCGGTCGAGGCCAGCCTCTGTGCCGAGCATCGGCATCGCGGTCTCCCTGCGCATGCCGTAGAGCTCGCGACCCAGCTTTTCGACCAGAGCGTCGCCCTTCGCCTTGTCGCCGTCCGTGACGGCGACAAGGCGCGTGCCCATATCCGGCACATCGCCAGCCATGAAGCCGTGAATGACGGAAAGCGAGAGAATGCCGTCCTTGCCTTCCATCGCCTTCAGACGGTCGACGAAGGACCGCATGGGCTCACGGCTGGTCGGGTAGATGGTGATCATACGGCAGTCGAAGCTGGAGACGACGGGCTTGATCTCACCGCGCAGCGTGCGCAACGCCAACTCCACGACATGCTCGCCGCGCTCCTCGAAATCCGTGTGCGGAAATTCGAGAAAGGCCGCCATGATATCGAGATTGGCGACGCGTTTGGCGGTGAGGTGGCTGTGCGGATCGAATTCGACGGCGATCAGCACGTCGGACCCGACGAGATCGCGGATGCGGGCGAGGAAATCGCCCTCCGGGTCATCGTAACCCTGCGCAACCATGGCGCCGTGCAATCCAAGGACGACGGCGTCGACGGGAAGGGCCTCTGCCAGTTCGCTGATGATCCGGTCACGCAACGTCTCGTAGGTCTGGCGCTGGATGAGGCCGGCAGGTTCTGCCCAGCAGGACGTGCCCTCGATGACGGTGAACCCTTCCGCCCGGCCACGCCGGCGCAGGATCGGCACGACGGAAGAGCAGAGCGTCGGCGTATCGGGATGTTCGCCCGGTCCGGCATAGAACGCCGCCTTGAAAGCGTTCATATCCGTCGGCACGGGTGAAAACGTGTTGGTCTCGGTGGCAAGCGAGGCCGTGAAAATGCGCATGTGTGACCGTTCCCGCTGCATTCGGCCGCGCGAAGACACGGTCGGCTTTCGCCGACCTGCCGGGCCGTCTGCCCGCCGCGTTCCGAAGAATGTTCCCGTTGCTCGTCTCATCGCTTGAGCGATGTAATTTGTTTTCTCAATAATGCGATAATTTCACAAAAAGTCAATATAAGACCCAGGAAATGCGCGACTTGATGTAATCCATTTTCCAATCGCGCATCCTTGGTGAAAAATTTTCATCGTGAATGGCGCCATCAATTCGCATCACCAGAGAGCGCGCAAGAAATCCTGCTTGTTTATCAAGTCACTCCCTCGACGCAGCGCCCTTAACTGCCGAAATCGCCATGTAAACGCATCCATACGGCGTGAAAATCACACCCGAAAAACCGTGGAAATTTTCACCAATTCCCGCTTGGCGCGGCCGCAGATGAAGCTGTCAAGAGAGAAGAAGAAAAAGAATTTCAGTGAATCTTTTACATTCCCGCGGTGACCGGCCACCCCAAGACCGCCCATCCGGAGGACAACAGTCCTCAAAAGGCGCCTCATGGCGGATATTCCTGCGTTGGCAGCGCATATTTTCACACAGATACGCCATTGCCGCCGGCTGCCGCTGTGTTATGAAATGACGAACGAGAAATTCGTTTTCATTCGCGCAAGTCCGTTTCGCAGGCGGGAGGATCTGATGGACCTTTTTCACGCACTGTCGGATGAGGAGGGCAAGCTGTCCGGCCTCGACAGGAAGCTTGCACAGATCACGATCGACGACGTCGACTTCGTCATGAATGCCTCGATCGGCGAACTTGCCGAGCGCGTCGGCGTCTCTCCGCCCACCGTCACCCGCTTCTGCCGCCGTCTTGGCTGCAAGGGGTTCCCGGATTTCAAGGTGCAGCTCGCCAAACTCACCTATGTGGGCCTGCGCTACGTCAAGCCGGAAGTGCCGACCGAAACCCCCGATGAAGTGGCCAAGGACATCATTGCCAAGGCGCAGAACGCGATGTTCCAGCTGCACCGGCAGCTCGACGTCTCCGCGCTCGAAACCGCCGCACGACTGCTGCGCGGCGCCGCCTTCATCCACGCTTTCGGCGCTAGCGGCAATTCCGCGATGATCGTCAACGAGCTGCACAACAGGCTCTTCCGCCTCGGGTGCCGTATCCACGCCTCGAACGATCACAACATGAACGCGATGCTTTCGGCTGCGGCCCAGCCCGGCACCGTGGTCTTCGGATCCTCGTTTACCGGCCGCGACCCCGCGCTCGTCCACTGCCTGGACCTTCTGCGCCAGCGCGGCGTGCCAACCATCGTCATCACGCAAAGCGGCTCGCCCGTCGCGGCCGCGGCGGATGTGGTCATCGCCATCGACCTGCCCGAGGGCAAGAACATCTTCCGGCCGACCTCGACGCGCTACGCCTATCTCGCGGTTATCGACATGCTGGCCAATCTCGTCGCCTATGCCGACCGGCCGAAATCCTTGAAGACGCTGCGCTCCATCAAGGAGGAGCTGGTCAGCCGTCGCGACGGCGATGACCGTCAACTTCTCGGCGATTGAGTCATTTCAGACGAGAAATGATGCCAAACGGGCACGGCCAGCGTCAAAACAGCGCCGCGAGCGGACTGAAAAGCCAATTTTCTTGCCGTATGACGGATAAATAAATTATACCGTTTTTATATGTTTTTCGCACTTCGGTGCCTAGAATGAGCCGGAATCACCCCGCAAAGGTGCTACCGTCAATCTTCCCGAAGAAGACGGATCGAAACCACCGGATGCCCCGAGCGTCCACGCTGCCGCACATGCCGATGGAAAGCAGGCTGAAATGCTGACGAAAAAGGGAAAATACGGATTGAAGGCCCTCGTGGACCTCGCGCGCCTCGCGCCGGGCGAAACGGCTTTCGTCAGCGAGATCGCGCTCCGCAACAACATTCCGAAGAAGTTCCTCGACACCATCCTCCTGGAACTGCGCAATGCCGGCATGCTGCGCTCCAAGAAGGGGCCGGGCGGCGGCTATTCGCTTTCCCATCCCGCGTTGGAAATCCGCATCGGCCATGCCATCCGCGTGCTCGACGGTCCGCTGGCGCCGATCCGCTGTGCAAGCCGCACGGCCTATGAGGCCTGCGAGGACTGCGCCGATCCGGAAGCCTGTCAGGTCCGCCGCGCGATGACCGAGGTCCGCGACGCCATCGCCTCCATTCTCGACACGATGACGCTCGAACAGTTCGTCGCCGTGCCGGGTGCAGCCGCGATTATCGACGACGAAGAGCTGGAAAAGCGCGCCGGCTGACCCCGCTTAGGGATCGAGTTCCGTGTAGTGCCGGAAGAGGTCGCTTTCGTTCGGAGGAAGGCGCCGATCGCTCGTCAGATAGGCCTTGATGCGCGGCAATTCGCCTGTCGCCGCGCAAAGGGCGTTGATCCGTCCATAGACGGGACCGAGCCGTTCCATCAGATTGGGAAAGGCATAGTGTAGCCCGCTCATTGCCTGGAAGAGCGACAGGTCGGCATAGCTGAGACGCTTTCCAACGAGATGAGCGTCGCCATCCGGGTTTCGTCTGAGAATCGTTTCGAACCAGTCCAGAAACTTCGGTACGCGCTCGTCGCGAAATTCCCTGGCCCGGCGCAATGATTCCGGCTTCTGGTCCTCATAATATTGTCCCGCACCGATCGGGTGATGTACGTCGTGTCCTTCCAGCACGAAATCGGCAATGGTCAGCTGGATCTGGTGCGCCCAGAGACGAAGCCGTTCGTCTTTCGGCGCAAGATCGAGCTTGCCGCCCAGATAGAGCAGAATAGCCGCCACCTGGCCAACGACGAGGTCGCCATCCTTCAGGAACGGCGGCGCGAAAGAGGGTGTCGCCACCCGCTTGCCCATCGCCGCGATCACCCCGTCGCCCTCTTCGCGTGCGACATCGCGATAGGATGCGCCCGCCGCCTCGAGAGCCAGACGGACATATTCTCCGCGGCCCTGAAGACCGGTCCAGTAGTAGAGTTCGTAGGTCATGGAGGCTCCGCTAACTCGGGGGCCCTTCGGACAATCGACCGTCGACACGTCCCCGGCATCATCGTAAGCAGATGGCGCGCGCAACCGATCGGACAAGTCCATGCCGGAATTTTCCACGCTCCTGACCTTCGCCCTTGCCTTGCTGGTGTTGGAGATAACGCCGGGGCCGGACATGATGCTGGTGCTTGCGCGCGGTATCGGGCAGGGCCGGCGCGTCGCGCTGCTGACCGTCGTCGGCATGGTCTTCGTGGCAGGGGTCGTGCAGGTCGCGCTGCTGGTGCTTGGCGTCGCCTCGCTGCTGAGGGCCTATCCCGCGAGCCTCCTCGTGCTGCAATGGGCGGGCGCGGCCTATCTCCTCTATCTCGGCGCGAAAATGATCGCGGCAAGCCGGCATACCGCTGAACGACGACGACCGGAAACCGCCGGCATCTCCGACTGGACGGCCATTCGCGACGGCACGATCAACAGCCTTACGAACCCCAAGTCGCTGCTTTTCATGTTCGCCTTCCTGCCGCAGTTCGTCGACCCGGAGGCAGGCCCCGTCTGGCTGCAGCTCGCGCTGCTCGGCACGGTCCAGAAGCTGGCCGGCGTGCTGTCGCTCGGCGGCGTGGCGCTTGCCTCCGGCACCGTCGGACAGATGCTCTATCGCCGCCCGGGCTTCCTCCAATGGCAGGAGCGTTTCACTGGCCTCGTCATGCTTGGCCTTGGTCTTCGCCTCCTGCTTTCCGGCAGCGGCAGCGCTTCCGCCGCGTCTCTGCCGGCACGCTGATCAGACCTCCACCGGCCGGGCCGTCTGGCCGTTCACGCCGAAGACGCGCCGATAGCGCTCGATTTCCGCCGGATCTCCGGTCGCCTTGAGCGGATTGTCCGAAAGCTTCACCGCCGGGCGGCCATTGGCGCTCGTCACCTTGCAGACCAGCGAGATGGGGTCGAGGCCCGTGCCGCCGTCCGGATCGCAGCCGCGGAAATCGTTGGTGAGATTGGTGCCCCAACCGAAGCTCATGCGCACGCGGCCATGGAAATGCCGGTAGGTCTCCTCGATCGTGTCGACGTCCATGCCGTCGGAGAAGATCAGCAGCTTTTCGCGCGGATCGCGGCCCTTCTCCTGCCACCAGCGGATGATCTGTTCGCCGCCCTCGATGGGCGGTGCGCTGTCCGGGCGAAAACCGGTCCAGTCCGCGACCCAGTCCGGCGCATTGGCAAGAAAGGCCGTGGTGCCATAGGCATCGGGCAGCGCGATGAGAAGATTGCCGTTATAGTGCTGCCGCCACTCCTCGAGCACCTGATAGGGCGCGCGGGCCAGCGCGGCATCGTCTTGCGCAAGCGCAGCCGCCACCATCGGCAATTCATGCGCGTTGGTGCCGATCGCTTCCAGGTCCGCATCCATGGCGAGCAGCACGTTCGAGGTGCCGATGAAACGCGCGCCAAGCCCTTCCTTCAGCGCCTCCACGCACCAGCGCTGCCACAGGAAGCTGTGCCGCCGCCGCGTGCCGAAGTCGGAAATGACGAGATCCGGCAGGAACCGCAGCCGCTCGACCTTCTCCCAGAGCCGCGCCTTGGCGCGCGCATAGAGCACATCGAGCGCGAAGCGCTCCTTGCCGCGCATGGCGGCGCGGGATTTCAACTCGTTGATGATGGTGAGCGCCGGGATTTCCCACATCATCGTGTCCGTCCACGGCCCGTCGAAATGCAGCTCGTACTGGCCGTCCACCTTGCGCAGCTCGTAATCCGGCAGGCGGAAGGCGGCGAGCCAGGCGATGAAGTCGGGGCCGAACATGCGCGCCCTGCCATAGAAGCTGTTGCCGGCGAGCCAGATCAGTTCCTTCTTGGTGAAGCGCATGCTGCGCGCGTGATCCAGTTGCGCGCGCAGTTCCCCCTCGTCGATGATGTCGGCAAGGCGGACGCGCGTCGTGCGGTTGATCAGCGAGAAGGTGGCGTTCACATCCGGGTGCATCTGCCGGATCATCTGCAGCATCAGCAGTTTATAGAAATCCGTATCCAGCAGGCTGCGCACGATCGGGTCGAGCCGGAAGTTATGATCGTAGGTTCGGGTCGCGAAATCGGTAACGGCCATTCCGGCTCCTGGTCGATGGCGGACGGGTATCTCCACACCAGCCTTATCGAACGAACCGGCGATTGCAACCCCGCAAGGCATCAGCGGACCTGGGGCGGTTCGGATCGAATTTCGATAGCCACTCATCGTTATCGGTGCGCCGCTCGCAAGCAACGGTATTCAAAGTTTGTCTGCCCCCATCAACGACAATGCTGTGTAAGGTTTTCCCAATCGGACCGAAGGGTTGGCCTGAATGGCCACGGATCGGTTCTGCCGTGCCCTGGGGAAAACCATGGATCTGGAAAAGATCAAGACGCTTCTCGATTTCGTCGGTCGCTCGCATGTTTCGGAACTGACGGTCAGCGAGGCGGGTACGACGATCGTCATTCGGAATGCCTGCCGGACAGCCAGCATGGACCCCACGACGCCAACGTTGGAATTGCCGGCATCGCCCGCTTCCACGCCCATTGAACCGGCCCGGCACAAAGACACGGCAGATGCACAGCTCGTGCGTTCGGCCATCGCCGGCGTTCTCCACCAGGCCGCCAGCCCCGGCTCCGCACCTCTCGTCGCCGTCGGCGATCTGGTCGAAATGGGGCAGGCGCTCTGCATCGTCGAGGCGATGAAGGTCTTCACCACGGTGAGCGCGCCCTTCGGCGGAACCGTCAAGCGCATCTTCTTCGCGGACGGGCAGGATGTCGGCTTCGGCGACCCTCTCGTGGAGATTGTCTGATGGGCACGCCCTTCACCTCCGTCCTGATCGCCAATCGCGGCGAGATCGCCGTCCGCATCGAACGCGCCTGCCGGGAGCTCGGCCTGCGGCCGGTCCTCGTCGCATCGGAAGCGGACAAGGCCGGCCGCGCCAGACCTGACGAGGGCGGACCGCTCGGCATAGGCCCCTCGGCGCCCGGCCGTAGCTATCTCAATCAGGCGGCCCTTTTGCTGGCTGCCCGCGTGACCGGCGCCGAAGCTGTCCATCCGGGCTATGGTTTCCTGTCGGAAAACGCCGATTTCGCCGAAGCCGTGGAGGCGGCAGGGCTTGTCTTCGTCGGCCCACCGGCATCCGCAATCCGCATGATGGGCGACAAGGTCTCGGCCAAGCAGGCCATGATCCGCGCCGGCGTGCCCTGCGTGCCCGGCTCGGAAGGCGCCCTGCCCGACGATCCCAAGGAGATCGTCAAGATCGCCCGCTCGATCGGCTACCCGGTCATCATCAAAGCGGCCGGTGGCGGCGGCGGTCGCGGCATGCGCGTGGTGCACACCGAGGCGGCCCTGGTCAATGCGGTGCAGACCACCAAGGCGGAAGCCGGTGCGGCCTTCGGCAATCCGCAGGTCTATATGGAGAAGTTCCTGGAGAACCCGCGCCATGTGGAGATCCAGGTGCTGGCAGACGGCCACAAGAACGCCGTCTGGCTGGGCGAGCGCGACTGCTCCATGCAGCGCCGCCACCAGAAGATCATCGAAGAGGCGCCGGCTCCGGGCATCCCCCGCCGCACCATCGAGAAGATCGGCGACCGCTGCGCCACCGCCTGCAAGAAGATGGGCTACCGCGGCGCGGGCACCTTCGAATTCCTCTACGAGAACGGCGAGTTCTATTTCATCGAGATGAACACCCGCGTGCAGGTGGAGCACCCCGTCACCGAGGTAACGGCGGGTGTCGACCTCGTGCACGAGCAGTTGCGCGCGGCCCAAGGTGCAGTGCTGGAAACGCAACGCTTTGCCGGCGAGGTTCGGGGCCATGCCTTCGAGTGCCGCATCAATGCCGAAGACCCCACCACCTTCGTCGCCTCACCCGGACGCATCACGGCGGTTTGCTTCCCAAGCGGCCCGGGTATCCGTGTCGATACCCATGTGTCCGCAGGTTACCGCGTTTCGCCCTACTACGATTCCCTGATCGCCAAGCTGATCGTGCATGCGCCGACCCGGGAAGACGCCATACGCCGCATGCAGGTTGCCCTATCGCAGACCCGCGTCGAGGGCATCGCCACCAATCTTGCACTGCACGTGCGGATATTCTCCGACCCCGATTTCGTGCGCGGCGGCGTCGATATCCACCATCTTGAGAAACGGCTGAGGGAGGAACCCCGTGACGAGGCGTGACCGTGCGACGGGCAGGAACACGATTGGCGACCTGTCCGATCCCGCCCTCATCTCCACCCTCACCGGTTGGCTCGAAAGCTCCGGCGCGAGGGAACTGGAAATCGCAACGCCCGACGGCGGCGCGCTGAAGATCACACTCGGTGCCGGAGCGCGCACCGCCATGATGGCCGAACCTATGCGGGCAATCCCGGTTGGCCGGCTGGAAAGCCGCACGGTCAAGGCACCGATCGCCGGCCTTTTCCGCGACAGGCACCCCGCCGCCACGGAAACCGGACCGCTTGCCAGCGGGGGCAGGACGCTTGAAGCCGGTGCCGTCGCCGGCTTCGTCGAAATCGGACCGATCCTCCTGCCCGTGACCGTTCCCGATGCCGGAACGATCGACGAAATCCACGCCCATACCGATGAACTGATCGGCTACGGCGACACCGTCCTGACGATGGAGCCTTCCCGATGAGCGTTCAGCACGCCGCCCCCGTCTCCATCGGGCCCGATACGGACGCGCGGGCAAGAATCTCTTTCATCGGCACGCGTGCGTTCCTCATCGAGGCCCCCGGCGCCTTCGACCTGCCGAACCAGCGACGCATCTGGGCGCTGTCGCATGCACTCGAAACACACCCCGCTGTCGCCGAGATCGTGCCGGGCATGACGAACCTGCTGGTTATTTTCAAGGAGACACCGGACGCGCCTGATGCGGTCGTCCGCGATCTTCAGGAAGAATGGCGGCGTGCACGGAGCGTCGACCTGGCGGGACGCGAGATCGAGATCGCCGTTACCTATGGCGGCGAACATGCAGGCGACCTGCCCGCGCTGTGCGACCTCTCGCGCCTCTCCGACCGCGAAGTCGTGCGCATCCACCACGAAGGCACCTACCGGGTCTTCGCGCTCGGCAGTGCGCCGGGCTTCGGCTACCTGCACGGGCTCGATCCGCGCATCCACATGCCGCGCAAGACCGTGCCCTCGCTGCATATGGCGCGCGGCTGCGTGACCATCGGCGGCATGCAGACGGGCGTTGCCGTGCTGACCGGACCGAACGGCTGGAATTCCATCGGCTTTGCCGAATTGCAGATGTTCGATCCGCTGGCGGCATCTCCCGCCGTCATGGCCCCCGGCGATACCGTGCGTTTCCGTCCCGAAAGGATCGAACTGTGATCGAGATCGTCGCAACGGGTCCCTTGAACACCGTCCAGGACCTCGGCCGTCCCGGCTATCGCAATATCGGCGTCACGGCCTGCGGCGCGATGGACACGCTTGCGCTGAGGATCGGCAACGTCCTCGTCGGCAATCCGCCCGAGGGCGCCGGCATCGAAGTGCAGACCTTTCCCTTCCGCGTGCGCTTTTCCGGCCGGACCGTCTTCGCGCTCACGGGCGCAGATTGCCGGGCGACGCTCGACGGCGTGCCGCTGCCGCCCTGGTGGACGACGGAAGCGCAACCGGGTCAGATGCTGGAACTCTCGCCGCCCGTGAAGGATGCGCGTGCTTATCTCTGCCTTGCCGGCGGTGTGGATGTGGCCCCTGTCATGGGCTCGCGCAGCACCTCGCTGCGCGGCGGTTTCGGGGGAATGGGCGGGCGCGCGCTTGCCCCGGATGACCGGATCGCAACGGGCGTGGCGGCGGCTGGTTTTCTGCCGAAGGGCGGGTTCGGCGTGGTGCCCCCGGCCGTGGCATTGAAGAACGTTTTCCCCCTCGCAGAAAACGGCGCGCTCGTCGTGCGCGCTTTGCCGGCGGGCGAACAGGATCTCTTCGGTGCGGATGCCGACCGTTTCTGGGCCCAGCCGTGGAAGATTTCCGCGCGAAGCGACCGCACCGGCTATCGGCTGAGCGGCGATCCGATCCATCCGACCGAGGTGGTCGAGATGCGTTCGCATGGCGTCGTGCCCGGCGTCATCCAGGTGCCGCCGGCAGGCGAGCCCATCGTGCAGATGAGCGATGCCAACACCGCAGGCGGCTATCCCAAGATCGCCGGCGTCATCGAGGCTGATCTCTGGCGGCTGGGACAGGCGCGCATCGGCACGCTGCTGCGCTTCGCGCCGGCGACCCATGCAGAAGCAAAGAGCGTGGAGACGGCGCTCGCCGCCTATATCGCGGATGTTTGCACGACGGCCGGACAGGTGCGCCAGGCGCTTGCCGCAATGGCTTAGGAGGGTTTCATGCAGGTCGATCTCAATTCGGACATGGGCGAGGGCTTCGGTCCCTACCGGCTCTGCGACGACGAGGCGATGATGGATGTCGTTACGTCCGCCAACATCGCCTGCGGTTTCCATGCCGGCGATCCCGACACGATGGCGCGCATGGTGCGTCTTGCGCGGGAACGGGGTGTCGATGTCGGCGCCCATCCGGGGCTACCGGACCGGCAGGGCTTCGGCCGACGGGAGCTTCCCTTCGCGCCGGACGAGCTGCGCCAGCAGATGCTCTACCAGCTCGGCGCACTGGCGGCGATCGCCAAGGCCGAAGGCGTCGCGGTTTCCCATGTCAGCTTCCACGCCGCCATGGGCAACATGGTCAACCGCGATCCGGCGCTCGCCGCCGCCATGATGCAGGCGATCCGCATGATCGACGCCGATCTCATCGTCTTCGGCACGGCGGACAGCGTGATCGAGCGCGCGGCCACCGAGGCCGGACTGAAGACACTGACCCTCTTCCTCGCCGATCGCGCCTACGATGCCAAAGGTGCGCTCGTGCCGCGCGGCCAGCCGGGCGCCCTCGTCAAGGACGAGGTCTCGGTCCGTGCCCGCGTGCGGCAATTCCTCATCGAGGGAACCGTCACGGCCATCGACGGCGCCGTCATTGCCATGCGGGCACGCTCCATTCTCGTGCACAGCGATACGCCCGGCTCGCTCGAACTCGCACGCACCGTGCGCAGCGAGATCGAGGCGGCCGGCGGCACCGTGACACCCGTCTCCAAACTCCCGCGCTGACCTTTTCACCGTCCATCGAAAGCAACCGCCATGCCCGCCATCGCCGACCGTCTCAAGAACGTTTCCGTCTCCGCCTCCGCCGCCATGACCCAGCGCGCCCGCGACCTTGCGGCCAAGGGCGTCAAGGTCATCAGCCTGTCCTCCGGCGAGCCGGATTTCGCGACCCCCGCCAACGCCATCGAAGCGGGGCACGCGGCGGCGCTTGCCGGCGACACAAAATATCCACCGCTCGACGGCACGCCGGCTTTGCGCCAGGCGATTGCGCGCAAGTTCAAGCGTGACAACAATCTCGACTACGACCCCTCCGAGATCGTCGTCGCCGGCGGCGGCAAGCAGATCATCTTCAACGCCGTCATGGCCACCTGCGATCCCGGCGACGAGGTCGTGATCCCGTCGCCCTCCTGGATCAGCTACGCGGACATCGTGAAGTTTGCCGGCGCCGTACCGGTGCCGGTCGACTGCCCGCAGCAGAACGGCTTCAAGCTGCGCGCAGAGGACCTCGACGCCGCCATCACGCCGCGCACGAAATGGCTGTTCCTGAACTTTCCGAACAATCCGACGGGCGCGGCCTGCTCACGCGCCGAGATGAAGGCCATCGCCGAGGTGATGCTCAAATATCCGCATGTCTGGATCATGACCGACGACATGTACGAGCACCTGATCTATGACGGTTTCGAATTCTGCACCATCGCCGAGGTGGAGCCGCGCCTGAAGGATCGTGTGCTGACGGTCAACGGAGCGTCCAAGGCCTATGCAATGACGGGCTGGCGCCTCGGCTTCTGCGGTGGGCCGAAGGACCTCATCAAGGCGATCAGCAACGTCAACGGGCAGAACAGCGGCGGCACGTCGACCATCACCCAGGCCGCCGTCGCCGCCGTGCTCGACGGACCGCAGGACCTGCTGAAGGAGCGGGCGGCGATCTACAAGACCCAGCGCGATTTCGTCGTGGAACGGCTCGGCGAAATCGGGGGACTTCGCTGCCACAAGCCGGAAGGCGCCTTCTACGTCTTCCCGAACATCGCCGAACTCATCGGCAGGACGAGCAAGGGCGGGCGCAAGATCGAGACAGACACCGATTTCGTCCTGGGCCTGCTCGATGAGCATCATGTTACGACCGTGCAAGGGGCAGCCTACGGCATGAGCCCGTTCTTCCGCATCTCCTATGCCACCGGCATGGAGCAACTCGAGGAAGCCTGCGGTCGCATCGCAGAATTCTGCGCCGGCTTGCGCTAGGTCTGACCTTTGAGCCGTGCGGTCAGCTCCATCAGGATTGACCGCACGGCCAGCGCCGGCTCGGACAGTTCACTCTGATCGGAAACACAAAGCGACAGCGTTTCCTCGATTCGCGGCGCCACCACGCGCGAGACGATGGGCTCGGAGCTCTCGGCGACGATGCGCTCGGCAATGGCGCGCGGCATGATGGTCGCGCCGACGCCGCGGCTGACGGCGCGGCCGAGGGTGCGGACGATCTCCACCTCCGCAACGACGTTCAGCGAGAGGCGACCGCGCGTGAAGGCGAGGTCGATGGCGCGGCGCACGAAATTGTAGGGCGGCGGCAGGAGGAGCGGCAGATCGTTCAGCGCGCTGACGGGTAGGGGAGCCTCACCCGGTTCGATGCCGAAATCGCCGTGCGCGACGAGATGGAATTCCTCCGTGAAGACCGGCTCGAAACGCACGCCCTTGATCGGTCCGGTGCCGTGGATCAGGGCCATTTCCAGCCGGCCGTTCATGATCATCTGGCTGTAGGTCTGGCCAACGCTTTCGGTAAGGTGAAGGAGGATTCCGGGATGGCGCTTGCGGGTTTCGGTGAGAAGATCGACGGAGAGGGTCGCCGCGCTCGAAAACGGCACGAGACCGACCGAGACACGGCCGACGAGCGTCGATCCAGCCGCCGTCACGTCGGCCTGCGCCTGATCCATCTGGCGCAGGATGATCTGGGCATGGCGGTAGACCGCCTTGCCCGCCTCCGTCATCGAGACGCCCTGCTGGCTGCGGATCAGGAGTTTCTGCCGGAAGTGATCCTCCAGCGCGGCGAGCTGCTGGCTGAGCGCGGGCTGGGCGATGTGCAGCACGTCGGCGGCGCGGGTGATGCTGCCGGTGTCGACGATGACGATGAAGGATTTGAGACGCCTGATATCCATATGCCGAACCTGTCCGTGACGGTGCCGCATGTTACAGGCCCGAGAGGTGCGGGCAAGCCCATAAGGCTTCCTTATCCATCCAGATTCAAACGGTCTTATTCAGAGCGAAAAAGCTTCGCTACTCTCTCTTTCAACAACAGGGGAACAACAATGTCCTTTTCCGATTACAGAACCGCGCTGGTAACAGGCGCCTCCTCCGGGATCGGCGCTGCGGTCGTCGAGCGGCTCCGCCGCGAGGGTCTGGACGTGCATGCCGTCGCCCGGAGCGAAGGTGCATTGCAGGCGCTTGCCGCACGGACGGGCTGCGTTCCCCATGCCATCGACGTCACGGACCGTGCAGCGCTCGCAAAACTCTGCGGCGAGATCGAGTTCGACATTCTCGTCAACAATGCCGGCGTTGATCGGCCGAAGAAATTCCTGGAGGCGGAGGATGGTGACATCGACCTCCTCGTCGATGTCAACCTGCGCGCCGTCCTCCACCTCTGCCGGCTGATCGTTCCCGGCATGGCGGCGCGCGACCGCGGCCATGTCGTCAACATCACCTCGATCGCCGGCAACTACAATTTCGGAGGCAATTCGACCTACCACGCCACCAAGGCCGGCGTGGCGATGCTCTCCAACCAGCTTCGTATCGATACGTTCGGCAAGCGCGTGCGGGTGACGGAAATCTGCCCTGGCCGCGTGGCGACCGACATCTTCAATCACGTGCATGGCGACGATCCGTCCATCCGCGAACGCTTCATCGACGGCTTCGAGCTGCCGCAGGCCTCCGATATCGCCGACGCCATCGCCTTTGCCATTGCAGCCCCCGTCGCGGTCAATATCGGCCATATGGAAATCACGCCGACGCTCCAGGTGATGGGTGGCCTGCAGACGGCCCGCCCGCAGGAGCGGCAGCCGTGAAGGGCTTCGACCTCGCCGCCATTCTCGGCAATCCCGAATACATGGCCATGCTGGCGCACGGCATCGAGATGACCTTCATCATCGCGATCTGCTCGTGGCTGCTGGCAATGAGCCTTGCGGTGCTGCTGCTCGCGGTCCGCTTCTCCCCGGGGCGGATCGGCAATTCGGTGGTGGCGGGTTACGTATCCTATCATCGCAACGTGCCGACGCTGGTGCAGCTCATGCTTTGGTATTTCGGCATCTACACGATCCTGCCCACGGGTGTGGCGGATTGGCTGTCGGCCCATTCGGCCGAGATGATCTTCGCAGTCATCGGCCTCGGCCTCTGCCAGGCGGCCTATTTCAGCGAGGATCTGCGGTCAGGCCTGCGCTCGGTCAGTCCCGGCCAGATGGAGGCCGCGCGCGCACTCGGGCACGGCTACATCTCCTCCATGCGCTACGTGCTGATCCCGCAGGGCGTGCGCAATGCACTGCCGGCACTGGTCAACCACTCCGTCTCGCTCTTCAAGAATTCCAGCCTTGCCATCGTCATCGGCGCACCGGAGCTCAGCCACGCGGTCAAGGAGATCGAGAACCTCTCCTTCCGCACCTTTGAGATCTATCTGATCGGTACGGTTCTCTACCTCGTCTTCTCGCTCGTCATCATGGGGGCCGGCGCCTGGCTGACCTGGCGCGCCGATCCGCTGAACGGAGCGCGCCGATGATCCACGACCTGATCGCCATTATCGACGAATACTGGCTGCTGCTCCTCATCGGCCAATATCCGAACGGCCCGCTCGGTGGCCTTGCCAACACGCTGATCCTGTCGGCGCTCAGCATCGTCATTGCGTTTCCCTTCGCCATCCTGCTCGCCTTCGCCCGCCTTTCAAAATACCGGGCGCTGCGCTGGCCGGTGACAGTGCTTGTCTACGTGACGCGCGGCGTGCCGCTGCTGATGCTGGTGCTGTGGAGTTACTTCCTCGTTCCGCTCCTGACGGGCGCCGACGTGCCGAGCTTCCTGACCATGCTCGCCACCCTGGTGATCTATCAGGGCGCGTTTCTCAGCGAGATCATCCGCGCCGGCATCGTGGCGCTGGGGCAGGGGCAGATGGATGCCGCAAGGGCCCTCGGCCATGGCTGGTTCGGCGCCATGCGCTACGTCATCCTGCCGCAGGCGCTCTACAACATGATCCCGAGCATGCTGTCGACCTTCGTGGCGACCATCAAGGACACGACTCTCGGTTACGTCATCAATGTGCCGGACCTCACCTTCGCGGCCAGCCAGGTCAACAACCAGCTCCTCACGCAGCCCTTCCAGGTCTTCCTGATCCTGGCGCTCACCTACTACGTGATCTGCTGGTCGCTGACCGCGCTCACCAATGTCGTCGAGCGGCGCATCACCCGCCGCCGTGCCGGCCTTGCCGCCCCCCGGCGCCGGCCTCCCCTGATCACCAACGCCACGGAGCAGCCATGACCGCTTCAGTATCCGCCTCCGCGAAGGAGCAGACGATCCGGCTTGCCGACGTCCGCAAGAGCTATGGCGAGTTCGACGTGCTGAAAGGCATCGACGCCACCGTCTCGCGCGGCGAGGTGGTCGTTATCTGCGGCCCCTCCGGTTCAGGCAAGTCGACGCTGATCCGCACCGTCAACCGACTTGAGGAAATCAACAGCGGCTCGATCTTCTTCGAAGGCCAGGACATCCATGCTCCACTCAAGAGCCGGGACCTGAACCGTCTGAGAAGCCGCATCGGTTTCGTTTTCCAGAGCTTTAACCTCTTCCCGCATCTTTCGGCGGTGGACAATGTCGCCATGTCACCCATCCGGGTGAAAGGCGTGCCGGCAGCCGAAGCGCAGGAAAAGGCGCTGAAGCTGCTCGATCGGGTCGGCTTGCGCGAAAAGGCCAACAGCTACCCTGCCCAGCTCTCCGGTGGTCAGCAGCAGCGCGTGGCCATTGCCCGCGCCCTCTCGATGGACCCCATCGTGATGCTGTTCGACGAGCCCACCTCGGCCCTGGACCCCGAGATGGTGGGCGAGGTGCTGGATGTGATGGTGCAGCTGGCCCACGAGGGCATGACCATGATGTGCGTGACGCACGAGATGGGCTTTGCCCGCGAGGTGGCCGACCGCATCTGGTTCATCGATGGCGGCCAGATCATCGAGACGGCGACGCCCGACGAATTCTTCAAGAATTCGAAGCATCCACGCGCGCAACGGTTCCTTGCGGACCTGCGCCACTAAAACCAAGCAACGAAGGAGAACAGCATGAAGTGCCATCATCTCATCCTCGCAGCGTCCGTCGCGGCCGCCGCGCTCGCCGGCCCCGCCAGGGCCGACCAGCTCGATGACATCGTCGCCAACAAGACGCTGCGTTGTGCGACCTTCGCCGACGTGCCGCCCTTCGCCGCGCCGGATACGCAGACCCGCGAAATGGTCGGCTTCGACGTCGACCTGTGCGGTGCCATCGCACGCGAACTCGGTGTGAAGGCCGAGATCAAGCCGGTCTCGGTGGAGGCCCGCGTACCGGAGGTCAAGCTTGGCCGCGTCGACATCACGGTCGCCAACCTTGCCTATACCAAGAGCCGTGCCGAGCAGATTCAGTTCAGCGATCCCTACTATCTCGCCAAGGAAATGCTCATCGTTCCCGCCGACGATCCCGGCAAGGTGAAGGCGGACTATGTCGGACAGCGCATCGCCTCTACCAAGGGTTCGACCTCGGAAATGTCGATCAAGCTCAACAAGTCCGAGCCGCTGACCTTCCAGGATACGGCATCGGCCTATCTCGCCGCCCAGCAGGGCAAGGCGCGGGGCATGGTCGCCAACACCATGACGACGACCAAGCTTGTCAACGAATCCAGGACCAAGGGCCGCGAGATGCGCATGATCGAGGAGCCCATGCTGTTCCAGCCGATCGGCATCGGCATGCAGAAGGACCAGCCGGCGCTGACCGCCAAGATCAACGAGGTGCTGCGCAAGCTCGACGAAAGCGGTGAGATCAATCAGATCTGGGACAAGTGGCTCGGCCCGAACACCGAATACAAGATGACCCGTACCGACAAGGTCGCACCGCTCTCCGAACTGAAGTTCACCGAGATCCCGTAAGGGCTCGCGCGCAAGCGACCGCCTTTCCAGCATGAATCGAGCAACCCGGCGGCGGGCGCAGCGCCCGCCGCAACGACCACCCGTGGAAAAAATCATGACGCATATCAAGAAAATGCCCGTTCGTCCGAGCGCTGCCGAGGTTGACGCGCTTGCCAAATTTTCGCCGGCGACCATTCACGAGGCACAGGGCCGTCGCGGCGCGCTTTCCTCGCGCATCAAGCCGGTCGACTACCGCATGAAGCTCTGCGGCCCGGCCTTCACCGTGCGTTGCGCGCCGCGCGACAACATCATGCTGCAGCTCGCGATCAACTATGCTCAACCCGGCGACATCATCGTCGTTTCGGGCGGCGAATACGAGGAGGCCGGCTCGTTCGGAGACGTGCTCGCCAATGCATGCCTTGCCAAGGGTATCGGCGGCCTCGTCACGGACAGCGGCGTGCGCGACTCGTTGCAACTGCGCGAACTCGGCTTCCCGGTCTTTTCGCTCAGCGTCTGCATCAAGGGCACCGTCAAGGAAACGCTTACCTCCACCAACGACCCGATTGTCGTCGGCGGCGAGCTCATTCATCCCGGCGACATCCTCGTCGGCGACGCAGACGGCCTCGTGGTGGTGCGGCGCGAGGAGGCGCTTGAGGTGGCAGGTCTCTCGCAGGCCCGCGAAGACGCCGAAGCCGGATACATCGCCGCCTACAAGGCGGGCAAATCGGTTGTCGAGGTCAGCAAGCTCGAAGCGGTCCTGAAGGCCAAGGGCCTGACCGTCGAGGCATGAGCGGAGAAAGATGATGAGCAAGATCGAGCTTTTGCAGGTTGGCCCCTATCCAGAATGGGACCAGGAACGCCTGGATGCGCATTTCACGATGCATCGCTATTTCGAGGCGTCGGACAAGGCAGCGTTCCTTTCCGACCGCGCGGCAGGCATCCGCGGTATCGCCACGCGCGGGGAGCTTGGCGCCAACCGCGCGATGATCGAGGCGCTGCCGAAGCTCGAAGTCATCTCCGTCTACGGCGTCGGCTTCGATGCCGTCGATCTTGCCGCCGCCCGCGAGCGCAACATTCGCGTCACCAACACGCCCGACGTGCTCACCAAGGACGTCGCCGACCTCGGCGTCGCCATGATGCTGGCGCAGGCGCGCGGCGTCATCGGTGGGGAAACATGGGTAAAAAGCGGAAATTGGGCGGAGAAGGGCCTCTATCCCTTGAAGAGCCGCGTGCACGGCAAACGCGTCGGCATTCTTGGCCTTGGCCGCATCGGCTACGAAGTGGCCAAGCGCCTTGCCGGCTTCGACATGGACATCGCCTACAGCGACACCGGGCCGAAGGATTTTGCCAGGGACTGGACCTTCATCGCCGATCCGGCGGCGCTTGCCGAACGCTCAGACTTCCTCTTCGTCACGCTCGCCGCCTCCGCCGAGACGCGCCATATCGTCGGCCGCAAGGTCATCGAGGCGCTCGGGCCGGAAGGCATGTTGATCAACATCTCGCGCGCCTCCAACATCGACGAGGACGCCCTTCTCGATGCACTCGAGACAAGGACGCTCGGTTCTGCCGCACTCGACGTGTTCGAGGGAGAGCCCAATCTCAATCCGCGCTTCCTGGCGCTGGATAATGTGCTCCTCCAGCCGCACATGGCATCCGGTACGGTGGAAACTCGCAAGGCCATGGGTCAGCTCGTCTTCGACAACCTGTCGGCCCATTTCGAAGGTCGGCCGCTGCCGACACCGGTTCTGTGAGGAAATGGGCATGAAAGCGATCGTCATCCATGCGGCCAAGGACCTGCGGATCGAGGACAGCACGGCGGAGGCGCCCGGTCCCGGCGAGGTGGAGATCCGTCTTGCCGCCGGCGGCATCTGCGGCTCGGACCTGCATTACTACAATCACGGCGGCTTCGGTACGGTGCGGCTGAAGGAACCGATGATCCTCGGCCACGAGGTCTCCGGCCACGTCGCCGCCCTCGGCGAAGGGGTCTCCGGCCTCGTCATCGGCGACCTCGTCGCCGTCTCGCCCTCGCGGCCCTGCGGCGCGTGCGACTATTGCCTGAAAGGCTTGCAGAACCATTGCTTACATATGCGGTTCTATGGCTCCGCCATGCCCATCCCGCATATCCAGGGGGCTTTTCGGGAGCGGCTGGTCGCGAAGGCAAGTCAATGCGTCAAGGCGGAAGGCCTTTCTGCCGGGGAGGCCGCAATGGCCGAACCGCTGTCGGTGACGCTGCATGCCACACGCCGGGCCGGCGAGATGCTGGGCAAGCGCGTTCTTGTCACCGGCTGCGGGCCGATCGGCACGCTGTCGATCCTGGCTGCGCGCCGGGCCGGCGCGGCCGAGATCGTCGCGGCCGACCTGTCCGAACGTGCGCTTGGCTTTGCCCGCGCGGTCGGCGCGGACCGCACGATCAATCTGTCCGAAGACCGCGATGGGCTCGTCCCGTTCAGCGAAAACAAGGGCACGTTCGACGTGCTCTATGAATGCTCCGGCGCACAGCCGGCACTCGTCGCCGGCATCCAGGCCTTGCGTCCTCGCGGCGTCATCGTGCAGCTTGGCCTTGGCGGCGAGATGAGCCTGCCGATGATGACGATCACCGCCAAGGAACTGGACCTGCGCGGCTCGTTCCGTTTCCATGAGGAATTCGCGGTCGCGGTCAGATTGATGCAGGGTGGACTGATCGACGTGAAACCGCTGATAACCCATACATTGCCGCTCGCCGACGCGCTTCGGGCCTTCGAGATCGCCTCGGACAAGGGCCAATCGATGAAGACGCAGATCGCATTCGCTTGAAGGACCGCCCATGAGCACGCAACTTTTCGACCTTACGGGCAAACGTGCCCTCGTCACCGGCTCCTCGCAGGGCATCGGTCATGCGCTGGCGCGGGGTCTTGCCGCGGCCGGCGCCGACATCATTCTCAATGGCCGCGACGAGGCCAAGCTGGCGGCGGCCGCAGGGGAACTTGGCGCCAGACACATGCTCGCCTTCGACGCCACCGATCACGAAGCGGTTCGCAAGGCCATCGACGCGTTCGAGGCGAAGGTCGGCGCGATCGACATCCTCGTCAACAACGCCGGCATGCAACATCGAACGCCGCTTGAGGATTTCCCCGCCGATGCCTTCGAGCGGCTGCTGAAGACCAACATCTCCAGCGTCTTCAATGTCGGCCAAGCCGTCGCCCGCCACATGATCGCGCGCGGGGCGGGCAAGATCATCAACATTGCCAGTGTCCAGACCGCGCTCGCCCGCCCCGGCATCGCCCCCTACACCGCCACCAAGGGCGCTGTCGGCAATCTCACCAAGGGCATGGCGACGGACTGGGCCAAGCACGGCCTGCAGTGCAATGCCATCGCACCAGGTTACTTCGACACGCCGCTGAACGCTGCGCTCGTCGCCGACCCCGCCTTCTCGGCATGGCTGGAGAAGCGCACGCCCGCCGGTCGCTGGGGCAAGGTGGAGGAACTCGTCGGCGCCTGCATCTTCCTGTCTTCCGACGCCTCCTCCTTCGTGAACGGACACACGCTCTATGTCGACGGCGGCATCACGGCCTCGCTCTAAGATGGTGCGTTCATCCGCGCCAAGCCGCATCGTCCTGATGGGGGTCGCCGGCTGCGGAAAGTCGGCGGTCGGCGCGGCGCTCGCCGCTCGTCTCGACGCCGTTTATCTCGATGGCGACGACCTGCACCCGCCGGAAAACATCGCCAAGATGACCAGGGGCGAACCGCTCACCGACGACGACCGCTGGCCCTGGCTTTCCCGCGTCGGACAGACACTTGCCAACCCGGAGGGTATCCTTGTCCTCGGCTGTTCGGCGCTGAAGCGCCGCTACCGCGATCATATCCGTGCGGAAGCGGGCGCCCCCGTCACCTTCGTGCACCTCTCCGGCAGCCGGGAGCTGATTGGCGCGCGCATGGCCGCCCGCGCCGGCCACTTCATGCCAACGAGCCTCATCGCCAGCCAGTTCGCCGCACTCGAACCGCCAGAGGACGACGAGCAAGCCATAACCGCCGACATCGGCAGACCGCTGGATGCGATTGTCGATCAAGTCGTCGGTCTGCTCGGGGTTCGCTAGGCTGCTTAACGCAAGCGCACGAAATGGTTCGCTCAGAATGCGATCTTCGCGCTCTGGATGTCAGGTTGCACTGTCCCAGACAAGGCGCCCGCCTATCACTGTTTTCAGCACTTTAAGGTCAGCGATGGCCTCTGGGTCAATCGCGAGGGGATCGCCTGAAAGCACGATGAAATCGGCAAGTTTTCCCTCTTCCAGACTCCCTTCCTGCGTCTCCCTGTGGCCAGCGAAGGCGGCGCCGAGCGTATAGGCATGGAGCGCCTGTTCAACGGTGATTGCCTGCTCCGGCACCCAGCCGCCGGCCGGCTTGCCGTCGCGGCTGCGGCGCAACACGGCATTGCGGATGCCGACAAGCGGATTGAGGTCGACGATCGGCCAGTCCGTTCCGAATGCGACAGCCCCGCCGGCATCGATGACGCCACGGACGGGGAAGGCGCGCGGCAGTGCGGACGCACCGGCCCGCACCTCCCAGAGCCCTTCCATGCCGAGCCACTGGTCGCGCGGATAGATCATCGCCGGTTGAAAGCTCGCGATTGCACCGATCTCACCGAAGCGGCCGATGTCGCGAGCGGTGGGAATTTCGGCATGTTCAACACGCGGACGCAGGACATGCGAACGCTCCCCATCCGCGGCATAGGCATTCAGCGCCATCTCGATCGCACCGGTTCCGATGGCGTGAGTCCAGACTTGGAAGCCGCTCGCCTGCGCACGGGCAACGGCCGCATTGTAGTCCTCAACGCTCCACAGCAGTGTACCCACCTCGTCAGGCCGGTCTGCATAGCCTTGCGGCATCGAACCGGTATGGGATTCCAGGACGCCATCGAGAAAGAACTTTATCACGCGGGCGTCCAGGAAATCCGTGTCGAGCGACCGGCGCCAGCTATCGACCCGCGCCAGCACCGTTTCGATATCCGCGTCGGGACCGACAATGCTCGACAAGGTAAAGCGCAGCGTCAGGGCATGTTCGCTGTGCAGGGCAGCCAGCAGCGGAACCGCCTCGTCGTCCATGCCCGCACTCTGCACCCGGGCGATACCGAGCCGGTTGGCTTCGGCGATGCTGCGCTGCAGTGCGGTGAGAAGATCGGTCCTGGAATATTTTGGAAGCAGCTCATCGAGATGCAGCCAAGCGGTTTCCTTCAGCCAGCCAGTCGGAACGCCGGCCGCGTCGCGCACGATCTCGCCGCCCTTCGGATCGGGTGTGTCGCGGGTGATGTTCGCCATCTCCAGGGCCCTGCTGTTGGCCCAGGCTGCATGCGCCATGCCGGAACGCAGGAAGACGGGCCTGTCCGAAACGACCGCGTCCAGCAGGGAACGATGGAAGACGCCGCCCGGCAGGTCCGGATAGGCATAGCTGAACTCGTTGCCGACGATCCAGGGCCGCTCGGGATGGGCATCCGCATAGGTCCTCACGCGATCGAGCAATTCGGCGAAGGTCTTCGCCTCGCGCAACTGCACTTCGTCTAGATAGCGGCTGCCCCATGCGAAATGCACATGCGCATCGATGAAGGCCGGCATGACGAACCGGCCGCCGAGATCCATGATTGCAGCATCGGAGGAAGCCCTGGCCCGCACATGCAGGCTGCTCCCGATCGCGACGATCCGCCCGTCCCGAACCAATATGGCTTCGGCTTTCGGGTGCGCGCTACCCATTGTGTGGATGCGACCATTTTCATAGAGGGTTTCGCTGGTCATGACGTCTCCCGTGACGGGCACCTCCGCCCGCAGGCCACTGTCGGGCGGGCAGAGGGACAAAGCAATTCGGGTTTTTCAAAGCCTTGCTTCGCTCATGCCATTGCATCTTGCATGACCAGCATGTTGTCGCTGCGAATTGCTCTCCCGAAAAGGCGGGGGCTTGGGAGCCGAAGCCCAAATTGCTGGGCCGGCTGCGGTCTCGCCAGGCGGACGCGATTGCTTGAATGGGACAACGCCTTCCATTCGGCAGGCGAGGCGCGGGACTTCGTTCCGACGCTTTCGCGTCCGTATTCCCCTCGGAGCTGAGGCCTGTCCGCGGGAGCCTACATGTACTCCTCGGACATACGGGAAAGGTCGCCCCACACTGCCTGCGCAAATCCCCGTAGAACTGAAATTTCGAAATCCTCGACATCGAGGCGCGTGAGGTGGGCAGAGACGTGGCCGATCAAGGTTACTACCGATTTCCCGGGCGGGAAGGCTTCCGGATCGAGATCGACTCCGGTGCCTTTCGACAGCACGTTAACGGCCATAGGCCCTTCCAGCCGCATGCGCACGCGGCCATGGCTCTGATTGATGCCGCTCGCCTGCGGTTCGAGCGCGGCAAGCAGCCGTTTCCGATCGGCGTGGCTGGTCGGCTGGTCGCCAATCAGCAGCCATTGGCAGGGCGAAAGTGTGCGCGCTGCCAATCCGGCCTCGCCGGCGAGCCGTTCGACGCGCGCCGTCTGGTCGGGTGCGGCAGGACCAGCGATCACCTGGAGTATCGTCCCTTCGGGAAGCGACGAAAGGCGGATGCCGGGCGAGGCAAGGGGCGCCTGATCGGCGAGGGCGGGAAGGGCGGCAAGATCAGGCATGGAGCTTCTCATTCTCGGGATCGAAAAATACGGGCGGGCAGAGCCTTGCGGCGGTGAACTCGCCCTTGAGACCATTCCAGACGGTGACCTCCTCGCCATGCCGTTCGTCGCCGCGTTTGACCAGCGCCAGGCCGATCGTCGAGCCGACATGCGGGGAATAGGCACTGGATGTCACATAGCCCTGGTCGTTCTCCAGCGTAGCCGCGGCGTCCCGGGCGAGGATATGCGCGCCGGTCCGGAAGGTTTTGCCGGGGTCGAGCGGCACGACGCCGACGAGGCGAGGTCGATCCGGTGCCGAAAGGCCCGCGCGCTGCAACATGGCCTTGCCGATGAAGTCCGGCTTGGCGGGGGAAACCATCCTGCCGAAGCCGAGATCCGCGGGCACGACCGTTCCGTTGATCTCGTTATGGGTGACGTGTCCCTTCTCGATGCGTAGCACGCTCAGCGCCTCGACGCCGTAGGGCATGAGACCTTCCGTTCGCCCTGCCGTCATCAGCGTCTCGGCGACGCTGTCGCCATAAGCCGCCGGAACGGCAAGCTCATAGGCGAGTTCGCCGGAGAAGGAGATGCGGAAAAGCCTGCCATTCAAGGCGCCGCCGAACAGCGAGACCTCGCGCGCCGCCAGATACGGGAAAGCTGCATCGCCGATATCCTCATCGACGATCGCCTGCAGGATTTTTCGGGATTTCGGTCCGGCGAGTGCCATCTGCGCCCATTGGTCGGTGACGGAGGCAAGGCAGACGTCGAGATCCGGCCACAGCGCCTGGGCGCAGAATTCCAGATGGTTCAGGACACCCGCCGCATAGGCCGTTGTCGTCGTCATGAAGAAACGGTTTTCCTCCAGCCGGCTCGTCGTGCCGTCATCGTAGATCATGCCATCCTCGCGCAGCATCAGCCCATAGCGGGCCTTTCCGACCGGCAGCTTCAGGAAAGCGTTGCAGTAGACACGGTTGAGGAACTCGGCGGCATCGGGACCGCAGATCTCGATCTTGCCGAGCATCGACACGTCGCAGAGCCCGGCATTCCGGCGCACGTTGACGACTTCGCGATCGACACTTTCGCGCCAGTCTTTTTCGCCGGCGCGCGGGAACCATGCGGAGCGATGCCACAGGCCGGTTTCGACGAAGACCGCGCCGTGCCTCATCGCCCAGCCGTGCAGCGGCGAGCGCCGGACAGGCTGGAAATGGTCCCCGTGATGCGCGCCGGCAAGCGTTCCGAAGGAGACGGGCGTATAGAACGGACGGAAGGTGGTCGTGCCCACCGCGCCCGGCGAAATGCCGCGTGCCTCGGCGAGGAGCCCGATGGCGTTGACGTTGGAAAGCTTACCCTGATCGGTCGCCATGCCGCCCGTCGTGTAGCGCTTGGCAAGCTCGACATGGCCGTAGCCTTCCTTGACCGCGAGATCGAGATCCTTGCGATGCACGTCGTTCTGATAGTCGACGAAAGCCTTTCCCTTGATGCCGGGGATCGACCAGAGCGCTTTTGCGGGCGCAGTCCCGGGCCCATCGCCTTCGACCGGATCGAACGTCGCGGGCATTGCGGCAAAGCCGAGCGTGGCCGCAACCTCGGCGCCTCGCTGCGCCCCGTCGTCGAGGCAGGCGGCGAGCCCGTCGACGCCCCGGGCCGCGCCGGTGGGTACGAGACCGTCCAGGCCGACCGGCGGCAGGAAGCCGGCCTTTTCGTCGGACCAGACCGGCCTGCCGCCGCGATGACAGGCGAGATGGATGACCGGACTGAAGCCACCGGACATGGCGAGCGCGTCGACCTTCAACCGCTCCATGCGGCTGCCGTTGCGGATATCGATGGCGGCAAGGCATCTGCCGCCATGGGCATCTGTGACGACGGCATCGCGCAGCACGCGCGCCTTGCCCGCATAGGCCGTGCCGCCAGCATTCCGAGGGTCGACGATGACGGAAACGCAGACGCCGCGCGCCTCGAGGTCCGCCGCCAGTCGATAGCCGCTGTCATTGGCGGTGAAGATCGCCACCGTCCTGCCGGGTGCAACGGCGTAGCGGTTGAGATAGGTGCGCATGGCGCCGGCCATCATAACGCCGGGGATGTCGTTGCCGCCGAAGACCAGCGGCCGCTCCTCTGCGCCAGTCGCCAGGATCGCGCCCCTGGCGACAATGCGCCAGAGGCGCTCGACCGGCCGGGATGGCGACGGTAGCGCGACATGCTTCTGCACGCGCTCGACCGCACCGAAGACGTTGCCGTCATACCAGCCGAACACGGTGGTCCGCGTCAGCAAGGTGACGTTGGGCAGAGATCGCAACTCGTCCAGACAGGCGTCGGCAAAGGCCGGCGCGGGCGTGCCCCCGATGGCAGCGGTTTCCGCCAGCAGCGATCCCCCGGCGATCGCGTGCTCATCGGCAAGAACGACCCTGGCGCCGGCGCGGGCGGCCGTGAGCGCCGCTGCGAGGCCGGCCGGACCGCTGCCGATGACCAGCAGATCGCAATGCGCCCAGCGCTTGTCGTAGATGTCCGGGTCGGCCTCGCGCGTCGCCCGGCCGAGGCCGGCAGCCTTGCGGATGAAGGGCTCGTAGACCTTTTCCCAGAACGGCGCAGGCCACATGAAGGTCTTGTAGTAGAAGCCGGCACCGAGGAAGGGCGAGGCGAGACCATTCAGCGCGCCGATATCGAAGGCGAGAGAGGGCCAGCGGTTCTGGCTGCGGGCCTCGAGGCCGGCATAGAGGTCCTGCATGGTCGCACGCGTGTTGGGCTCCGTGCGGCCGCCACTGCCGATGGTCACCAGGGCGTTCGGCTCCGCCGCCCCGGCGGTGAGAATGCCGCGCGGACGGTGATATTTGAAGCTGCGGCCGACGAACTGGCAGCCATTGGCGAGAAGCGCCGAGGCGAGGCTGTCGCCCTGGACGCCCTGCATGGCCCTGCCGTCGAAGCGGAAAGGAAGGGGTTGGCTGCGGTCGATCAGGCCACCCTGCGGCAGGCGATAGGAGGTCATGCAGCTTGCCCTTTCGCTGCCGCGGCATCCCGCGAGGCGTTGACCTGATGGGTGACGGTATCGCGGCATACGACCAGCCAGCGACGGCAACCAGCGGTGTGGTGCCAGTATTCCTCATAGGCGCCGCGCGGATTTTCTCTCAGGTAGACGTAGTCGAACCAGTTGTCCGGGCCGGCGTCCGGCGCCGGACGCGCCAATGCCGCGCCTTTGACGGTGAATTCTTCTTTCGGGCGCGGTCCGCAATGCGGGCAGGGCACAAGGCTTGCCATGTCGATGCTCCTTGATCGGTTCGTCAGTGCAGGTTGGGCTGGGCGCCCTGGCCCTTTTCGTCGAGAAGATGGCCGCGTCGGAAGCGGTCGAGGCGGAAGGCCGCCGCCGTTTCCTGCGGCGTGCCACGCGCCAGAAGATGGGCGAAGCAGAAGCCGGAGGCGGGGGTCGCCTTGAAGCCGCCATAGCACCAGCCGGCGTTGAGATAGAGATTGTCGATGGGGGTGCGGTCGATGATCGGCGAACCGTCCATCGACATGTCCATGATGCCGCCCCAGGCCCGCAGAAGCCGCACCCGCGAGAGCGCCGGGATCATTGCCTTGCCGGCCTCGGCAACATGCTCGACGGTCGCGAGATTGCCGCGCTGGGCATAGGAGTTGTAACCATCGATGTCGCCACCGAAGACCAGGCCGCCCTTGTCGGACTGCGAGACGTAGAAATGCCCCGCGCCGAACGTGACGACGCCGTCGATGAAGGGTTTCAGCCCTTCGGACACGAAGGCCTGCAGGACATGACTTTCCAGCGGCAGCTTGAGATCCGCCATGCGGGCGACCTCGGAGGAGTTTCCGGCGGCCGCAAGCGCCAGCTTGCCGCAACCGATGAAGCCCCGGCTGGTCTCGACGCCGGTGACACGCCCGTTCTCGCGCCGGATGCCGGTGACCTCGCAGCCTTGAATGATATCGACGCCACGGCTGTCGGCACCGCGTGCATAGCCCCAGGCCACGGCGTCGTGGCGCACGGTGCCGCCGCGCCGCTGTAGCAGCCCGCCCCTGACGGGAAAGCGGGCATTGTCGAAATCGAGGAAGGGCACCATGCGGCGCACCGCCTCCCGGTCCAGCAATTCGGCATCGACACCGTGCAGGCGCATGGCATTGCCGCGCCGCGTGAAGGCGTCGCGCTGGGCATCGGAATGGTAGAGGTTGAGCACGCCGCGCTGCGAGACCATGGCGTTGAAGTTGAGGTCCTGCTCCAGCCCCTCCCAGAGCTTCATCGACAATTCGTAGAACGGGTTGTTGCCCGGCAGCAGGTAGTTGGAGCGGATGATCGTCGTGTTGCGGCCGACATTGCCGGACCCGATGTAATTCTTCTCCAGGACCGCGACATTGGCGATGCCGAATTCCCGGGCGAGATAATAGGCCGTCGCCAACCCATGCCCGCCGCCACCGACAATGACGATATCGTAGTGCGGCTTCGGTTCCGGCTGGCGCCAGGCAGGCTTCCAGTCGCGGTTGCCGCGAAGGCCGTTCCAGAAAAGAGAGAAGGCGGAGTAACGCATGGCATCGCTCGTCGAAAAGAGGCGGTTTCCCTTTCGTAGCAGCGATGGGATTTACCCATATTGCATCAGAGGGACAAATTCGCATAGATTTGGGCCATGTCTCTGCTCGACACGCGCAACGTTCAACGGATCGGCTTCGTACTCGTGCCGAATTTCGCGCTGATGTCCTATGCCTCTGCGAGCGAACCGCTGCGCGCGGCAAACCTCATTGCCGGTAACCCGCTCTACGAGATCGTGCCGCTTTCGGCCGACGGCCAGCCGGTACGCAGTTCCGCCGGGCTGGAAATCACCTGCGGACGGCTTGCCGATCTCGGCGGCACCTGCCACACGCTGCATGTCTGCGCGGGTGGCAACCCGGCTGACTGGCAGGGCAGCACCGCGCTGCATGCCCCCTTGCGGAAATTCGCCCGCGACGGGGTGCGCATCGGCGGCATATCGAGCGGTGCCTATATTCTGGCTGCGGCCGGGCTGCTCGAAACCTGCGACTTCACGATCCATTGGGAGCATGCGCCGCTTCTGCGCGAGACCTTTCCGCATCTTGCCCCGCGCCAGGCGCGCTTCGTCGTGGACGGCGGGCGGGTGACCTGCGGCGGCGGCGTGGCGCCGCTCGACATGATGCATGCCGTCATCGCCGAGCGCATGGGCGCGGATTTCGCCCGCCGTGTCAGCGACTGGTATCTTCACACCGCCGTCGCCGAACCGGCCGATCCCCAACGCGGCTCCGTGGCTGAGCGCTACGGCACCCATCATCCGGCGCTGCTGGCCGTTCTGGAGAAGATGGAGACGGCGATCGAAAATCCGCTCGGCCGGACGGAAATGGCAAGACTTGCCGGCATCAGCCCGCGCCATCTCGACCGGCTTTTCCTCGCGCATCGCGGGGAGAGCTTTCTCGATACCTACCGCGCGATCCGCCTGTCGCACGGCCGGCGTCTCCTCGAACAAAGCCCACTGTCCATCGCCGAAATCGCCTATGCCACCGGGTTCTCCAGCGCCGGCCATTTTTCCCGCGCCTTCAAGGCCTCTTACGGGCAGACACCGTCGGCAGCGCGGCGCTAGAGTTTGTCAGGGAAAAGTGGGAACCGGTTTTCCCGAAAAGGCAAACGAAAACAAAAGAATTTAGAGCATGTCTGGTTCAATCTGAACCTGACATGCTCTAGTTGCCGAGCCGTTCGGCGACCAGGGCCGGAATTTCCTTCAGGGCGAAGGCGCGAAAAGCGGCGGCAATCGGAGAGGGCGGCACGTCGCGCCGCTCGACCAGTCCCACCCGGCGGCTCGCCGCCGCATCGGCAAGGTCGAGCGCCGCCACGCCCTCATGGGTGCCGTGCATGGTGAGCGAAGGCAGAATGGTAAGGCCGAGGCCCGCCTTCACCATCGCGACCAGCGAGGTGACATTGTAGACCGTGATCAGCGACTGCGCCGAAAGCTGCCTGTAATCCTCCGCCTCGATCCTGTCGGAGGCGCCGTTGCGGATCAGCGTCGCCGCGTTGAGGTCGCTCCATCCGACGGGCCGGCCCAGGCGGCAAAGATCGTGATCATCCTTGCAGAGCAGCTTGAAGCGGTCGGAAAAAAGCGGCGTGAATTCCACAGCCCCGCCGCCACGGCTCTCTCCGGCAATGCCGAGGTCGGCGACACCGCTTTCCACCATGCGACGCACCTGCGCGCTGTCGATGTCGAACAATTCCACCTGCACCTGCGGCCGGGTTTCGAGAAAGCGTTGCAGGATCGGCGGCAGCACGTTCGTCGCCACCGAGGGCACCGAGGCGATCGACAGGCTGCCGATCCGGCTGTGCGCGAAGGCGCGCATGATGCTGACCGACTTGTCGAAGCTGCGAATCTGTTCGCGGCCGAGATCGAGCATCAGGTTGCCGAGGGCGGTCAGGCTGTTCTTGCGGTCGGTCTGGAACAGCGGACCGCCGATCTCGTCTTCCAGTTGCTTGAGCGTCATCGATACGGCCGAGGCCGTGCGGCCGACGGCATCAGCCGCGTCCTTAATGTTCCCGCTCTCCGCCACCGTGACGAAGACCCGCAATGCTTCCAGCTTGATCATGACGCCCACTTCAATTCTTCTGAAATTGATAACAGAAATATCCGCTTGATTGAAGCGCACCGCTGGCGGATTTTTCGATCCAGACAGAATGGAGACCGCACATGGCAGAACGCTACGCCAACCTGATCGGCGGACAATGGAGGCAAAGCGAACGCTTCCATGAAAACCGCAATCCGTCCGATATCACGGACCTGATCGGCCTCTATGCGCAGGCGGATGCAGCCGATGTCGAGGAGGCGGTCGCGGCCAGCCGCAAAGCGGTATCGGCCTGGCGGGCCGTGGGGCTGGAACAGCGGCAGGCAGTTCTGAACCGGATCGGCACCGAGCTGATGGACCGCGCCGCCGAGCTTGGCGAGCTGCTCTCGCGTGAAGAGGGCAAGCCCTTGGCCGAAGGCCGCGGCGAGGTGTTCCGCGCGGGCCAGTTCTTCACCTATTATGCCGCCGAAGTGCTGCGCCAGCTCGGCGAGAATGCGGATTCGGTGCGTCCCGGCATCGAGATCGACATGCGCCGCGAGCCGATGGGGCTGGTCGCCGTCGTTTCGCCCTGGAACTTTCCGACCGCCACGGCCAGCTGGAAGATCGCGCCCGCGCTCGCCTATGGCAACGCCGTCATCTGGAAACCGGCCAACGAGACCCCGGCTTCGGCCTATGCGCTCGCCGATATCATCCACCGCGCCGGCCTGCCGGACGGGACGTTCCAGCTTCTGATGGGGCCTGGCGCCGTCGTCGGAAACGGGCTTGCCGGCCACCGCGGGGTCGATGCCGTCACCTTTACTGGGTCCTACGAGGTCGGTTGCCAGGTCGCGGTTGCGGCCGCTGCCAACCTCACCAAATTCCAGTTGGAACTCGGCTCGAAGAACGCGCTGCTCGTCATGGACGATGCCGATATCGACCTTGCCGTGGCGGCATCGATCGGAGGCGGTTATTCCGGCACCGGGCAGAAATGCACAGCCTCGTCGCGCCTCGTGGTGCATGAGGCGGTTCACGACCGCTTCGTCGAGAAGCTTGCGGGCGCCGTTGGCGCATTGAAAGTCGGCCATGCGCTGGCGGACGGTACGCAGATCGGCCCGGTCGTGAGCGAGCGCCAGCTTGCGGCGAACCTCGCCTGGCTGGAGCGCGCCCGCGCCGCCGGTGCCGAGGTCGCCGTCGGCGGCGAGTGCCTGCAACTTGTCCATGACGGCTTCTACATGGCGCCGGCCCTGTTGACCGGCACGACCAATGCGATGGATTTCAACCGCGAGGAGATGTTCGCGCCGATCGCCGCCGTACAGAAGGTCGGCTCCTACGAGGAGGGGCTTTCCGTCGTCAACGACACCCGCTTCGGCCTCGTCGCCGGCATCTTCACCCGCTCGCTCGCCCGCGCCACGCATTTCCGGCGCCATGTCGAGACCGGTTGCGTCACCGTCAACCTGCCGACGGCGGGTACGGACTATCACGTGCCCTTCGGCGGAAGGAAGGATTCGAGCTTCGGCTCGCGCGAACAGGGCCGTTCGGCGGCCGAGTTCTACACCCAGGTCAAGACCGCCTATATCCGGGCGGGGGAGCCGGAGTAAGGCCATGGACGCGAAGATCGCCAGCCCCCTCGTCGACTGCCTGCAATATGCCAACTGGAGCCCGAGCGTCTTTTCCGAGATGCGGGCCGGCGGCGTGCATGCGGTGCATGCCACCATCGCCTATCACGAAAATTTCCGCGAAACGGTGGCCAATATCATCGCCTGGAACCGGCATTTCGAGCGCCATCCGGATCTCATCTTTCCCGGCCGCTCCGGCAGCGATATCGAGCGCGCCATGCGGGAAGGGCGCACGGCCATCTTCTTCGGCCTGCAGAACCCGTCGCCGATCGAGGATGATATCGGCCTCATCGAGGTCTGCCACACGCTCGGCGTCCGCTTCATGCAGCTCTCCTACAACAACCAGTCCTTGCTTGCCACCGGCTGCTATGAGGGGGAAGATCCTGGCGTCACCCGCTTCGGCCGGCAGGCCATTGCCGAGATGAACCGCGTCGGCATGGTCATCGACATGAGCCATTCCGCCGAACGCTCTACCTTGGAGGCAATCGAGATTTCGACGCGCCCGATCGCCATTACCCATGCCAACCCGCACTGGTGGCATCCGGCGCTGCGCAACAAGTCCGACACCGTGCTGAAGGCGCTGACGTGGTCGGGCGGCATGCTTGGGCTTTCGCTCTATCCGCATCATCTGAAGGACGGTTCGAACTGCACGCTGGAGAATTTTTGCGCCATGGTCGCCGAGACGGCATCGCGCTATGGCGCCGAGCATATCGGCATCGGCAGCGACCTGTGCCAGGACCAGCCGGATTCCGTCGTGACATGGATGCGCAACGGGCGCTGGTCGAAGGCGACGGACTACGGCGAAGGATCGGCGGCAGCGGCAGGCTTCCCTCGGCAGCCGCATTGGTTCAACAGCAATGCGGACCTTGGAAACCTGCGCCATGGCCTGCGCAATGCCGGCTTCTCCGAAGAGGAAGTGGGCGGCATCATGGGTGGCAACTGGCTGCGGTTCTACAACGCATCCTTCGGGCCGATGCCATGACCGGCCGTGCACGCGAGCTTGCGACAGGACCCGTGCTGGCGCTGCGTTCACCTGACGTCGTCATGCGCCTGCAACGGATGGGAGCCTCGTTCCCGACGCGGCTGAGTTTCCTGCGCAGCCTGATCCGCCGTCTCGCCGCAAGCGGCACGAGGGTGCGCCGCCCGGTCTGGACCATGGACGATGCGGGTTTCGGCGATGCGGTCTACACGCTCACGCTCGGCGGGCATGATTATAGTCTGGTCGCCTTTTCCTGCCCGCTTCCCGACGACCAGCGCTCCGACCGCGTGATCGCGGAAGCCTGGGATGCGAGCTATGTGCTCTATGACGGCATCCCCGACGCCGCGGAGATCGACCGCCTGCGCGCGAATGCGCCGCGGCAGGAGGCGGGTCGGTTCGGTCCGCTGGACCTTGTTCTCAGCCGCGCCAACAAGTCCGTGCGCTTCTTCGAACATGTCGTCGACAGTCTCGCCCAGGGCCGTCAGCCGGACAGGCATCGCCTCGGCGAAGTCGGCTACCTGCTGCGCACCACCGCCGTCTACGGCAATGGCAAATTCGGCATAGCCGACCGTTTCGTGCTGGCGGCGCGGGAAGGCCTGGCTGGCCCCTTCCAGGCGGAGATGCTGACCGTCTGGCTGATCCGCGAATTCTCCCACGACCTCGTCGAACACGTCGCCCGGCGCAGGGCCCCGGAAACCTTCGTGCCGCTTGCTCCCGACCTCCGTCGCCATATCGGCGTCGGCAATTCCACCGGTCTTGGCATGGCGCCGTTCCTGGCCAACCATCCGATACTCCTCAACAACTGGATGCACGCCCGCGAGACGGCTCTGGCCCGGGTGCGGGCGAAGCCCTATCTGGATGCGGCGGCGCTGAACCGGCTTGCCGACCTCAGGCGGCAGGCGATGCTGCATCTCGATCAATGGGCTGTCGAGGACGAAGCCCTGATGGCCCGTATCCTTCGCCTGCGCGGGGAATGGGTCGAGGCTGGAAGCTGGATCGACCCGGCAAGGCTGCTGGCGACGTCCTGCCCGGTCGCCGCGTTGCTGGATCGTTCGCAATCCCTGTCCGTGGATTTCCAGGAATTGCTGGCTGCGCTCGTCATCGAAATGGCGGGCGCGGAGAACGACGACCTTGCGGACGGCATGGCGGCCGCGCGGGAAGGGACGTTCGAGCCTGGCATGCCCGTTGCGGCCCTGCGCCGCCTGTTGCACGCACACTACGGCTGGGCCATGGCCATCGCCTTTGGCGCGCCGGCCGAGACCGCCCAGTTCTGGTACGTGTCGGAGGAGAAGTTGGAGCCCCGCCTTGGCCGCCGCGACGACGAGCCCGGTGCGGATCTGGAACTGCCACTCGATATCGCCCGGCAGGTGCAGCGGCTTGCTGCTGATCTTGCGCAAGCGCCGGATGGGCAAAGCATTGCCGCTTTCCTCGCGCGTTTCCCGCAACATCGGCATATCGCACGCCGCATCCAGACGACGGCGGCCGCGCCCTATGCGGAAATCCGTGACAACCTTCTGTCGGATCGCTGCCTGCCCATAGACATGCTGCGCTGTAAGCTCGCCTTCTTCGGCGCCTCGAAGTTCGATCCGCGCTCGGATCGCTGGACCCGCATCACGCTTTTCCAGGGCGCGCCGACGGCCGGTGAAATCTCGGCCGGCGAAACCGACGACTGCTGGCTTCCGGTGCTGCCATGACGCAAATCCTTCTTTCCTACAACGAAGTGCAGTCGCTGGCCCGCAAGGCCGCCCGTGGTGCCGGCCTGCCCCAAGGGGTGGCGGATGAGATCGGTAGTGCCGCCCTGTGGCTCTCTGCGCGTGGCGTCGACGCCCTCGGAACCGTCGTCTCGGCTGTTGATGGAGATCCCCGCGGCAGCCAGGCAATTCTGGCTGGTCAGGCGGCCATCGATGCGCTGTGCTGTGGAGAGACCGAGCGGATCTCCCTCCAAAATCCAACGGAAGGCTTGCTGCTGATCGGCCTTGCCGGCGCAGCGGCGATGGATACGAGGTTAAACTTCGCGCTGGAATGCGCAAACGGCGATGTCGTCCCGCTCGCCAGCCTGCCTGACGTCTGCAGCCTGATGTCCGACATAACGGCCCTGCGCCACCTGCCTGACGGTGGCGCATCCGTCTGCCCGGGAACGCCGCGGCCTGCGGCGACCGATGCCGCGGCCTATGCTGCCGCGCTCGGCCTGGCCGCGAGGACCTATGTGCCGGCCTCGGACTTTTCGCGTGCCCGGGGCGCGGGCGCCGGCACCACCGACAACGATTGAGGACGTTCCCATGACGGACCGGATGATGACGCTCGCCGCGATCGAGCAAGTGTGCCTGCGTGCCTTGGTGGCCGCGGGCGCCCGCGAGGACAACGCCGCCGCCGTTGCCCGCTCGACGATGTTGGCGGAACGTGACGGCATTCGCAGCCACGGACTGCTTTACGTGCCGATCTATGCCGAGCACATACGCTGCGGCAAGGTCGATGGCGTGGCGCGGCCGGTGGTGTCGCAGCCGCGTCCCGGTGCGGTCGTCGTCGATGCGGCGACCGGCTTTGCCCATCCCGCGATCGACGCCGGCTGGCCGCGTTTCATCGCCGCCGCGCGTGAGAATGGCGTGGCGGCGATGACGGTGTTCAACTCGTACAATTGCGGCGTGCTCGGCCATCATGCCGAGCGCATCGCCGAGGCAGGCCTGCTGGGACTGTGCACCACCCATGCGCCGGCCTCCATCGCGCCGCCCGGAGGACGTGTGCCGGTCATCGGCACCAATCCGTTTGCGCTTGGCGTTCCCGACGACGCGGGCGGGGCGGCGCTCATTCTCGACCAGTCGGCGAGCGTCGTGGCGAAATCCGAAATCCTCTTGCGGTCACGCGAAGGCAGGCCCATCGAACCCGGCTGGGCGATCGACGCCAGCGGGGCAGCGACAACCGATCCGGCCGCGGCCCTCAAGGGCTCGATGCTGCCGGCGGGCGGGCACAAGGGCTTTGGCGCCGGCCTCCTCGTGGAAATCCTCGCCTCCTGCCTGTCGGGTGCGGCCTTGAGCAAGGATGCCAGCCCGTTTTCCGGCACGTTGGGCGGGCCGCCGAAAACCGGCCAGTGCTTCATTGCGTTCGACCCCTCCGCCTTTTCGGAAGGCTTTGCACATCGGGTTTCGAACCTTGTCGAAGCGATCGCGGCGCAGGATGGAGCCCGCCTTCCTGGTGGCCGTCGGCAGGCTGCGCGGCGGCGGACGGAACGGGACGGCGTGTCAGTCGACGCCGCCCTGATCGAGCGGATCGCATCGCCCTCTCGCTAAAGTTTTTCTGAAGTCGGGATCAGTTATTTCGGTTTGATAAAAGTGGCTGCTTTCGACATCGTAACCGTCAAGACCACCACAACAGAACAAAGGGAACGGACATGAAGATCAAGACATCCATTCT